>NZ_CAFJ01000412.1 GCF_000239795.1 Bradyrhizobium sp. STM 3809 | reverse complement strand
GGCTGACGCTCGCGCTCGGCGGCTTCTTCATGGTGCGCTATTCGATCGAGGCCGGACTGATCGGTCCTGCGGTGCGCGTCGCGCTGGGCGCGCTGTTTGCCGCGGCGCTGCTCGCGGCCGGCGAATGGACGCGGCGCAAGGAGAGCATCTCGCAGATCGCGGCGCTGCCGATCGCCAACATCCCGGCGATCCTGACCGCCGCCGGCACCGCGGTCGCGTTCGCCACCGTCTACGCGTCCTACGCCCTGTATGAATTCCTGCCGCCCGCGATCGCCTTCGTGCTGCTCGCGATCGTGGCGCTCGGCACGCTCGCGGCGGCGCTGCTGCACGGACCGGCGCTGGCCGGGCTCGGCCTCGTCGCCGCCTTCACCACGCCGGTGCTGGTCTCCACAGGGCAGCCGAACTACTGGGCGCTGTACATCTATCTGGCCATCGTCACCGCCGCTGCGTTCGCGCTGGCGCGGGTGCGGCTGTGGCGCTGGCTGGCGATGACCACGATCGGGCTGTCGTTCCTGTGGACCCTGCCCGGCCTCGACGCCGGCGTCGAGACGGTCGCACCGCATGTCTTCCACGTGGTCGCGGGTTTCGCACTGGCGACGGTGATCGTCGTCTGCGGCTTGCTGTTCGGCCCCGCGGCCGACAACGACGAGGTCGAGCCGGTCTCCTCGGCCGCGCTCGCGGTCTACCTGCTCGGCGCGATGCTGGTCACGCTCGCAAGCTTCCATGACGGCCTGGCGCTGATCGGCTTCACGGGGCTGGTCGCCGCGACGCTGGCGGTCGCCTGGCGCGCGCCGAGCGCGACCGGCGCCGTCGTGGCGGCGGCGGCCACGGTGTTCGTCGTGTTCGCCGAATGGGCGCTGCGCGACAATCCGGACCTGCTGGTGCTGCCCGGCGGTGCGCTGCCCGGCATGGGCCCGAATCCGCTCGGCGCCTCCGTGACGTCGCATCTGGTGACGGCCGCGATCCTCGCGCTCGGCTTCGGCGGAACGGGGTTCCTGGCGCAGGGACGCGCGCGCAACGCGGTCGTGCCGGTGGTGTGGTCGGCGGCTGGCGTGTTCACGCCGCTGGCGCTGCTGGTGGCGCTGTATGCGCGCATCGCGCATCTCGACCGCTCGATCCCGTTCGCGATTCTCGCGGTCGTGCTGGCGGCTGCGTTCGCGGTCGCGACCGAGCTGCTGACCCGGCGCGAGGAGCGTCCGGGCCTGTCCGCCTCGATCGCGCTGTTTGCGACCGGCACGCTGGCCGCGCTCGCGCTGGCGCTCACCTTCGCGCTGGAGAAGGGCTGGCTGACGATCGCGCTGGCGCTGATGTCGCTGGGCACCGCCTGGATCTTCGAGAACCGGCCGATCCCGTTCCTGCGCACGCTCGCGGCCGCCTTCGCCGGGCTCGTGGTGCTCAGGATCGGCTACGACCCGCGCATCGTCGGCGACGATGTCGGTACCACGCCAATCATCAACTGGCTGCTGTGGGGCTATGGCGTGCCGGCGGCGTCGTTCTGGGGCGCAAGCTATCTGATGCGCCGCTATGGCGACGACGCGCCGTTGCGCGCGGTCGAGGCCGCGGCGATCCTGTTCACGACGCTGCTGGCCTTCCTGGAGATCCGCCACGCCGTGAACGACGGCGACATGCTGGCGGTGCCGTCGCTCGCCGAAATCGGCCTCGACATCTGCGTCGCGCTGGCGCTCGCGATCGGGCTGGAGCGGCTGCGCGAGCGCAGCGGCAGCCTCGTGCACAATGTCGGCGCCGCGATCCTGACCGGCTTCGCCGCCGGCGCCACCGTGCTCGGACTGCTGCTGTTCGAGAACCCGATGATCTCGGACGTCGCGATCAAGGGCGGCCTGCTGAACATCCTGATCCTGGCCTACGCCTTCCCCGCGGTGCTGATGCTGCTGCTGTCCTACGCGGTCGCGGGCCGCCGTCCGCCGGCCTATGGCAACACGCTCGCCGCCGGCGCACTGGTCCTGGCGCTGTCCTATGTCAGCCTGGAGATCCGCCGCCTCTATCACGGCCCGGTCCTGACGAGCGGCGTCACCAGCGCGGCCGAGCAGTACACCTACTCGATCGCCTGGCTCGCCTTCGGCGTCGTGCTGCTCGGCATCGGCGTCATCGTGTCGTCGCAGCGCGCGCGCCTCGCATCGGCGATCGTGATCGCGCTGACGATCCTGAAGGCCTTCCTGGTCGACATGTCGGCGCTGACCGGCGTCTGGCGCGCGCTGTCCTTCATCGGCCTCGGCCTGGTGCTGGTCGCGATCGGCTGGCTGTACCAGAAGGTGCTGTTCCGGCGGCAGCAGCAGGCCCCGCCTGCTGCGCCGGCGGCGTGATCGTCAGGCGGCGCGCACCGACTGCAGGAACGAGGCGACCTCGCGCTTGAGCCGGTCGCTGTCGGAGGCCAGCGACTTGGCGGCATCGAGCACATGGGCCGAGGCCTGACCGGTCTCCGCGGCGCCGCGCTGCACGTCGACGACGTTGGACGACACCTGCTGAGTGCCATGCGCCGCCTGCTGGACGTTGCGCGAGATCTCCTGCGTCGCCGCGCCCTGCTCCTCGACGGCTGCAGCGATCGCCGAGGAGATCTCCGACAGCCGCTCGATGGTGCCGGAGATGTCGCGGATGGCGCCGACGGATTCCTGCGTCGCCGCCTGGATGCTGCCGATCTGCTGGCCGATCTCGCCGGTCGCCTTGGCGGTCTGCTCCGCCAGCGCCTTGACTTCCGAAGCGACCACGGCGAAGCCGCGGCCGGCCTCGCCCGCGCGCGCCGCCTCGATGGTGGCGTTGAGCGCGAGCAGGTTGGTCTGGCCGGCGATCGAGTTGATCAACTCGACGACATCGCCGATGCGCGCGGCGGCCTTCGACAGTTCGCCGACGCGGTCGTTGGTCTGGCGCGCCTGCGAGACGGCCTCATGGGCCATGCGCGCGGATTCCTGCACCTGGCGGCTGATCTCGGTGATCGACGACGACAGCTCCTCGGTGGCCGAGGCGACCGACTGCACGTTGGTCGAGGCCTCCTCGGAAGCCGCGGCGACCTGGGTCGAGATCTCCTGCGAGCGCGTCGCGGTCGACGACAGCGCGTCGGCGGAATGCTCGAGCTCGGTCGAGGCCGACGATACCGTCTGCACGATCTCGCCGATCGTGTTCTCGAACTGGCGGGTGATGTTGTCGACGCGGCGGCCGCGCTCGATCTTGGCCTCGGCGTCGGCCGCGGCACGCGCATCCGCATCGCGCTTGGCAATCAGCGCCTCCTTGAACACCTGCAGCGTATCGGCCATCGCGCCCATCTCGGTCGGCTCGCCGCGGTGCGGCACCTCGGCCGAGAGGTCGCCCTGGCCGAGCGCCTGCATCGGCTTGATGATCGAGGCGATGCCGGAGGAGACGTCGTGGACGAGGTAGAAGCCGACGGCGACGCCGGCGGCAACCGCCGCGAGGATGATGGAGGTGACGAGCCAGAAGGTGCTGGTGTAGCCGTCGGCCGCATCGCGCGTGGCCGTTTCGGCGCCCTTGTCGTTGTAGTCGATCGCCTTGGTGAGGATGTCCTCCTGAACGGTCGCTGCGGCGCCGGCCGGCTTGAACAGCGCATCGACATCGTCCGGCAGCTTGCCCACGCTCTTGCGCGACACCTCCAGCACCTTGTCGGCTTCCGCGGTGTACTTGTCCCAGGCGCGTACCCAGGACTCGTAGATGCCGCGCTCCTCGGCCGACGAGATCAGCGGCTGATAGTCGCTGATATCCTTCTTCACCTTGGCGAAAACATCGGCCATGCGCTTGTCGTTGTTGGCCTTCGCCTCGGCCGTCAGCGCCATCACATGGGCGCGCAGCGTGAGCCGGTAGACATTGATGTCGGCGCGCAGATTGCCGAGCACGCGCACACTCGGCAGCCAGTTGGTGGCGATGTCGACCGTGCGCAAATTGATGTCGCGCATGCTGCGCAGCGACAGCAGGCCCATGCCGGCCATGACGACCAGCATGAAGGCGATGACGGCGACGATCTTGAGGCGAATGGAGAGCTTGGACACGTCCGTTGATCCTGGAGAAAGCGCCTCGCACGATCGGTCGCGTCTGCCGGTCCACAGCACCATTGCCATGACCGTCGCGTCGCTGCGAAACGAAAAAGCGGCAACTGCTCGGCGCAGCATGCCGCTTTCTCCGGAAAGTTCCGTTAACGCCGAGCTAGGTATTAGTACGCGCTCGAATACCGCCCTCTTCTGCCATCAGGCAGCACGGACCGATTGCAGGAAAGACGCGACTTCCCGCTTCAAGCGGTCACTGTCGGTCGCCAGCGATTGCGCGGCGGACAGGACATGCGCCGACGCCTGACCCGTCTCCGAGGCGCCGCGCTGCACGTCGACCACGTTCGACGACACCTCCTGCGTGCCCTGCGAGGCCTGCTGGACGTTGCGCGAGATTTCCTGCGTCGCCGCGCCCTGCTCTTCCACGGCCGCTGCGATCGCCGATGAGATCTCCGACAGCCGCTCGATGGTCGTGGAGATCGCACGGATGGCGCCGACGGATTCCTGCGTCGCGGCCTGGATGCCCGACACCTGCTGGCCGATCTCGTCGGTGGCCTTGGCGGTCTGCTCGGCGAGCGCCTTGACCTCGGAGGCAACCACCGCGAAGCCGCGGCCGGCCTCGCCGGCGCGCGCCGCCTCGATGGTCGCATTGAGCGCCAGGAGGTTGGTCTGGCCGGCGATCGTGTTGATCAGCTCGACGACGTCGCCGATGCGCGCCGCGGCCTTGCTCAGCTCGCCGACGCGATCATTGGTGAGGCGCGCCTGGTCGACCGCTTCGGTCGCCATGCGGGCCGATTCCTGGACCTGGCGGCTGATCTCGGTGATCGACGACGACAGCTCCTCGGTGGCGGAGGCAACCGATTGCACGTTGGTGGATGCTTCCTCCGACGCCGCCGCGACGGCCGTGGAGATTTCCTGCGAGCGCGTCGCCGTCGAGGACAGCGCGCCGGCGGAATGCTCGAGTTCGCTCGAGGCCGACGACACGGTCTGCACGATCTCGCTGATCGTCGCCTCGAACTGGCGCGTGATGTTGTCGACGCGGCGACCGCGCTCGATCTTGGCCTCGGCGTCGGCGGCCGCGCGCTCGTCGGCTTCCTTCTTCGCGATCAGTGCTTCCTTGAACACCTGCAGGGTGTCTGCCATGGCGCCGATCTCGGTCGGCTCGCCGCGATGCGTGACCTCGGCGTTGAGGTCGCCCTTGGCGAGCTCCTGCATCGGCTTGATGATCGAGGCGATGCCGGACGAGACGTTCTGCACCAGGTAGTAGCCGACGGCGACGCCCGCGATGACGGCCGCGGCGATGATCGACACCACCAGCCAGATCGCGCGCGAGAAGCTCTCCGCCGCCTGCTTGGTGGCGTTGTCGGCACCCTTGTTGTTGAACTCGATGTCCTGGACGAAATACTTGTCGGCGTCACGCGCAATCGCCGCGGCCGACTTCTCGAGCAGTTCGGTCGCCTCGCGCGGAAGCCTGCCGACGCTCTTGTTGGATTCCTCCATCACCTGCTTGATGGCGACGACGTACTTCTCCCAGGCCTGGACCCAGTTGTTGTAGATCGCGCGCTCCTCCGCCGAGGTGATCATCGGCTCATAGACCTTGCGGTCCTTGTTGATGGTCTCGAGGATGCCGTTGACCCGGGTCTCGCTCGCCTGCTTGGCGTCGGCCGTCTCCGCCATCACATGGGCACGCAGCGCGATGCGCAGCAGGTTGATGTCGGCGCGCAGCTCGCCGATCGCGCGCACGCTCGGCAGCCAGTTGGTGGCGATGTCGACCGTGTTCGCATTGATCGACTGCATGCTGGTGACGGCCAGCGCGCCGAGCCCGCACATGGCGACCAGCATGAACGCGATAACCGAGATGATCTTCTTGCGGATGGACATTCTGGACACGATGACCCCAGCTGACAAAGCGGTTCGCCACTCTCTTCCAGCGTCACGGACGGCCTGAGCAATTCAGGACCACGCTACGCTGCGCGGCGTCGAGGTCAGAGGCTTCGGGGAACGGCGATGTCACCGAAGGCACGGTTCGGCTCTGACCCTCCTATTGGGAGGGAAACCGGCTTATCGGAGGTTAATAGAACCCCCGTAGGATTACCGAGAAAGAATATAAAATGCGCACCAGCGCGGCTCGCGCGGTGCCATGAAACCTCTGATCCTCACCTGCCGGGGGGCCAGGCCTGATTCAGCCGGTGCGCGCCACGGCAACACCTCCGGCCTTCGCCAGGGGGTGTTTCAACCTCTGGTATGCCAGAGCCTTCCTAAGGCCGGGTTAAGAATACAACCTGGACTGGCAGTTGCGGCACGCTGGGAGCGAAAGCATCCATGGAGCCCGCCATCGCGGATGACGGGAGCGGCGGCCAGCGGGCGGAGCGTGTCGGGGCTGCGGTTTGCGCTCGCCGGCGCCGGGATCGCGCCCGCCTGCCGTCCAAGCCAAGACGGCAGCCGATCGCCGGGTCTCACGGCGGGGAAACGGATCGCGGACAGCAATGGGCGAAACAGGTCAGATGGATATGGCTGGCCGCAGCGAGGTGCACTGCGGCCCGGCGAGCAGCAGGCTCAGATCATCCCCCGATGACCTGATCAGTTCACGGCCTCCGAGACCAAGCGGATCCGGAACACCGGCTGCTTGGCTTCGTCGAGCAGTTCCATCTGCCACTCCGCGCCCTGCTGCAGCGTCTTCGAGATGCCTCCGATCAGGTCCGAACAGACGGCCGTCAATTCGTTCCAGGCGGATTCCCGATTGGCAAACTCGTAAGGCTGATCAGCAGCGCCGGAATAGCGGCCCTGGCTGATCCGAAAGAAGTAAAGCGACATTACCGACCCTTTCTATTGGGCCACCCCCCGGGTCGCACACTGCTCGAGAGTCGCTACCGAGGCATGAAAATACGCAACCGTACGACTACGGCGCAATGACCGCTAGCGTGCGGTTCCGTCTTAAATGTTGCTGTATGTTAATCGCGGCCGGTTTTTAAATAGTCGGTGAACTAACAACTAATCCGTCGAGCGGCGCAACTCCGGCGCGGCATCGGCCTTGGTGTTCTCGGATTTAGAGTTATCGGACTTCGAGCCTTCAAACTTGCTGTTATCGACCTTCGCGGTGTCCGATTTCACGGGTTCCACCTTGCTGCGCTCCACCCGCGGCGTCTCGACTCGAGCGGCCACCTCGGTGTGCGCCGGATCGGCAGCGATCGCGGCCCGCGCCGAGCGCGGCCGCGCGACGGCCCGAGCCATCAGCATGGTGGCGCCGCCCTGGTGCTGGAAGTCGCAATAGGCAAACGCGCCGAGGCCGGAGACCGAGCCGCGGAAGCTGCGCTCGTCCTTCTTGTCGAGGTTGAAGCACGGCTCGAACGGCATGCCCTTGATCGAGGCGCAGACATTCTCGCCGCGGATCTGCAGCGTATTCCCTGGCAGACGGATGTGCCGGACCGGTCCGGAGCCGGAGAATTGCACCGCACCGGCGGCGCCCATGTCATCGAGAATGCGGCCGGCGCCGCGGGTGCCGTCGACGCAGGTGAACGCGAACACCTTGCCGGCCACGAATTTGCGGGCCTCATCGGCCGTCATCGATCCCGCAATCGCGGGTGCGATCATGGCACCGACAGTCACGGTTCCCAGCAACAGACGCGCGAGCATGCTTCCAACTCCCACTCAACCCCACGCAGCGGGTAAGGCGGTATCTTTACCCCATGCTTACCATATCAACCATGGCAACAATGGAGCATCATGGTTTGAAAAGTCTGAACATCCTCAGGATATTCTTACCACGGTACGCCCGCGGACCTGGCCGGCGAGGATTTGCGGTCCTAGAGAGGCGAGCTGATCCAAGGCGATTTCGTGAGTAATTTCAGCCAGTTTTGACCGATTTAAGTCGGTCGCGAGGCGCGCCCAGGCGGCCTTGCGCGCAGGCAGCGGGCACATCACCGAATCGATGCCGAGCAGGCACACGCCGCGCAAAATGAACGGCGCGACCGAGGACGGCAGGTCCATGCCGGCGGCCAGGCCACAGGCCGCGATCGCCCCGCCATATCTGGTCATCGACAGCAGGTTGGCGAGCGTGTTGGAGCCGACACTGTCGACGCCGCCCGCCCAGCGCTCCTTGGCCAGCGGCTTGGCCGGCCCGGACAGCTCGTTGCGGTCGATGACCTCAGCCGCGCCGAGCGACTTGAGATAGTCCGCCTCGGCGAGGCGCCCAGTCGAGGCGATCACGTGGTAGCCGAGCTTGGCCAGCACCGCCGTGGCCACCGAACCGACACCGCCGGCCGCGCCGGTGACCACCACCGGGCCGCTCGCCGGGGTCAGGCCGTGCTTCTCCAGGGCCAGCACCGCCAGCATGGCGGTGAAGCCCGCCGTGCCGATCGCCATCGCGTCGCGGGCCGACAGGCCCTGCGGGAGCGCGACCAGCCAGTCGCCCTTGACGCGGGCCTTCTCGGCGTAAGCGCCCAGATGGGTTTCGCCCATGCCCCAGCCGGTGCAGACAACGGCATCGCCCGGCTTCCATCCAGGATGGCTCGACTGCTCGACGGTGCCGGCGAAGTCGATGCCCGCGATCATCGGGAAGCGGCGCACCACCGGCGCCTTGCCGGTCAGCGCCAGGCCGTCCTTGTAGTTCAAGGTCGACCATTCGACCTTCACCGTGACGTCGCCATCCATCAGCTCGGCTTCGTCGAACTGCGTCAGGGAAGCCGTGGTCCCCTTGTCGGCCTTGTCGATTCGGATCGCCTTGAACGTTCCCACAGCGGCACTCCCTGCGCTTTCTTCGGTTTCAGGCCATGTTTAGCGAAACGGACCAGCGGCGCAACTCAGGTCGCGGGCACGGCGCGCGCGACCGGTTTCTCGACGATCGGCAGGTTGATCAGCGCCGACAGCACGCCGAACAGGATCGAGAGCCACCAGATCGGGGTATAGGAGCCGTAGCGCTCGAACACGAGGCCGCCGAGCCAGACGCCGAGGAAGCCGCCGACCTGGTGGCTGACGAAGGCGAAGCCATAAAGGGTGGCGAGCCAGCGCGTGCCGAACATGATCGCAACCAGCGACGAGGTCGGCGGCACCGTCGACAGCCAGGCGAGCCCGGACACGGCGCCAAACGCGATGGCGGTCGCCGGCGTCACCGGGAACGAGATGAAGGCCAGCGTCGCCAGCGCGCGGGTGAAATAGATGAAGGAGAGGATGTAGCGCTTGGGCAGCCGGCTCTGCAGCCAGCCGACGCTGAGCGAGCCGATGATGTTGAACAGGCCGATCGCCGCGATCACCCAGCCGCCGGTCTGCGCCGACAGGCCGCGATCGACCAGGAACGCCGGCAGATGCACGGTGATGAAGGCGAGCTGGAAGCCGCAGGTGAAGAAGCCGAGCACCAGCAGCACGTAGGAGCGATGGCCGAAGGCCTCCATCAGCGCGGTCGTGAACGACTGCTGCTCGGCCTCGGTCGGCTTGGCCTCGGCCGCCGGCGGCGTCGCCACCGCAAGCGACAGCGGCACGATGAACAGCATCAAGGTCGCGAACACCGTCAGCGCGCTCTGCCAGCCGAACTGGTCGATCAGCGCCACGCCGAACGGCGCGAACAGGAACTGCCCGAGCGAGCCGGCCGCCGTGCCGGCGCCGAGCGCCAGCCCGCGCCGCTCCGGCGGCAGCAGCTTGCTGAAGGCCGACAGGATGAGGTTGAACGAGCAGCCGGACAGGCCGAAGCCGACCAGCACGCCGGCGCCGATATCGAGCTGCAGCGGGGTCGTCGCATAGCGCATCATCAAGAGGCCGCTCGCATAGAGCAGCGCGCCGACGCAGATCACGCGCAGCACGCCGAAGCGGTCGGCGATGGCGCCGGCGAGCGGCTGGCCGAGGCCCCACAGCAGATTCTGCACGGCCACCGCGAGCGCGAACACGTCGCGGCCCCAGGCGAACTCGCGGCTCATCGGCTGCACGAAAAAACCGAGACTGGAGCGTGGGCCGAAGCTGAGCAGCGCGATGGCGCAGCCGCAGGTGATGATGATGAGCGGCGTGCGCCACGTCTGTGCGCGGGAGGCGCCGAGATCGCCAGCCTGTACCGACATGATTGTCCTCCCTGATGCGCCGCGTCGTCCGGCCGCTCGTGACGGATTAATGCATTTGCATCCACCACCCAAGGGCAAAACCGGAACTCAGCCATGAAAAAAATCGATGTCGCGTCCCATCATGAGCGGACGTCATCCGAAGCCAGTTCCATCGAAGGAACTCATGATTGCTGAATGGGCCGAGGCGCGATCGATCCCGATGCGCGAGCAAGAGCAAAAGATTCACGTTGCGCGGGAGCGACCATCAGAACGATCGCGATTTGTCGCCAAACACCACTCAACATCGAGAGATGTCTCTGAAGAAGAGCTAACTGGTAGCTTGATACAACTGCGCACCGAATGTGGAATTTGGACAGCCGATGCCCTGCGACCAGATCGAAACTTCAAGCCGAGACACGTCAGGTCGAGACACGTCGAGTCACGTCGTGATCGTCGGCGCCGGTGTCGCGGGATTGTTCTGCGCGCTGAAGCTTGCGCCGCGCCCCGTCATCCTGATCTCCGCAACGTCGCTCGGAGAGGACTCGTTCGGCGCAACGATGCAGGCCGACATTGCAGCCGCAGTGTCTGCGGGCGACAGCCCCGACAGCCATGCCGCTGACATGATCGCCGCCGGTTGCGGCCTCGTCGACGAAGATGCGGCGCGCGCGCTCGCGCGCGATGCGGCGGCACGCATCGAGGACCTCGCGCGCCTCGGCGTCAGCTTCGATCGCGACCACAAGGGCGGATTGGCGACCTCGCGGGCGGCCGTTCATTCCGCGCGGCGCATCCTGAGCGTCCGGGGAGACTTCACCGGACAGGCGATCATGACGGCCCTCGCAACGGCCGTGCGTGCCACCCCCTCGATCCGGCTGATGGAGGGACACGTCGCCGATGCGCTGCTGACCGGCGATGGCGCGGTGCGCGGGCTGCGGCTGCGTCGTGCGGATGATGCTGCCGCGGCGCCGGTGCTGATCGCCGCGCCGGCGATTGTGCTCGCCACCGGCGGCATCGGCCATCTGTTCGCCGTGACCACCAACCCTGCCCATGCGAACGGCATCGGCCTTGCGATCGCCGCGCGCGCCGGCGCCGTCATCGCCGATCCGGAATTCGTGCAGTTCCATCCGACCGCGATGACGGGACAGGATCCGGCGCCTGTTGTCAGCGAGAGCCTGCGCGGCGCCGGCGCGGTCCTGATCAACCGGCGCGGCCAGCGCTTCATGCTCCCGCGCCATCCGCTGGTCGATCTCGCGCCGCGCGACACGGTCGCGCGCGGCATCATGGCCGAGCTCACCGCCGGGCGCGGCGCGTTTCTCGATGCCCGCGACGTGCTCGATGACGACGTCGCCGAACGCTATCCCGTTCTTCACCGCGCCTGCGTCGCCGCCGGGCTCGATCCGACCCGGCAACCCATTCCCGTGGCGCCGGCCGCGCATTTCCACATGGGCGGCATCGCCGTCGATGCGCGCGGCCGCAGCTCGATCGAGGGATTGTGGGCGGCCGGCGAGGTGGCCGCGACCGGTACCGATGGCGCCAACCACATCGCCGGCAACGCGCTGCTCGCGGCCCTGGTGTTCGCCAATCGGATCGCGGAGGACATTTCCGGCCGCAGCTTCGCGGCGTGCCCTGCCCTGCAGGACGTCGCCTTTGCCGCGCCCGCGGGGGCCGATGCCAAGGCGAGCGACGAGGCGAGCGAGAGGACGCTGCGCGAGATCATGACCAGCCAGGTCGGCGTGATCCGCGACGAGGACGCTCTGGCCGACGCCGTCATCGCCATCGCAAGGCTCGAGCGCGACAGCCTCGATCCGGCGCTGCGCAACATGGCGAGCGCGGCGCTGTTGATCGCGGCCGCCGCCTGGAGCCGGCGCGAGAGCCGCGGCGCGCATTGCCGCGTCGATTGTCCGGCGGAAAATCCGGGCTTCGCACATCGGACCATGACGACGCTCGCCGCCGCGCGCGACATCGCCGACGAACTCGCGGCACGGCCGACGACCCGGCTGCCGCGGTCGTTGAGCGCGTAGCGCTGCTGATCTTCTCTCTCATCACCCCGTCGTTCCGGGGCAAGGCCGCAGGCCTTGAACCCGGAACCTCGCGCTTGTCCTGCGCGCATCGCCCAGCCAGCTCGAGATTCCGGGTTCAATCGCTCACGCGCCAGGGCGCGTGAACGATTGCCCCGGAATGACGGTGGGTTGGATCGAAGGCTTAGCGCCGCGTCCAGTTCGGATTGATCTCGGCTTCGCTCTTGGCGGCTTCGGCGAGCTCGGCCGAAATGGCCGCGGTCTGCTGCGGCGTGCCCCAGCTCGGCGCATCGCTGCCGTCGCCCCAGGCCTTCGGCCGGTAGAAGGTGTGGACGCCGAACTTGTACATGCGCTTCATCTCGGCGACCCAGGACGGCCGCACCCAATAGGCATGATAGTGCGTCGACTTGCCCACTTCGGGCAGCCAGATCTGGCCGTCGAGCATCGCCTTGGCGATCTTCTTGGCGCGATCCCACATGTCGGGCTCGCGGATCACGTCCGCCGTGTTGTCGCAGGCGAAGGTGAACTGGCAGGCGAAGTGGCGATACTTGTTCTGGTAGACCACGCCGCACACCGTGGTCGGGTAGTAGCCGGAGAAGGCGCGGTTCAGCACCACCTGGGCCACCGCCATCTGGCCGCGCACCGCCTCGCCGCGCGCCTCGAAATAGACCGCCTCGGCAAGACACTTCTCGGACTTGAAGCGCGACTTCTCGTCGGTCAGGCCGAGGCGCTCCGCGGGCGTCCGCGCGCGCTGATTATCGGCATTGACCTCGCCCTTCGGCGCGATGCTCTCGCCGGCGTCGCCGGCCTTGGCGACCTCCTCTGCCGGCGGCAGCAGCACGGTCATCGGCTTGAGGTCCGGATCCGGCAGCACGATCAGCGGCGCTTCGCCGGGCTGCCAGGTCTCCATGGTCCCCGCGCCGCCGCCGAGCGACGTCGTGCCGAAATAGAGATTCGCGGTCTTGATGTTCAGGCCATCGAGCGCGGCGCTGCCGTCGGCGGTCGTCGGCTCGACCGCGGGCTTGAGCTCGCTGGCCGAGGGGACCTCCGGCTTCGACGGATCATACTGCGCGAGCGGCGGCGCGCTCAGCGCTTCCTGCAATTCGGGATCGAGCGCTGCGCGCGGCGGCACGGTGATGGCCGCGGGCGCTTCGCTGGTCTTGGCGCCGAACACCGATGAGTTCGAATCGGGCTGGGCAGGCGCGGCGGGAGCCGGCGCGCTCGGGGCGGTGTCGACCGGCTCGGCCGCTTCCGTCGGAGGCTCTGGCGG
>NZ_CAFJ01000413.1 GCF_000239795.1 Bradyrhizobium sp. STM 3809 | reverse complement strand
ATCAAGACGCTGCGCAAGCAGAAACGCGGTGAACGTCGTCCCTTCGCTTTCGAACAGCCGTTGGACCCAGCGCGGCTGTACCCGATGGCGTGTGGCGATTGTCGCCACCGACAGGTTGGGTTGGTCGAGCCATGTTACGATATCCTCCTTGATCGCGCGCAATCGCGCCGCTCGCGCTCCCCGATTCCGTGCGACCTCCGCGGCGTCCCGTGTCGCTCCGATGGCGAGCGCAATGAGATCGTGGATGTGCGCGACGACCCGGGTTCTGAGTTCAGGTACCCCGAATGTTTCGGCCTCCTGAAGAATGCTGATGTAGCGGGTGAGAAGCTGCAGCGCCGGGTTTTCAGCCGGGACCGATCGGCCGTAGGCGGCATCGAGATCTCTGATGAGTGGCGATAGATACCGCACCGGTACGCGCAGGTTGATGTAGTTGCCGAGCTTGGGCACCCGCAGAAAGGCCGGTTCGGCGCCAGTCATGACGATCGCATGTCCGCGCTCCATGTCGAGGGTACGGCCGAATTGGTGGGCCTGATAATTTGAAGTGAGGCCGCACGTGAAGCCGACATCGTCATGATCGATGAATTCCCGACGGCGATTATAGATCGAAGCGGAACGGCGGCCGGCCATCAGGGCAAGACCAGGCATCTTCAGCAGGGTCGCTTCGGCATTGAACTGCCGGGTCGACAGCGGCTCGATATCCAACCGCTGCAGGGTCCGGCCATAGATATCGCGCCAGGCGGCAAAGCGTTCCCGCGGCGCGTAGTTCGCGGTCGAGAACCTTACGACTGTGCAGTCACCGTTGACGATCGTTGTGGCGCCAATTGCGCTGTTCATGGTCGGACTCTGGCATAGTTATGCAACCTGAGCGGGCCGCGACAATGTTCTGAGGTCTGTCGATGCATCTCATCGGGAAGTTCAAGCTCCCCGTGACTTCTCTCACCATCGGGATGACTTCCAAACCGGACAAGGGCGGCTTGTCCTGCGCCGGCAGACGCACAATCGCCACGTTTCTCCGAGCGCCACCAGAAACTGACCGCAGGCGCGACAGTCAGCCTCTCTTTCATTGATATCAGCTCGTATCGACGAGGTCGCTCCAAACCTACTCATTTGTCGCGTGAGTCGAAGAAAGATGCGAACGAAAATGAAACAATGGGATCGCGGACGGTCGAATTCCGTGGCTTCCCCATGGTGGTGACGCAACCTTAGCGACTGACCTGGCGGCGAGGAATTACTGATGAGCTCCAATGGACAAACGCAGTCGGCTGGAATGGATGCTGCACGAGAAGTTGCCAACCTTGTCGCAGCCATGGATGGGATGAGGGACCGCAATCTGTGGAAATTGGATGATGAGGTTCGATATCTTAGACTCTACATAGAAAGAGGAATTGACGATCTTCAGCAAGCAGAAGATTCGTTGTGCGAACTCGTAAAAGACGGTATTTGCCTTGCTATCAACAACATGCAGGACGCCCGACTTCAGTTTTTGGAAAAGAAACTTGAAGAGGCGAAAAATCGCTCTCTTCCTACCGAGGAGCTTCTCTTTGAGTTCTTGATATTGATAGTGGTAGAAGTTGTCATTGCACAGACAATGGAGATTGCCGCGCCATTTGTACTTAGCGCAATAATGGGCAAGG
>NZ_CAFJ01000414.1 GCF_000239795.1 Bradyrhizobium sp. STM 3809 | reverse complement strand
GCTCAGCACGCGCTCGCCCATCAACGCGAAGGTTTACATCGACGAAGACGTCCCGCCTCGACGCGTCGTCAGCATCATCTCGGCCGATGCTGCCGTCCGCCGTTCCACGTCCGAGTGTTCCACCTACGAACATCTCGCAACGACGATCCGCATTCATCTGCGCTCCAACACTCATTCACCGCGCTCGTTGACCCGGTGTTCACCACTCTTCTGCGCGCGCCGTTTACCACGCATCTCGATCGCGCCGCGCGATGCAACTTCGCCGCTTGCATGTTTCGATCGTGCAACGCCGGTTAACTCCTCGGCAACCTAAACCCGATACGAACATGACAGATCGAATTGCACGGAAGCACTGTCGTTCGGTCGCGTGAGTAGCGTAGCGTTGCGTTGAGCGTACCGATGTTAGTTCTGCGTCCAGGTCCGAAGGGCGCGCGTATTGCGTCCTTCGGCCTCGGTCTCTGCGTCTTCGCTCTGATGCCGACAGAGACCGGGTATCAAGACATCGCTTCACGGCTCGCCCGCCAGCCGGGCGTCGCCGAGCGCTGGCAGAAGCGCGTGTCCTCGGCGGCCGCGTCCGTCCAGCTCGCCACCTACAGTTTCGGCCTTCCGATCGGCACCTCGGCGCCGCAGGGCATCCGGCTCGCGAGCCTGAGCGAGCGCGACCTCGACATCACCGGCAGCACGACGCCGCGCAATCCCGCGCTGCAGGTTCCGCCGCGCTATCGACCTTCCGATTTTCCGACCGTCGATCGCACCTTGAAGGGCGATCGCCTCGTGGTCCGTCCCGCCGCGCCGCCAGAGCCTCCGACGGAAGCGGC
>NZ_CAFJ01000415.1 GCF_000239795.1 Bradyrhizobium sp. STM 3809 | reverse complement strand
TTCAGCCCGCTGAGATCGACGCCGGAGACCTGCAGGCACGACAGCGACTGGCAGTTGCGCGGCACGGTCACGCGGATCTTGTGGCCGTCGAAATCGAACGCGATCGAACTGCCGGCCTGCGCGGCGCTGCTCGCGATCAGAACGGCGGCTGCGGCCAGATACACGGTCTTCATGGATGAGCTCCCTCGGGCGGCGTCGTGAACCTGAGGGAACTCTTAGATCGGCTCGGCCCGGGCCTCTGTGATGCGCGTCACGGTCCTCGCCACCGGCTCGCCAGACCAGGCCGATCACGATCGCCAACGAAGGTGAACGCGGCATACGAGCGCGCCGATCGGCCGGCTGCCCTCTGATGATGGTTTCCGCACCGTCAACAGACGGCATTGACAGCTCCTTAAGCAAATTGCCGCAAACCTCTGCAGATGACGCGCGGAGTTCGTTTGTATCTCGTCGGCTCCATCGTCCTTGTCTCGCTTGCGGGTTGCGGCCGTGGATTCTTCCAGGAGCGCGAACCGTGGCGGGCCGAGGCCGAGATCGCCTGCCTGAAATCCGGCGCGGTGAAGGAGAGCGCGGACATCGTCCGCATCGATCCGATCTCCGGCCCCGGCATGTGCGGCGCCGACTATCCGCTGAAAGTGGCGGCGCTCGGCGAATCCATCGCGAGCTACGGCTTTGCCGACGAGAACCTGCGGCCGCCCGGAACGATCGGCGGCCAGCCGCGCTGGCCGATCGCCAAACAGCCGCAGAGCTATCCGTCCTCGACCTATCAGCCGCAGCCGGCCTATCCGTCATCGAGCGCCGCTTATCCGGCCGCCGCATCGGCACAGCCCGGCTATGGCGCGGCGCCCGGCGCGCCGCTGCAGCTCGAGCCGCCGGCCGGCGAGGACGACGTCAATCTGCCGCCGGAGTCGTCCTATCCCGCCGCGCCGGATCGGCCGCAGGCCCCGCCCCGCGCGGCCTATCCGCAGGACCCGCCGCCGCGACTCGGGCCGTCGCGCGATCCGGTCGCCGCCGTCGGTCCCGTCGCGGTGAAGCCGACCGCAACGCTCGCCTGTCCGATCGTGTCGGCGCTCGACCGCTGGATCGCCGACTCGGTGCAGCCGGCGGCGCAGCGCTGGTTCGGCCAGCGCGTGGTCGAGATCAAGCAGATCTCGGCCTATTCCTGCCGCGG
>NZ_CAFJ01000416.1 GCF_000239795.1 Bradyrhizobium sp. STM 3809 | reverse complement strand
CCGCCAGGGCGCTGATGGGCCGCACGGTCGCGGCGATCGGCGGCGCGATGTACAGCCAGTATCGTTGCCTGAAAGTGTCCGAATGCCTGCCGCTGCCGGACGGCACGACGCCGGAAGAGGGCGCGTCCTGCTTCGTCAATCCGCTGACCTCGCTCGGCATGACCGAGACGATGCGCCGCGAGGGCCACACCGCGCTGGTGCACACCGCGGCCGCCTCGAACCTCGGGCAGATGCTCAACAAGATCTGCCTCAAGGACGGCATTCCGCTGGTCAACATCGTGCGCAGCGCCGGCCAGGCCAAGCTGCTGCGCGGCATCGGCGCCAAACATGTCGTGGACTCGACGTCGCCGACCTTCATGGACGACCTGGTTGCGGCGCTGGTCGAGACCGGCGCCACCATCGCCTTCGATGCGATCGGCGGCGGCAAGCTGGCCGGCCAGATCCTCAACGCGATGGAAGCGGCGATCAACAAATCCGGCAAGCATCCCTACAGCCGCTACGGCTCGAACGTGCACAAGCAGGTCTACATCTACGGCAGCCTGGATACCCGCCCGACCGAGATCACGCGCGGCTTCGGCATGACCTGGAACGTCGGCGGCTGGCTGCTGTTTCCGTTCCTGATGAAGATCGGCCGGGCGGACAGCGAGCGGCTGCGCCAGCGGGTCGTGGACGAACTGAAGACGACCTTCGCCAGCCACTACACCAAGGTC
>NZ_CAFJ01000417.1 GCF_000239795.1 Bradyrhizobium sp. STM 3809 | reverse complement strand
GCGCCGCGCCCAGACCGAGGAGCAGCTCCGGCATCGGTTCGAGCGGGCGAAGGACGAGGGCGATCTGGTTCCAGGCGCCGACCCCGCCGCACTCGCCCGCTACGTCTCCGCCGTCATCACCGGCATGAGCGTGATGGCGTCCTCGGGCGCCGACCGCCAGGCGCTGGCGCAGGTCGCGATGGTTGCGATCAAGGCGATCGAGGATCAGTCGGTGCGCGCGCCGGTCCCGGCGAACTGATCGGCCTCATGCGCTGAACGACGGGCGCTCTGCCCGCGCGCTGTCTTGTGCTCTGGGAGGCGATGCGGTCCCCTGCGGCCGCCTCCGCGTCATCGCGCCAACCAAGAGCCAAGCCGTCATGCGTGTCTTCTCCGCCGCCCTCGCCACCGAGACCAACACCTTCGCGCCGATGCCGACGGGGCTCGCGACCTTTCACGAGCGCGCTTACTTCCCGGCAGGCCAGCATCCCGACAAGATGCAGATGCATGGCGGGCCGCTCTGGGCCGCGCGCCAGGTCGGCCCGTCGAAGGGCTGGACGCTGATCGAAGGCCTCGTCGCCGCCGCCGTGCCGAACGGGCTCGTCACGCGCGCGGCGTTCGAGACCTTGCGCGACCAGATCCTCGCCGACCTCAAGGCCGCGCTGCCGATCGACATGGCGCTGATCGGGCTGCACGGCGCGATGATCGCCGACGGCTATGATGATTGCGAGGGCGAGCTGCTGTCGCGGATCCGCGAGATCGCAGGCCCGGACGTCGTGATCGGCGCCACGCTCGATCCGCACGTGCACATGAGCGAGCTGATGGTGGAGAGCGCGGATCTCTTGATCTGCTGGAAGGAATATCCCCACACCGACATTCTCGAGCGCGCGCAGGATCTGGTGAAACATTGCACCGAGCTTGCCGAGAAGCGGCTGACGCTGCGCTCGGCGCTGGTCGATACCGACATGATCGTGACCTTGCACACCACGCGGGAGCCGGTGCGCAGCTTCGTCGACCGCATCACCGCGCAGGAGGGCAGGGACGGCATCGTCTCGGCCTCGATCGTGCACGGCTTCGGCTGGGGCGACACAC
>NZ_CAFJ01000418.1 GCF_000239795.1 Bradyrhizobium sp. STM 3809 | reverse complement strand
TGTAGCCCGGATGAGCGCAGCGACATCCGGGATCGCACCAGCTGTTGCGATGAACCCGGATGTCGCTGCGCTCATCCGGGCTCCGCAGCGGCGCGCGGCAGTGAGGCAATGTCCTGCTATTCCGGACCGCTCTGCACCGGCGTGCCCTCCCAATCGATGACGTACTCGGTGTCGGATATCGATTTCGCGGTCCACGTGCCGCGCAGACGCGATGTCGCCAAGGCGCGGGTGCCGGCGGTCTGCTCCCAGGTGCCGATCGCCGTCCATTCCTGCTTGCCGTTCGCCAGGGGCGTGGTCTGCTGGCCGATATAGCTGTCCATCTGTCCGCTGCCGTCCGGGTAACTGATATGATCATAGCCGCGCAGCGTGCCGTTGCCGCGAACGAGATCATCGAGCTCGAGCATGATCACCCGGCCGCCGTCGAAACGCGCCGATGCGCCGGAGGCGTGACCGTCGCAGGTCGACTTCAGCAGAATGAGCTCGTGGGCGGGATCGCCTTCCACCCGGTTCTTGTGCTCTTCGGCAATCCTGCAGGCGAACCTGCCTCCGACCGGAGCCGCATCAGCCGCCTGTGCCGATGACGCCGACATCGAGGCAAGGAGCGCGAGCGCGGGGATCCCGAGAGAGCGGATACGAGACGACATGTGAACCTCCTGACATGAACCGGCCGCGCGGTGTCCAGCGCGATGCGCCGGGCCGCGGCCGACCGCCGCAACGAGCCATGATGGCCCGGTTCGGACCAGGACCTTGGGACGAGCGGTGAACTGGAGGGGACGAGCGTCTGCCAGCAGGGACGAAGCTGCGGGACCGTGCCGCGAGCGGTGTCAGCCAAAGTCGCGATGAATGCGCAGGAACGCCTCGGTCGGAGCCCGGATGAGCGCAGCGACATCCGGGGTCACACGAGCTGTTGCGATGAACCCGGATGTCGCTGCGCTCATCCGGGCTACGCAGCCTCCCGCAATCAACGACTTGGTCTCCGCGCCTAGAGGATCCGCAGCGGCCGCCAGTAGACGAGGCTCGGCGCGAACACGACGAGGGCGAGTGCGACGGCGCTCCCGGCGAGACAGCTTACCACGACAGCGCGCGGCGACAGGCCGCGGGCTTGGGGAAGGAATGTGATCGCCCGCACGATGGCTCCGGTGATGAAGCCCGCTCGTGCGATCGGCAGCAGCGGGATGTCGAGCAGATCTTCGATCTTACAAGCACGGCTGCAGCCGCCTGGCTGCAGCGTCCACCATTCGCGCAGGCCACCGATCAGGGTCGCCAGCGCGAGCAGCAGCGTCGCCACCAGCAGCGCCCGCGACGACGGCATCAGCACGGCGATCGCATAGGAGACGAGGCAGACCGCGAGCACCTGCGTCACGACGTCGAGCATCGTCCGCCGCCCGGTCTCACGCCTGGTCCAGGAACGGCGCCACCACCTCGCGCGTCCCGGCGCTCGTGACCACCGGCACGATCTCGAAGGTCATGCCGGTGTCGCGGGCATTGGCGAGGATCCATTGCTGCAGCAGGCGCGCGTCGTCGCATTCCATCAGCTGGAAGCAGCGGTCGAAATTCGGCTCGATCCAGCTGCCGAGATATTTGAGCCCGTCGGGGAATGTGATGCCGGGGTCGCGGACGCGGCGGTAGACGGGGATCGGGTCGCGGTCCTTGAAACGTTCGATCACCATGAACAGCATGCGTGCCTCCGGAGACGTTCGGCGCGCATTGTGAGTGGGT
Source organism: Bradyrhizobium sp. STM 3809 (assembly GCF_000239795.1). GTDB lineage: Bacteria > Pseudomonadota > Alphaproteobacteria > Rhizobiales > Xanthobacteraceae > Bradyrhizobium. Next base: position 280 of record NZ_CAFJ01000418.1, on the reverse strand, counting down.
TTTCCATCCGTTTCCAGATCGTTCCGGTTGTCTCGCTCACAATGAAGCTGAGCACCCCGGGCGGCGTCGCGGCTCACCGGCCCCCGGCCATCATCCGGCTGACGCAGTTGTTGAACGACATCGTGTCGCCGCCGGCACCATTGCGGCCGTACTCCCATGCGCCCGTGGCGGCATTGCAGCGGCCGCCGATCTGGATCGCGCAGCGCTGACTGATGCTGGTGCAGCGGCCGCCGCCGCTGGCGCGCCTTGTCTCCGGCTCGGAGCGCATCGCCACCGTCGG
>NZ_CAFJ01000419.1 GCF_000239795.1 Bradyrhizobium sp. STM 3809 | reverse complement strand
GCTTGAGCCCGCGGCATCATGGAACCGGCGAAAGCACGGAGATGAACAAACTTTAATTTTGTTTCTGGCATCTACCGTTCCGGTAAACCTATGTGAATCTGAGGATATTCCGTCCGCCGGGCGAGTGGCTGCATTTTTCGGCAGCTTGCATGTTCCTGTCTGCCTATGCTCTCGTCCGCCGCCATCGGATAATGTTTGGAATGTGATCGAAGAGCAGGGATCGTGGGTGAACGTGTCACGCTCGTAACGGGTGCGTCGGCGGGGATCGGGACCGAGCTGGCCCGGGTGTTTGCCGCCAACGGACACCGTTTGGCGCTCACGGCGCGGCGCGAGGACCGCCTGGCGGCGCTCGCCGCGGAGATCGCCGCCAAGGGTGGCCCGGAGCCGCTCGTCATCCCCTGCGATCTCACCTCGCCCGACGCCGGCGCGACCATCGAGGCGGCGCTGACGGCCGCCGGGCTGGAGCTGGAGTATCTGGTCAACAACGCCGGCTTCGGCCTGTTCGGCAAGGCGGTGAATCTCGACCGCACCGAGCAGCTCGACATGATCGCCGTCAATGTGCGTGCGCTGACCGAGCTGTCGCTGCGCTTCTCCGGCCAGCTGATCCGCAACAAGGGCGGCATTCTCAATCTCGGCTCGGTGGCCGGCTTCCTGCCGGGGCCGGGCATGGCGGTGTATTACGCCTCCAAGGCCTATGTGATCTCGTTCACCGAGGCGCTGCGCAAGGAGCTGGCGCCGCATGGCGTGCGCGTCACGGTGCTGTGCCCTGGCCCGGTGCCGTCGGAATTCCAGGACCGCGCCGGCTTCAAGCCGGGCGTCGATTCGGTGATCCTCAATGTGCCGCCGAAGGCGGTCGCCGAGGCCGGCTATCGCGGCCTGATGGCCGACAAACGCGTCGTGCTGCCGGGGATCGGGATCAAGATCGTGCCGTTCCTGCTGCGCTGGTTTCCGCGCGGCTTCATTCTCGACGCGGTCGGCCGCCTGCAGCTGAAGCGGAGCTAGAGCGGCGATCGCGTCGCGGACCTGACAATTTCTCCGCGACGTCCGGCCTCGTCTCCAGCGCAGGAAAGGCACGAGATTTTTCGTGCTGCATTCGTGTCCGGGCCAGCCGCGTTCGTCTCCTGAGAAACCGCCCGCGGAAGATTTCTTGCGCGAGCCGAATCAGGCTTGCTGGCCCGGGGCTTGCTTTGCGAAAGTGAACTTGCTCACGCGCCGTTAACCTTCGCTTAGCTATGATCGCCAGGTGATGCTCAGGCCAGACCCTTCGCTCTTACCGAACGGGACCGCCAAGGCGGACGTTCGCCATCGCCACCCGACGCCGGCCGCCGCCGCGGCGCATCGGCCCGTCCTCATCATCCTGCACCAGGACAGCTCGAGTCCCGGCCGGATCGGTAATGCGCTGCGCGCGCGCGGCTACCGGCTCGACATCCGCCGGCCGCGGTTCGGCGATCCGCTGCCGGAGACGCTCGATGGGCATTCCGGTGCCGTCATTTTCGGCGGTCCGATGAGCGCGAACGATCCCGACGATTTCGTCCGGCGCGAGATCGACTGGATCGAAGTGCCGCTGCGCGAGCAGCGGCCGTTCCTCGGCATCTGTCTCGGCGCCCAGATGCTGGCGATCCAGCTCGGCGCGAAGGTGGCGCCGCATCCGCACGGGCGCGCCGAGATCGGCTATTACCCGATCCAGCCGACGCGGGCGGGCAAGAAGCTCTGCCCGCATTGGCCCGACAACGTCTATCACTGGCATCGTGAGGGTTTCGACCTGCCCGCCGGCGCGGACCTGCTCGCCGAGGGCGGCGACTTTCCGGTGCAGGCCTATCAGTACGACAACGCCACCGGGCTGCAATTCCACCCCGACGTCACCTACGCGATGATGTGCCGCTGGACCACGCGCGGCCACGCCCGGCTGGACACGCCCGGCGCCCGCCCGCGCCATCATCATTTCGAAGGCCGCGCCGTGCATGACGCGGCAGAGCGGGCGTGGCTGAACCATTTCCTGGATGGATGGCTGACGCGGGAGCCGGCCGCGGCGCTGGCGGAAGCGGCGGAGTAAACGCCGTCCCGTTCAAGAAGCAGTTTGTGGGTTTCTGAAAGCCCGGCTTCGCCAAGTGGCTACGCCGGGCACCACGCCTCGCCCCTTGGGCTCTTGCGTGGCTGCGCCACGCGTAGCCCGAAGGGCGAAGCGTGGTGGAGCCAGGCGGGATCGAACCGCCGACCTCATCATTGCGAACGATGCGCTCTCCCAGCTGAGCTATGGCCCCAAGTCACGACCTTTGAGAGTCCGACGGCTTGGTCATGCGGCCGCACGAGATTGGGAAGGCGGCCGGCAGATCGGGCGCCATTTACAGTCGCTGCCCTGGTCAAGTCAAGAACGCTCACATCGCCTGTTAGCCTTGACAGTCGGCTTCCCTTGTTTGCGTGGAGGGGAACAGATATCTAACCGGCCGACAGCTCGTTCCAGGAACCCCGGATGATACGCCTCCTCGACTTCGTTGACTGGCTCCTCGGCCTATACGTGTTCATCCTGGTGGTTGCGGCCGTCATGTCCTGGCTGGTCGCGTTCAGCGTCATCAACGTCCGGAATGACCTCGTCCGACAGATCCTTTACACGCTCGATGCCCTGACAGAGCCGGCGCTCCGCCAGATCCGGCGCTTCGTGCCCCCCGCGGGTGCGCTGGACCTTTCGTTTCTGGTTCTCTTCATCCTCATCCAGTTCATCCGGTTCGTGATCATCCCGGGGCTTCAGGGACTGTTCGTCTAGCGCCTGGACTTACCGACGGAGCAACGCGGGATTCACGGTGCTGCTGGCGTCGCATGGGGTCCGCGGCTGATTCGGATCGAGGGCTCCTGGCGATGGTCCCCTGGCGGAATTCGAATGGCGGCGTCACCGTCGCCTTGCGCGTGACCCCGCGCGGCGGCCGCGACGCCATCGACGGCGTCGAGACGCTGTCCGACGGCCGCGACGTTCTGAAGGTGCGGGTGCGCGCCATCGCCGACGGCGGCGAAGCGAACCGGGCGGTGACCGAGCTCCTGGCCAAGGCGGTCGGCGTCACCAAGAAGGCGGTGCGAATCACCTCCGGCGCGACCTCGCGGCTGAAGCAGGTGGCCATCGATGGCGAGGCGTCGGCACTCGATCGGGCCTTGCGCGACCTCATCGCAGCCTATAAGCCGACCCGGACATAATATCAGTAGACGCGAGACAGGGTAGCCAAGCATTCGATTCGACGACGGCGGACTTCAACCTCCCTGAGGGCAGGGCTATCGCACTTGAAGATCGCGGTTATGTGCTCGTCTCTCTCCACGTGGTCATGGCCGGGCTTGTCCCGCCTGCGCGGCCGAAGCCGCTTCGGCGCGGCGAAGGCCCGGCCATCCACGTCGTCCGGCGCCCTGAGAACGACGTGGATGCCCGGGACAGGCCCGGGCATGACGGAGTAACAAGTGAGCAGGATCGTTCGCCGGTAAAGCTCCGCATCGCCATACCGACGCCACCAGAGGATCAGACATGACCGCGCGCATCATCGACGGAAAACTCATCGCGGCCGACCTGCGTGCGCAGGTCGCGCGCGAGGTCGAGCGCGTCAAGCGCGACCACGGCCTGACCCCCGGCCTGGCGGTGGTGCTGGTCGGCAACGATCCGGCCTCCGAGGTCTATGTCCGCAGCAAGCATACCCAGACCCAGGCCGCCGGCATGGCCTCGTTCGAGCACAAGCTGCCGGCGGACGTGGCGCAGGCCGAGTTGCTGGCGCTGATCGGCAAGCTCAACCAGGACCCGTCGGTGCATGGCATCCTGGTGCAGCTGCCGCTGCCGAAAGGGTTGGACACCGAAGTCGTCATCAATGCCATCGATCCGGCCAAGGACGTCGACGGGCTGCATCCGCACAATGCCGGCCGGCTCGCCGGCGGCCAGCCGGCGCTGGCGCCGTGCACGCCGCTCGGCTGCATCATTCTCTCGAAGACCGTGCATGGCTCGCTCGAGGGGCTGAATGCGATCGTGATCGGCCGCTCCAACCTGGTGGGGCGGCCGCTGGTGCAGCTGCTGCTGAACGAGAACGCCACGGTGACGATCGCGCATTCGCGCTCGCGCGACCTGCCGGCGCTGACCGCGCGCGCCGATCTGGTCTACGCGGCGGTCGGCCGTCCGGAGATGGTGAAGCGGGACTGGATCAAGCCGGGTGCGACCGTGATCGATGTCGGCATCAACCGCATCCCCACGCCCGAGGGGAAGACGAAGCTGGTCGGCGATGTCGCCTATGCGGAAGCCGCCGAGGTTGCCGGCGCGATCACGCCGGTGCCGGGCGGCGTCGGCCAGATGACGGTGGCCTGCCTGCTGGTGAACACGCTGCGCGCCGCCTGCGCCATCGCCGGGTTGCCGAAGCCGGCCGTCTAGGCCAATATTTTCTAGGCTTGGCCCGCGGCGGCTTCCATGAGACGCCGGTAGAAGCGGATCATGTCGGCATAGCCTTCGACCGACAGCCGCTCATTGGTGCCATGGAAGCGCTTGAGATCCTCCGGTGTCGCGCGCAGCGGCGAGAAGCGGAAGATGCTGTCGGCAATTCCGGCATAGTGGCTCGAATCGGTACCGGCGATCATCAGTCCGGGCGCCACCACGGCGTCGTTGAAGATCTCGCGAATGGTGCGGCTCACGAGCTGATAGGACGGTCCGGCGGTCGAGGTGACCGGCGGAGGCTCGCGGTTGCCGCGCAGGGCCGTGATCGAGATGCGGTCGTTGGCCACGGTCTGCCTGACGTGATCGATGATGCCTGCCTCGGTGTCGCCGGGCAGCAGCCGGAAATTCACGGTGGCCGAGGCGTTGCCCGGCAGCACGTTGTCCTTGTCGCCCGCGTTGAAGATGGTCAGTGCGGTGGTCGTGCGCACCATCGCTTCGGTCGGACCGCTCTTGGCGAACTCGGCGAACAGCAGCGGCTTCGCCAGCCAGAGATTGGACAAGACCGCGCGGTTGAGGCCGCTCATCTCCGGCGCAAGCGTGTCGAACATCTCGCCGACCGCGCCGTCGATGCGCATCGGCAGGCGGTTGGCCTCGAGCTTCGCCAGCGCCGCGCTCATCATGCCGATCGCGGTGTCGCGCGGCGGCATCGAGGAATGGCCCGGCGTGGCCTTGGCCGTCAGCACCAGGCTCGCATACCCCTTCTCGGCGACACCGACCAGCGCCGCCGGCTTGTCGAGGCCCTTGATGCCCCCTTCGGAGATCAGCAGGCCCTCATCGATGACGAAGTCGAGCCGCACCTTGCGCGCGGCGAGGAGCGCCGAGATGGCCTTGGCACCCCTCGTGCCGCCGACCTCCTCGTCGTGACCGAAGGCGAAATAGATCGTCCGCTTCGGCGTGAAGCCGGCCTTGACCAGCGCCTCGGCCGCCTCGAGCATCGCATACAGATTGCCCTTGTCGTCCCAGGCGCCGCGGCCCCAGACGAAGCCGTCCTTGATGACGCCGGCAAACGGCGGCACGGCCCAGTCGGGCTCGGTGCCCGGCGCGATCGGTACCACATCCTGATGGGCCAGCAGCGCGATCGGCCTGGCCGTCGCGTCGGTGCCTTTCCAGGCGTACAGCAGGCTGTGCCCGGCCACGACCTCCTGTGTCGTGGCGGCATGGAACGCCGGGAAGCTCGCCTCGATATGCGCCTTCAGCGCGGCGAAGGCATCGGCATTGAGCTCGGGATCGTCGGAGCTCGAGATGGTGCGGAAACGAACCGCCGCCGCGAGCCGCTGCGCCGCAGCCTCGGCATCGATGCCGGCTTTCGGCAGCGCCGCGACCTCGAGCTGCCGCGAGCCGTGGCGAAACGTGTTGAACAGCACGGTCGCGACGAGCACCGCGCCCGCCGCCAGGACGAGAATACCAAGATATCGAAGCGAGCTGATCAGGCGGCGCATCGCAGAATACTCCAAGACAAGACGGCGCCGCAGATCTTGTCTGCGACGCCGTGAAACTGCTCGGAGCGGGCGCGAAAGTCCATCGCCCGCGTGAGCGTGGCGTTGGACGTTGCAGCGTCGGCGCGGGCTACTTCTTCGCCGCCTTGGCGCGGGCGATGCCCTCGGCGATCAGCTGATGGGCGTCCTCGGCATTGCCCCAGCGCAGCACCTTGACCCACTTGCCGGGCTCGAGATCCTTGTAATGCTCGTAGAAGTGCTGGATCTGCTGCAGCGTGATGTCGGGCAGGTCCGAATAGGTGCGGACCTTGTCGTAGCGCTGCGTCAGCTTCGACGACGGCACCGCGATGATCTTCTCATCGCCGCCAGCCTCGTCCTCCATCAGCAGCACGCCGACCGGGCGCACGCTCATGACCGCGCCCGGCACGATCGCGCGGGTGTTGGCGACCAGCACGTCGCAGGGATCGCCGTCGTTCGACAGCGTGTGCGGGATGAAGCCGTAATTGCCGGGGTAGCGCATCGCCGTATAGAGGAAACGGTCGACGAACAGCGTACCGGCCTCCTTGTCGAGCTCGTACTTGATCGGCTCGCCGCCGACCGGCACTTCGATGACGACGTTGACCTCGCGCGGCGGATCTTTCCCGATCGGGATGGCGTCGATGCGCATGGATGCTCCGTTGAACGTGAACGGTTGAACGTTTGAAGGTTGGACGCTCGCAACACGAGCGCTGCGCATTCGCAGTCGCAAAAAAATCGCGGCTGCGCAACAGCTACCTCAACCCCATGACCTTCAGTTCAATTCGCCGACGCGTTTATCTTTAACGCGTCCAGTTTACCGCATCCAAGAGCTTTGGCGCATCCGGGAGCGTGCCCCGGCCCGGATCCGCCGGACCCGGCAGCCGGCTCAGTTGGTCCAGGCGAAGGCGACCTTGTCGAGCGACTTCGGCCCGAAGCGCTCCGACGACCGTGCGACCATGCGGCCACCCAAGGCACGGTAGAACTCGGTGGCGGGATCGTTGTCGGACAACGCCCACACCACCATGCTCTTCAGGCCGCTCTGCGCGAGATCGCGCTTGGCCGCCTGGAAGAGCCGGCGACCGAACCCCAGCCCCTGAAATTCCGGTCGCAGATAAAGCTCGTAGACTTCGCCGTCGAAGTGCAGGCTGCGGGCGCGGTTGCGGCCGTAATTCGCGTAGCCTGCGACCTTGTCGTTGAACACCAGCACGCTGACGCGGCTGCCTTTGCGGATCGCGCTGTCCCACCATTGCGGACCGCGGCGGTTGATCAGCTTCTCCAGCTCTGCGCCAGGGATGATTCCCTGATAGGCAGAACGCCAAGCTTCATCATGGGCTGACGCCACCGCAGCCGCATCTGCAGCCTTGGCCGGACGGACTTCGATAAGGGTTGTGCTCATGACCGGATCAAAGCAAGTCGGCGGTCCGCCTTCAAGGTGCCACGTTAAAGATCGGTTAACCTGTGGACTTTCGGCATCACAGCGGCGGAAACCTGTACCGAAAAGGGACAATTCAGCAACAATCTCGCCAGTCGCTGGTGTCATGTCACCGCACGTTCATAGGTCGAACGAAAAACTGCAACTGAGTCGCGGTGGCCTCGGCTAGTGTGGCCTGAGCTCAACAAATCTCCCGCCTCGCTGAATGGTGCTGCTTCGCTGCGTCTCATGGTTGATCGTGCTCGTCCTGACCGGGCCGAACGCCTGGGCGCAGCCGTTCGGGCCGGTGTCGCCGGAAGGCGAACCGGCGCGGCAGCAGCAGTGGCTGGTGCCGTCCACCATGGCCGAATTTCCTGCGCATGCGCTGCTGTACCGGCCCGCCGGTGACGGGCCGTTCCCGCTGGCCCTGATCGCGCATGCGTCGACGCAAAACCCGCTGCGGCGCGCGCAGATGCCGCAGCCGAGCTACACGGCGCTGTCCCATCGGCTGGTCGCGCGCGGCTATGCGGTGCTGGTGCCGGAGCGGCTCGGCCATGGCCGCACCGGCGGACCTTATCTCGAGGATCAAGGCGACTGTGCTGATCCGGACTACGAACACGCCGGGCGGGCGACGGCAGCGCAGATCCTGCGCGCGCTCAGCTACATGCGCGGGCAGCCGTTCGTTGCGAAAGGTGGCGCCGTCGTGATCGGCCATTCGGCCGGTGGCTGGGGCGCGCTCGCCCTGGCGGACGAGCCCGATCAGCTCATCTCGCGGATCGTCGCATTCGCGCCCGGCCGTGGCGGCCACGCCGACGACGTGCCGGGTCGCGTCTGCGCCGCGGACCGTCTGCGGGCTGCAGCCGCTGCCTTCGGCAGCAGGGCGTCCGTTCCCGTCACCTGGCTGGTCGCAGCCAATGACAGCTACTTTCCACCCGCTTTGTCGCGGCAGCTCGCCGATGCATTCGGATCAGCCGGCGGGCATGTCGACTTCCAACTCCTGCCGTCGTCGGGCACTGACGGACATGCGCTGATCGAGCAGGACAGCGGCATCGACGCGGCGTCAGACGTCCTCGCGCGCGCGTTGACCAAGCCGCGGATACGGCGTTCGGCACGGCCGATGCCGGCGAACTGACAGGACCACGATGACGCTGTATTTCCTCGTCAAATATCTGCACGTCCTCGGCGCCATCGTCATTCTCGGCACCGGGACGGGAATCGCATTCTTCATGCTGATGGCGCATCTGAGCGGCGAGGCCGCGTTCATCGCGCGGACCGCCGGAATCGTGGTGATCGCGGACATGCTGTTCACGCTGTCGGCGGTGCTGCTGCAGCCGGTGACCGGCGGCACCTTGATGTGGCTGTCGTCGACAGCGGTGACCGACGGCTGGCTGCTCACCTCGCTCGTGCTGTACGCCGTCGCCGGGCTGTTCTGGGTGCCCGTGATCTTCATGCAGATCGAGCTGCGCGATCTCGCGCGCGCGGCTGATCTCGGCTCCGAGAAGCTGCCGCAGCGCTATTTCACCGTGTTCCGCCGCTGGTTCCTGTGCGGCATTCCCGGCTTCGGCTCGGTCATGGCCATTCTCTGGCTGATGATCGCCAAGCCGTACTAACGGAATCTGCATGATCGCATCTCCGACCTCGCGCATCCTCGTGCTCGGCGCCTCCGGGCTGATCGGCCGCTTCGTCACCGACGATCTGCGCCGGCGCGGCTTTGCGGCGATCGGCGTTGCACGCGCCTTCTCGGCCTCGCAGCGGGTCTCGCCTGCCGACATCGAGCTGCCGATCATGACGATGGACGCAAGCGCCCTCGCGGCACTGCTGCGTGCGCATGACATCGACGTCGTCGTCAATTGCCTCGGCGTGCTGCAGGACGGCCCCGGCAGCGACACCACCGCCGTGCATCGCGACTTCGTCGCACGGCTGATCGCAGCCATCACCGCCTGCGGCCGCGGCATGCGCTTGATCCACATCTCGATCCCCGGCGCGGCCGACGAGGATCACACCGCCTTCGCCACCACCAAGCGCGAGGCCGAGCGGCTGATCGCAGCCTCCGGGATTCCTTCTGCGATTTTGCGGCCGGGCTTCGTGATCGCGCCGTCGGCCTATGGCGGCAGCGCGATGGTGCGTGCGCTCGCGGCGCTGCCGGTGAATCTACCCGCGAAGGACGCCGCGACGCCGTTCCAGCCGGTGGCTGTCGCGGACATCGCGGCGACCATCGCCTGGCTCGCGGCGCGGCCGATCGACGACGAGACTGCGCGCGCGATCAGCTGGGACCTGATGCAGCCGGAGCCGGTCAGCCTTGGCGATGTCGTCGCAGCTTTCCGCCGCAGCTTCGGCACGTCGCACTGGCCGCGGCTTGCGATGCCTGCGCCGCTGGTCGATCTCGGCGCCTTGGCCGGCGATCTCGCGAGCCGGCTCGGCTGGATGCCGCCGATGCGCACGACCGCCATCGCCGAGCTTCGCCGCGGCGTGCGCGGCGATCCCGCGCCCTGGATCGCCGCCACCGGCCTCGCGCCGCTGTCGCTCGCCGACACCGTCGGCGCGCACGGCGCCACCATCCAGGACAAATGGTTCGCGCGGCTGTTCCTGATCAAGGCGCTGATGATCGCGAGCCTGGTGCTGTTCTGGATCGCCTCCGGCAGCATCGCGCTGTTCATCTCGTTTCCGGCGACCACGGCGATCCTGACGACGCGCGGCTGGCCGGAGGGCTTTGCGGTCCCGTTCGCGGCGATCACCAGCATGATGGACATGTCTGTCGGCGTGTTGATCGCGTTCCGCAAAACGGCGGCTTTCGGCCTCGCTGCCGGCATTGTCGTCTCGCTCAGCTACATGCTGGGATGCGCGGTGCTCACCCCCGATCTCTGGCTCGAGCCGCTCGGCGCCCTGGTGAAGACGGGACCCGCGATCGTGTTGATGCTGGTCGCGCTGCTGATGATGGACAATCGCTGATGACGAAAGTGACGACGAGCTGGCCCGACGACAACGTGATCCTCTATGACGGCGTCTGCGTGTTCTGCTCGCGCTGGGTCCGGTTCGTGATCGCGCGCGACACCACCAAGCGCTTCCGCTTCACGCCGATCCAGTCGCCCTATGGCATCCGGCTGGCGCAGGCGTTCGGCATCGATCCGGACGAGCCCGA
>NZ_CAFJ01000420.1 GCF_000239795.1 Bradyrhizobium sp. STM 3809 | reverse complement strand
CACGTTTGCAGATGTTTTTCCATCTTTGCGGAGCGGGGATCTGAGCGGTTGGGGCATTTGGGAAATGGCTCATTCCACGCCGATCGAGATCGCATTTGAGATGGGGCTCCCAATCGCGATCATGGTCCTCGCGGGAGCCCTTGGGTCATTGGTGATCCTGCTTCGCTATACACAAAGAACGCAGGACCGAATCGAAGGCTCTGCATTCGCCATAATGGGAGTGGCCGCGCTGACTTATTCGCACTCCCTGATCGACTTTTCGCTCCAGATACCGGGCTATCTCATCCCCTTCTCGATCCTGCTCGGATCAGGCCTGGCCCGGGCGACCGCGGAACACGCAGACCGCGCTCATGCCGTCTAGCTCCGCTCCCGAAAGCGACGGGCCAGTGGAGGATGAAAGCTGGGCGCAGATTGCAGCACGATGAACCTGAGCCAAACGCCGGCTCTCCGGCCCCGCACATCCGTCCAAGAGAGCGGCCGAATGGTAACTAGCGGCCTGCGATGCGGAGTTGAGGGGCTCGCAACATTGCTGTGCCCTCCGGCTTCACCTCGCTCCAGAACCGCGCGTCGCGCGTCGATTGAATCTTGACCCAGGCGTAGTTGGTGCTCTCCCAATTCCTGATCGTCTCGGTGAGATTATCAAGGACCAAGTCGCCCTTCGTGGTCGCGACGATAAGAACGAGATGTCCGACCCCGGACGAGGTCCTGACGACGGCGAGGCGCAGCGCCCTGGCAGGAACGCCGCTCTGGACGAGCTCGTGGCGCTTGGTAACGGCATAGTCGTTACAGTCGCCCGAACCGGGTGCAATCCTCCAGCCTTCGGAGAGATTGGTGTCGTAGCTCTTGTTGGACGGTGCGATTGCAACGTTTACATCGCGGTTCACCCGCGCCAGAAGCTCGAGTGTCGACGAATCGAGATCGACGCGGCTCTTCCCGTCCGCCTCCAGCTTACATTCCGCAGGGTAGCGGATGCAGAATCTGACATGTTGAAACGGTGCGAGGGTCGGTCCGCCCTCGGAGATCGAAGATTGCTGGATCGGGTCATGCGAGATCCGATTACGCGCCACAGCATCTCCACCCAGCACGATCGATCCGAAAAGCGTCGCGATGAGAATCCTGTAGATCTGCGCCATGCGCGATACCTCAATGAGCAACATGCGACCGCCAACGCGTACGCCAACCGTGTTCATTGTCCCGCAAGGGTGTAAATTTTTGCCTATGACGGGGCCGGCAAATGTCCAGGATAAGCAACTGCTTAAGATAAGCAAATCTCGGGCCGATCAGTTATCGCCGGCGGCGACGTCCCGCAATGCACGCTGGGCTGAATTGGTCGTGCCGCGAGCAAGCTCAAGAAATCCACGGGCAAAAGATTGCTGCGGCAGAGGGACCCGTGCGCGTTTTGAACTCATGAACAATGTGGCCAGTCTTAAGTTGAGACCCGGCCGGCACGAGTCCGAAAAGAGCATGGGCAAGCGAGAAAGCTAGAGCGCGCGCAAGGGACGCGTGATTAGAACGCCGCCGCCCAGATCTTTCCAACCGCGGAAACCGCAGACACCACGACCTCCATCGTGCCCCAGCCGAGCAATGCCAGCCAGAGCGTCATAGCCAGCATAATCGTCAACAAGAGCACGGCTATGGATAGCTTCCGCCTCAATGGCAATGATGCCCCCTTCTGACCGCGCGGCCCTCTGGTTTGATCTGCGGAATGGAAATTGCGCATCGGCTCATCTTCGCGGCTCGCAGAGAGATACGCGCACAGCCCGAAATAAGCAATGTTTTCAAATAATTAAGGTAAAGCGCTGGTGCAATCGCGCGCTGAAAAATGCAGGATCCCGAGGAACCCGCCCTAGCGACCTGGCTGCCGCCAAGTCAAGCTGGAGGCCTTCTGAGACTATCTGCGTCGCCAAAGCGCTTCGGCATTGCTGGGCGCGTAGCACGCCTCAGCAAGCCCCATCCGTTGACAGCAGAGCCGGGAGCGTTACCACGATGATCTTGGCGTCCAGGACCATTGACCAATTGTGCGCGTAATAGGCATCGCAGGCGACGCGCTTTTCGTAGCTTGTGGTGCTGCGGCCGCTCACCTGCCACAGCCCGGTGATACCTGGGCGGCAAGACAGATAGGCACCCACAGACGTGGCGTAACGGTCCAGCTCTTCCTCAGTCACGGGCCGTGGTCCCACGATGCTCATTTCGCCCTTGAGCACGTTGTACAATTGCGGCAACTCATCAAGGCTCGATTTACGAAGGATTGCGCCGATCGCCGTCACACGGGGATCATTCTTCAGCTTACGGGTCGCCGCCCATTCGGCGGCAGCGGAAGGATCGCTCGCAAGCAACTCCTCCAGGCGCTCTGCAGCGTCCGGCACCATGGTTCTGAATTTAAGGCACTCGAAAATCCGGCCGTTGAATCCCACCCGCTTATGGCGAAACAGCGCGGGGCCAGGGGAAGACAAAATAACGGCGGCGTAGCAGATGGCAAGTAACGGGGCCAGTAGAATGATCCCGCCGAGCGCAAGGACAATATCCACGAGGCGTTTTGGCAGCACTCCAACTGGAGCCGGCGAACCGACGACTGCAGAATACCTCAAATCCGAGCGTGTATCTGATAAACTGTTCATAAGGGTACTCCGAAAAACAAAATATCGTAGGCCCGTGTTGAATAACTTTCGTTACTCTCCTTTTACGATTTTTTTATCAGATCGGTCCGCGCTGCACAATTTTCGCTGAAGCATGATCGGTGGCAACCTTCTGTTAAGCTAAAATGTTTAAGATAATGAAATTATTAACGTAAGCTGATCTGCCCTCGTCGACTCGGCGTGCGCCCGCCACGAAATCGCGTATGGAGTGTGAGAAATCGCCTCCGGAGTGCTGTATAGGCAACACACGATCAGTAGCTCCCTGGCTTCTCATTTTCGGCTGCCTGCCGATACCACTATCGTTGGTCGTTCAACGGCAGAATAGGTTAAAATTAACTATGTGAGTTTGTGGGCGGCAAAGCATCGAAAGTCAGGATCGACGCCCCGTAGAATCCCGGATGCCCCTCGACCCAAGCAGGGGAGCAGAGGGGCTGGCTCTGGCCGCCGAGCTGAATTTGGAGAAAAGGAGCCGGTCAGGGCAACGTCGTTTCCAATCCGGTCACGGGACCTCCCGCATCGGCTCAGGCCAACTGCGAGTTACTCGCGTTCGCAGCATCTTTGATCGACATCGAGATCGCGCAATTGTTGTTTCAAGGCAGCCGGAGCGAACTTTCTGAAGCAGGTTTTGCAGTTTTGCCCTGAACCGAGGCACTTTGGCGGGGGGGGGGAGCGACCATGTTCAGTCGACTGAAGATCGCTTCCCGGTGCGCGGATTCGAGGAAGCCTTCGGGTTCATGCTGCTCGGTTGCGAACGAAGGCCGGAAATCCCCCGAGCTCGTTGATCTGCGCGGGAGGCACAGGCACACCACAAATAAAGCACCAAGGGCTTGCGTCGCCGTTGAAAGAGGCCGGCGCCACGACTTAAAGGCTTCAACCGCGATAACGACGAAGCACCTCGACCGTCTTGGCGAACGCTGATTGCGCCCGGGGATCCAGCTGCTCGACGCGAGCCTTCAGCAAGTCCTGCGCCGCGCTCGGGGCGCTCAGATAGGCCTTAGCGGAGACGTCGACAAAGCCTCGGCTGACCAGCCTTCCGAATTCGTCCAAGATCTCTTCCCTCACGTCTCCGGGAGCTTGCATCAACACGGGCGAGGCGATGATCGTCCGCCGCACCGCAATCCAGGCCTCATTCGGACCGGTTGCGTAAGACTGCGCCAAAAGGGCGAATGCGCCGGCGTCCAAATGGCCGTGACCTAGAGCGAGTCCGAATGCGACCAACCAAGCGAAAGAGTCGCGCGGCGCGCAACTCAATGTAAGCCGGGCGCGGGCTTCCATCGATGCGATACGCTCATCGAACTCCTTCCCAGATCCCGCACGCAATGCGGCGTCAAGCAGAGGTATCTCGAGAAGCAGTAGTGTGCGCTGCGCATGAGTATCACAAGGGCTGACCCGATTCGTCTGGGCCAGTTGAAGAGCACGTGTCGCCGCGTCGGCGGTGAAGGTCTCAAATCGGAGCAGGCGTGCTTCGGTGGAGATAAAGTCGTCCGAAATGGCTGCGTCCTTGGCAGAAAGGCCTCCCCAGACCAACCCGGACACGGCCACCAGCAAGAGGATCGCGTTGAAAAGAACCCGGGTTGAAGCCGCGCGCATCGGGATCATAAAGAAATTAGACCGTCTCCCCGGCGGGCTTCTCATTCGTGTAGTAATTATAGTGACGATCGGAATAGCCCTCGAAGCGGCGCATAATCGCTTCATTGGCCTTGTTCAGCACCGCT
>NZ_CAFJ01000421.1 GCF_000239795.1 Bradyrhizobium sp. STM 3809 | reverse complement strand
CGTGGATGCCCGGGACAAGCCCGGGCATGACGGGGTCATTCATCGGCAGGATCGTTCGCCGGACAACTCCGCGTTTCCGTATGCGATCGCTCTGCCTGGAGGAGGATCGGCCGATTGCGCGAAACAAGAAACCTTCATTCGTAAGCCCAAAACGCGAAACGGAGGCCTCGAGGCCTCCGTTCGTTTGTCCATCGCTGATCGTTGGCTACTCGCTATTCGCCTTCTCTCCGATCACGCCAGCCGGCCGGCGGCGTGGGCGAGGAGGGTGTAGACGAGGCCGGTCTCCGAGGTCAGCTGCGCGCGCAGCGCCTGCGGGTTGCGGTCGTCGCGGGCGACCTCGTCGAGCAGACGCTCGAACTCGGTGATGTAGCGGTCGACCGTCTGCTTGAAGGTGCGGTCGGCGCGGTACTTGCGGGCCACCTCGTCGAACGCCTTCTGGCCGGCGGGCGTGTAGAGGCGCTTGGTGAACGCCTTGGTCTCGCCGCGCTGGTAGCGGTCCCACATCTCGGCAGCGAGCGTGCGGTCCATCAGCCGGGCGATGTCGAGCGACAGCGACTCCAGCGGATTGCCCGGCTGCTGGGCCGGTCCGCGGCCACGCTGGGCGGGAGCCTGCGGCGGGCCGGCG
>NZ_CAFJ01000422.1 GCF_000239795.1 Bradyrhizobium sp. STM 3809 | reverse complement strand
CGCATCTTGACAATGGTGCAGATCAAATTGACGCCGGACAACAGCGTGCCGACGCCGGCGACCTGGAGCGCCCAGATGTAATAATCGACGCCCACATCCGGACTGTAGGACAGGTTCGACAGCGGCGGATAGGCCAGCCAGCCAGTACGCGCGAACTCGCCCACGAACAGCGAGCACATCACCAGCACGGCGCCGGCCGTGGTCATCCAGAAGCTGAAATTGTTCAGGAACGGAAACGACACGTCGCGGGCGCCGATCTGCAGCGGCACGACATAGTTCATCAGGCCGGTAACCAGCGGCATCGCGACGAAGAAGATCATGATCACGCCGTGGGCCGTGAACACCTGATCATAGTGGTGCGAGTTGAGGTAGCCCTCGGAGCCGTTGAAGGCGATCGCCTGCTGCAGGCGCATCATCAGGGCGTCGGCAAAGCCGCGCAGCAGCATGACGATGCCGAGCACCATATACATGATGCCGATGCGCTTGTGGTCGACGGTGGTGAACCATTCCTTCCAGAGATAACCCCAGAGCCGGAAGTAGGTGATCGCGCCGAGCAGCGCGAGGCCGCCGAGCGCGACCATCGCGAAGGTGCCGACGATGATCGGCTCGTGCAACGGCAGCGACTCCAGGGTCAGCCGGCCGAAGATGATTTTTGTGAGATTGGCTGTATCGAACATGGTGTGATCCTCACGAATCCGACTTCGAGGAGGGCCTCGTGATGAAGGAAGCCTTGGACGGCCGCATCAGGCCGGGCCGCTCCAGCCCGCGTCCCTGCAGCGGCGTCCAGTCGAACGGCGCGAGCACGGTCGGCGAGGTGTCCTCGGCCATGCGCGTGACCTGGTCACCCGGCAGGCAGACGCCGCCGGCGACGAAGCTCGGCTCGGCGCCGAACACCGCGCCGCGTCCGGCGAACTTGTCGTAGGCGAGCGGCAGCGTGTTGCGCACGCCGGCCATGCCCATGCCCCCCTTGGCGTCGATCGCCATCATCTCGCTCATGCACATCTTGCCGGTCTCGACGCACATGTTGAGGATGGCGCGGAACAGATCGCCGTCGACCGAGCCGTAATAGCTGACCGGTTCGTTCGCGCTCGGACGCTCCAAGGACAGGTATTCGGCCTTGCCCAGCTGATTGCCACTCGCCTTCGCCTTCTCGATCCAGCCCGCGAACTCCGCATCCGAGAGACCATGGAAGGCGAAGCGCATGCCGGAGAAGCCGGTGCCGCTGTAGTTTGCCGAGAAACCGCGATAGACACCGGGCTTGTTGATGACCGCGTGCAACCGGCTCTGCATGCCCGGCATCGCATAGATCTGTCCGGCGAGTGCCGGGATGTAGAACGAATTCATCACTGACGACGAGGTGATCCGGAAGTCGAGCGGCCGGTTCACGGGAGCCGCGAGCTCGTTGAGGCTGGCGATGCCGTATTCGGGATAGATGAACAGCCACTTCCAATCGAGCGCGACGACGTCCACTTCGAGCGGCTTGTCCTGCGGCGTCACCGGCCGGTCGGCGGCGATTCGGCCCAACGTGCGGTAGGGATCGAGCAGATGCGTGCCCATCCAGGTGACCGCGCCCAG
>NZ_CAFJ01000423.1 GCF_000239795.1 Bradyrhizobium sp. STM 3809 | reverse complement strand
GCCGTTTTTCAGCAACCACCGTCGTCGTCTGGCTTGGTCCTGCACGGCCTTCCGGCATGGATCCGTCATGCCCGCGCAGGCGGGCACCCAGTACGCCGCGGCCTCGCGGTGCAATCACGCCCGTCTCGGCGCACTGGATCGTCCCCTTCGCGGACGATGACGGCGGAGGTCGCGGTGACGGCTGGTCCAATACGGACGGCCTGAAGCGCACGCTGTTTCCTAACAATCGGTCGTCATGCCCGGGCTTGACCCGGGCATCCATGTCGTCCGTTACCCTGGCTCGTGGATGGCAGGGTTAAGCCCGGCCATGACGGAGGAGAAAGCGTGCCCCAACTCAACGCCTCACAAAGGCGCCGCCGCTCACGCCGCCGTCTTCGCCTTGCCGTCCTGGATCGCGCGCCAGATCTTCTCGGCCGTCAGCGGCATGTCCAGATGCTTCACGCCGTAGTCCGATAGCGCATCGATCACCGCGTTGATCACGCTCGCCATCGACCCGGCACAGCCGGCCTCGCCGCAGCCCTTGGTGCCCAGCGGGTTGCTCTTGGCCGGCACCGGATGGTTGTCGACCGTCATCATCGGCACGTCGGAGGCGCGCGGCAGGGCGTAGTCCATCAGCGAGCCTGTGATCGGCTGGCCGCTCTCGTCGTAGCGCAGGTGCTCCATCATCGCCTGGCCGATGCCCTGGGCGACACCGCCATGCAGCTGGCCGGCGACGATCATCGGATTAATCACCGTGCCGAAGTCGTTGATCGCGGTATAGGCGACGATCTGCGCCACGCCGGTGTCCGGCTCGATCTCGACCTCGCAGACATGGCAGCCGTTCGGGAAGGTCGATTCCGTCGCCGTCGAATTGTGGTCGACGTCCAGCGAGGCCGGCACGCCCTCGGGCATCTTGCCCTCGCGCATCCGCCGCGCCAGCTCCATGATGTCGATGCTGCGATCGGTGCCGGCGATGGTGAACTGGCCGCCGGAAAACTCGATGTCCGCTTCGGACGCCTCTAATAGATGCGCGGCGGCCTGCTTACCCTTGGCGATCACGAGCTGCGAGGATTCGACGATCGCCTGTCCCGTCGCGGTGATCGAGCGCGAGCCGCCGGTGCCGTTGCCGTAGCGGACCAGATCGGAGTCGCTCTGCTCCAGGCGGATCTTCTCGAACGGCACGCCGAGCTGCGCCGACAGCACCTGCGCGAACGGGGTGGCATGGCCCTGTCCGTAGTCGAGCGTGCCCGTGGTCAGCGTGACGCCACCATCGGCGTCGAAGGTGATCTTGCCGAGCTCGCCGTTCGGCGGCGCGGTCACCTCCAGATAGGAGCCGACGGCGATGCCGCGCAGCTTGCCGGCCTTGCGGCTCTCGCGCTTGCGCTTGGCGAAGCCGGCGTAGTCCGAAACCTCCAGCGCCTTCTCGAACACCGCGGCAAAATCGCCGGAATCATAGGTGACGCCGGAGGCGGCCGGGAACGGCATCTGGCTCGGCTTGATGAAGTTGCGCTTGCGAATGGTGAGACGGTCGATGCCCATTTCGCGCGCGGCGGTGTCGATCAGCCGCTCCATGAAATAGTTGGCCTCGGGCCGGCCGGCGCCACGATAGGCGCCCATCAGCGTCACGTTGGTCAGCACGGTCTTGATGTCGACGCCGAGCAGCGGGGTCTTGTAGACGCTGGCGAGGTTCTTGCCGGTGTTGAGCGACAGCGGCAGCGGCGCCACGCCCATGATGTAGGCGCCGAGATTGCCGTAGCCGGAGAGTCTCACGGCGAGGAACTTGCCGTCGGCATCGAGCGCGAGCTCGCCATGGATGATCTGGTCGCGGCCCTGGCTGTCGGACAGGAAGGCGGTGGTCCGCTCGTCGCGCCACTTTACCGGACGCCCCAGCGCCTTGGCGGCGTGCAGGATGCAGATATATTCGGGATAGGAGACGTTCTTCATCCCGAACGAGCCGCCGACATTGGTCGTCACGATCCGGACCTTCTCCGGCGCGACGTTGAGGATCTTGGCCAGGGTCACCTTGTTGCCGGACACGCCCTGGGTCGGCACCTGCAAGGTGAAGCGCTCGGTCTTGCCGTCGAACGCGGCGAGCGCGACGCGCGGCTCCATCGACACCACAGCGACGCGGGTGTTGACGATGTCGAGCTTGGTGACGTGCGCCGCCTTGGCGAACGCCTCCTCGATCTTGGCGGTGTCGCCATAATGGTAATCGAGCGCGACGTTGTTCGGGATGTGGTCGTAGAGCTGCGGCGCCCCCGGCCTGGTCGCCTCTTCGGCATTGGTGACCGCGGGCAGGGGCTCGATGTTGACCTCGACCGCCTCGGCGGCGTCACGGGCCTGCGCCGCGGTCTCCGCTACCACGAAGGCGATGGGATCGCCGACGAAACGCACCTTGTCGGTGACGAGCGCTGGCCGGTTCGTCTGCAGCAGTGGCGAGCCGTCCCGGCTCTTCATCGGCAGGCCGCAGGTGAACGGGCCATAATTGGCGCTGGCGAGGTCCACGCCGGTCCACACGCCAAGCACGCCGGGCATGGCCTTCGCAGCCGCGGTGTCGATCCCCTTGATGATCCCATGGGCGTGGCTGGAGCGGACGATCCAGGCATGCGCCTGTCCGGGCAGGTTGAAATCGTCGGTATATTTGCCGTGTCCGCGCACCAGCGTGTCGTCCTCCTTGCGCCGGACCGGCTGCCCGACACCGAATTTCTGCAGCGCAATCGCGTTTTCGAGGGAGGCCGGTGCGGTGTGATCTTGCATGGGAGGGAGACCTGCGGAGCTGGATGGAGCGCAAATGCGGGCTGTTCCCAGATAGTGCAGGCCCCGCGGCCGGACAACGGTTGATTAGGAATGGTGCATCACGCCTGACGGAGGGGCTGTTGCGCCGGCGCTATCCACTGATAAAGTCTCGGGAAAGATAACTTCCATCTGGGCCGGTTCGGCCAGCGGAAAGACATTTGAATGATCAATGACACGCGGCTGCGGGAGGATCCCACGCCGCGCGGGAACCCAGAGCCCGGCTTGCATCCGGGTCTGGACGTCGCGAGACCGGCCTGCGCCAGCAATGGCAGCAGCGTGTATGCGGCCCTGGACCTCGGGACCAACAATTGCCGGCTCCTGATCGCCTGTCCTTCGGGCGACAGTTTTCGCGTGGTCGATTCCTTTTCGCGTATTGTCCGGCTGGGCGAGGGCATCTCGACCACCGGCTGCATCAGCGATGCGGCGATGGACCGGGCCATCGCGGCGCTCTCCATCTGCCGGGACAAGATCCAGTCCAAGAAGGCGCGGCGGCTGCGCCTGATCGCGACGGAGGCCTGCCGCGCCGCGGCCAATGCCGAGGGGTTCCGAACCCGGGTGGCGGCCGAGACGGGCATCCAGCTCGAGGTGATCGACCGCGAGACCGAGGCGGCGCTGGCCGTCAAGGGTTGCGCCCCGCTGCTCGACTCGGGCGGGCGGGGGGCGATCCTGTTCGACATCGGCGGCGGTTCCAGCGAGCTGGTCAGGATCGAGCGCGATCCCTCTGACCGCAGTGCAGAGCCGCGCATCAAGGCCTGGATGTCGATCCCGCTCGGGGTCGTCACGCTGGCCGAGCGCTTCGGCGGCCGCGACGTGACGCCGGAGATCTACGCCGCCATGGTCGAGGCCGTGGCCGAGCATGTCGGACCGTTCGCCGCCGAGCATGGCGGCGATCTCGACGGCATGCATCTGCTCGGCACCTCCGGCACGGTGACGACGCTGGCGGGCATCCACCTCAATCTCGCCCGCTACGATCGCCGCCGGGTGGACGGCATCTGGATCAACGATGCGGACATTACGTCGACCATCGGCAAGCTGCTGGCGATGAGCTACCAGGAGCGCGCCGAGAACAATTGCATCAGCATCGACCGCGCCGATCTCGTGCTGGCCGGCTGCGCCATCCTCGACGCGATTCGTCAATCCTTCCCGCTGCCACGCCTGCGCGTCGCCGATCGCGGCCTGCGCGAAGGCATGCTGGTCGAAATGATGCGCGAGGACGGTGCGCTGAGGTCGGCGTAGCAAGGGATCGAGGACGTCATTCCGGGGCAGGCTGGACGAAAACAGGGAAGCTGTTCGCGTCTGGCGCGGACCCGGACTCTCGCTCCGTAACTTCTGGATTCCGGGTCCCGCCCTGACGGGCGGTCCCGGAATGACCTCCGAGACCAAGATGGCAAAAGACACCACCGGCCGCATGCATGTGCAGGTCAAGACCGGGGGCAAGCGCAAGCTGTCCTCGAAGCTCTGGCTGGAGCGGCAGCTCAACGATCCCTATGTGGCGCAGGCCAAGCGCGACGGCTATCGCTCGCGCGCGACCTACAAGCTGATCGAGATCGACGACAAATTTCACCTGCTCAAGCCCGGGATGACCGTGGTCGACCTCGGCGCCGCGCCGGGCGGCTGGAGCCAGATCGCGGCGCGCCGCGTCGGTGCCGAGGCCGGGAAGGGCAAGGTGGTGGCGATCGACCTGCTGGAGATGGGCGAGATCCCCGGCGTCACCTTTGCCCAGCTCGACTTCCACGCCCATGAGGCGCCCGAAAAACTCCGCGCCATGATGGGCGGCCGCGCTGATGTGGTGATGTCGGACATGGCCGCGAACACCACCGGACATCGCAAGACCGACCAGCTCCGCATCGTCGGCCTTGTCGAGCTCGCCGCGCATTTCGCCGGCGAGGTGCTCAAGCCCGGCGGCAGCTTCCTCGCCAAGACGTTCCAGAGCGGCGCCGATGCCGAGCTGCTGGCGCAGCTCAAGCGCGACTACGCCAGCGTCCGCCACGTCAAGCCGGCCGCCAGCCGGCAGGATTCGTCGGAACGCTATGTGCTGGCGATGGGCTTTCGCGGCGGAGAGCAGACCGACCTGTTGTAATGGCGTCATTGCGGCGGCCGCGTCCGGGCGATACAGAGCTGGAACATCAAGGTCTCGGGAATCGGTTCAAGGCCGGCGAGACGTCAATTCCGGAGGTCCTGCATGCGTGTTCTGAGCTGGAGCGCCCTCGCGCTGGGTTTGGTGGTCGGGATCGCGGCTTCGGGGTCGGCTCGCGCCCAGGCCTATGATCCGCGCTATCCCGTGTGCATGAAGGTCTATGAAGGCGGCCGGTTCGGCGGCGGCGAGTGGATCGACTGCAGCTATACGTCGCTGCCGCAATGCCGCGCGACGGCGTCGGGCCGGGCGGCGATGTGCGACCTCAATCCGTTCTATGCGCCGCCGGCACCGCCGCCACGTCGCGCACACCGGCATCATCGCTGAAACATGTCGTGACGGAACGGCCATTGCCGTGCCGCACAATCAAGCTCAAGATCCGAGACTTCCACAGTTGGCGGGCCGCCATGCCGCGACGTTTCATCGTTTCCATCGTGACGCTCCTGCTGCTGCTGCCGGCGATCGCGATCGCTGCACCGGCGCATAAGCGCAAGGCGCAACGCTGGCAGGGCTATGGCTTCCTGCCGGGCTATAAGCAGCCGCCCAACAACAGTCTGCCCCTGTACGCGGACAAGGAAGCGATGCGCAACGGGCCGCGTGGCAACCGCCGCAACTGGTATATCGACGGTACGCCGAAATACATGCTCTATAACGGCGAGTGGCACTATTTCGGCCAGCCCGGCTTCTATCGTGGCCATTACAACGGCGGCAGCTTCGGTCCGTGCTGGACCCGCACGCCGGTCGGCATGGTCTGGACCTGCGGCTAGGCCGCTCCGCACCAACAGGCACCCGACGCAACGCGCACGAACAGGTGCGCTAACCTGTCGCAGCGCGACGCCTTGAACGGCCCCTCTGCAGCTGTAGGCTTTTGTCGCGCCTTGGGAATCTGGAACCGCTCCGGCCGTTCGCGGCGACCGCTCGCTTGTTTTCAAGCGCAAGAAGAAACGAGAGCCGCCTGGGCGGCCGTGGAGGGTTGCTTTGAAGTCGTTTTGTGCGCGCCTGTTCGGTGCGGTCGTCGCGCTGATGGCGCTGACCGCTTCTCCGGGTCTTGCTCAGCAGATGGAGCTGAAGGTGATGGCGCCCGCCGCGCCCGGCGGCGGCTGGGATCAGACCGCCCGCGCCATGCAGCAGGCCTTCGTGGCCTCCGGCGTGGCGCGCAGCGTCCAGGTGACCAACGTGGCCGGTGCGGGCGGGACGGTCGGCATCGCGCAGTTCGTCAATGGCGCCAAGGGCGACGGCAACCAGCTGATGGTCAATGGCTTCGTCATGGTCGGCGCACTCGCCATGAACAAGTCGCCGGTGACTTTAGAGCAGGTGACGCCGATCGCGCGGCTGACCGAGGAGATCCAGGTCATCGTCGTGCCCGCGAATTCGCCGATCAAGACCGCGCAGGACCTGGCGGCGTCGCTGAAGGCCGATATCGCCAAGGTGACCTTTGCCGGCGGCTCGGCCGGCGGCGTCGATCACGTGATGGCGGCGCTGTTCGCCGGCTCCGTCGGCGCCGATGCGAAGAAGGTCAACTACATCCCGTTCTCTGGCGGCGGCGAGTCGCTCGCGGCGATCCTGGGCGGCAAGGTCACCGCCGGCATCTCGGGCCTCTCGGAATATGACGGGCAGATCAAGAGCGGCAAGCTGCGCGCGATCGGCATCTCCTCGGAGAGCCGGATTCCGGGCGTCGACATCCCGACCTTCAAGGAGCAGGGTATCGACCTCGTGCTCGCCAACTGGCGGTCGGTCGTTGCGCCTCCCGGCATCACGCCGGAGCAGAAGAAGACGCTCAGCGAGGCCGTCGAGAAGATGGTCAAGTCGGATGCCTGGAAGGACATCCTCAAGCAGAAGGGCTGGGATGACGCCTATCTGCCGGGCGATGCCTTCGCCGAGTTCCTGAAGAAGGAGAACGTCCGCGTCACCGACGTGCTGAAGTCGGTCGGCCTCGTCAAGTCATGACCGAGAGCGCCGCAAGGGAGGCTCCCGCGCGCGGCATCGACAAGGCCGGCATCGTCATCGCGGCGCTGCTGGCCGCTGTCGCACTGGTGCTGGTCTACGACGCCAACCAGATCCCGGCCACGACGATGTATGGCATGGGTCCGCAGGTCACGCCGGTGGTGATCGCCATCGGCCTCGGCATTCTCGCGCTCGCCAACCTGATCGATGCGGTCAGGGGCAACCTTCCGCCGCGCGAGAGCGCGGATCCGGTTGCGGTGCTGCTGATCCTCGTCGGCCTCGCGCTGCTCATCGCCATCATCGGCTTCGGCGGCGGCTTTATCCCGGCGACGACGACCCTGTTCGTCACGACCTCGGCCGCGTTCGGCCGCCGCGCCTTCGTAACCGACCTGATCATCGGCGTGGTGCTGACGACGCTGATCTACGTCGCGTTCGACCGTCTCCTCACCCTGAGCCTCCCCGCCGGTCCGCTCGAAAGACTGCTCTGATGGACACCTTCGCCGCGCTCGCGCATGGGATGGCGATCGCCGCCCAGCCCATGAACCTGCTTTACGCGCTGATCGGCGTCTTCCTCGGCACCGCCGTCGGCGTGCTGCCGGGCATCGGACCGGCGCTGACCGTCGCGCTGCTCTTGCCGGTCACCTACAAGCTCGATCCCGGCGGCTCGCTGATCATGTTCGCCGGCATCTATTACGGCGGCATGTATGGCGGCTCGACCACCGCGATCCTGATCAACACGCCCGGCGAGAGCGCCTCGATGGCCACCGCGCTCGAGGGCAACAAGATGGCCAAGGCCGGCCGCGGCGGTCCGGCGTTGGCCACCTCGGCCATCGGCTCGTTCGTGGCGGGCACGATCGCCACGATCGGACTCGCGTTCCTGTCGCCTTACCTCGTCGACATCGCCGTGCGCTTCGGCCCGGAGGACTATTTCGCGCTGATGTGCGTCGCCTTCATCACGGTGTCGGCTACGTTCGGCGACTCGCCGATCCGCGGCCTGACAAGCCTGTTCATCGGGCTGGTGCTCGGCCTTGTCGGCATCGACAAGCTCACCGGCCAGGCGCGGCTCGCCTTCGGCGTGCCGGAACTGCTCGACGGCGTCGAGGTGACGACGCTCGCGGTCGGCCTGTTCGCGGTCGGCGAGGCGCTCTACGTCGCCTCGCGCCGGCATCACTCCGAAGAGAAGATCGAGGCCGTCAAAGGCTCGCTGTGGATGACGCGCGAGGACTGGAAGCGGTCGTGGAAGCCGTGGCTGCGCGGCACGCTATTCGGCTTCCCGATCGGCGCGCTGCCGGCCGGCGGCGCCGAGATTCCGACCTTCCTGTCCTATTCGACCGAGCGGCGCCTGACCAAATATCCCGACGAGTTCGGCAAGGGCGCGATCGAGGGCGTCGCCGGGCCGGAGGCTGCGAACAACGCCTCGGCCGCCGGCACCTTGGTGCCGCTGCTGACGCTCGGTCTGCCGACCTCCGCGACCGCGGCGATGATGCTCGCCGGCTTCCAGCAGTATGGACTCAACCCGGGTCCGCTGCTGTTCGCCGAACGTCCGGATCTCGTCTGGGGCCTGATCGCCAGCCTCTTCATCGCCAACACGATGCTCCTGGTGTTGAACCTGCCGCTGGTCGGCCTGTGGGTGCGGCTGTTGAAGATCCCGACGCCCTGGCTCTATGCCGGCATCCTCGTGTTCGCCACCATGGGCACGATTGCTGCGAAGCCATCCGTGGTCGAACTGTCGATGCTCGCCGGCTTCGGCGTGCTCGGCTTCCTGATGCGCCGCTTCGACTTCCCGATCGCCCCTGTCGTCGTCGGCCTGATCCTCGGGCCGATCGCCGAGAGCCAGTTGCGCCGCGCGCTGGCGATCAGCCTCGGCGATCCCATGACCTTGCTGCAATCTCCGATCTCTGCGACATTGTTGGTTGTCGCGCTGATTGCGCTGATCGCGCCGTTCATCTTGAAGGGACTCGGGCGTTTCAAGGCGAATGAGGATTGAGTGTGGCGCTGGGCGCGGAAACCGCGTCGCTGCACTGCAACATAACGTGACCGGCTGAAGGGGCGAAGATCGGACTCGGTTTGAAACGATGTCCGCGTGATCTGGTTTGCGCTTCAACCATCGAGACCGGGGCCTGGAACTCCGGATCATCAGAGGAAGCGTCTTTCGGGGCGTGTCACCCCAAACCGAAAGAGACCCGATGACCGATCGCTTCGATGACGGTTTCAAGCCATCCCCCGCACCACGTCCGGCCGCTCCGAAAACAGCGGCGCGTGCGCGCCATCCTGTGATCCTGCGTGTTTCCGCGATCGGCGTCGCCGGCATAATGGCCGTGCTGATGCTGACCGCCGTGGTGCCGCCGATCGTGGCCGACCAGTCGGATCGCGCCGTGGTGAATGCGCCCGTGATGCTGCTGACCTCGCCGATCGCGGGGCAGGTCGATGCGCTCTCGGCGAAGCCGGGCGGCGAGGTACGTTCCGGTGACCGCCTCGCCGAGATCACCAATTCACGCCTCGACCGCACCACGCTGATCTCCCTGGAGGAAAAGGCGGGCGACGCGCGCCAGAAGCTCGACGCAACCCGCGCGAAACATCAATCCGACGTCGCCTATGTCACGTCGCTCGACCAGGAGATCGCGAGCCAAGCCGATCAGCTGAAGACGCAGCTGCAATCGCAGATCGAGGAGCTGCGCGCCCGCGTCGCGCAGTCGAACGCGCAGAGCAGCGAGAAGAAGGCGATCGTCGACCGGCAGAACCGCATGGTGGCGCGCGACGCCGCCAGCGTCGAGATGCTGAAGCCGACCGAGCAGCAATATGCGGCGGCGCTGCACGACACCGACGCGCAGACCGCCAAGCTGAACCAGAAGCTGGCGCAGCTGAAGGCGCTGAACGCCGGCATCTATGTCGGCGAGGATCTGGTCGCGCTGAACATGCTCGGCCAGAAGCGCCGCGATATCGATCTCGACGCCCGCAGGATGGAGATCGAGGAGAAGCAGCAATCGGCCGTGCTCGACGATCTCGAAGGCCTGATCAAGTCGGAGCGCGCGCGGCTGGCGCGACTCGCCGCTGCCGATGTGCTCTCGCCGGGTCCGGGCAAGGTGCTCGCGGTCGGCGCCGACACCGGACGCCATGTCAGCGCCGGCGATACGATCGCCTCGGTGGTCGATTGCGACAAGCGTTTCGTGGTGGCGATCTTCTCCTATCGGCAGGGTGAAGCGATGAAACCGGGCACCAAGGTACGCATCGAGGGCGGCGGCTTTCGCAGCGGCGTGGTCAGCGCCGTGCTGCCGAAGACCAGCGACAAGGTCGACGAGCGTTTTGCCGTGCCGTTTCCGCAGACCGAGCGGCGCGAGCTCTATGTCATGATCACGCCGGACGCTGCGGCCGACAAACCTGCCGCGCAGCCGGCTTCCGCCGCGACGCCGGCCTGCACGGTGGGGCAGTGGGTCACGGTGACCCGTGACAACGGCATCGTGCCGTCGATGTCGGTGACCTGGCGCCGGCTCGGCCATCTCGTCGCCTCGCTGGCCGATCTCGATGCGCCCACGCCCGACGAAGCGACGCGTCGCGCCGGCGTGACCAAGCTCGACAGGGCCTTGCGATCGCAGCCGGCCGCCGCGCAGATGTCCGAGGACGGCCAGCACTGGCTGCCGGCGACGCGCGCGGTGTCGGCGCAATGAGGCTGATGGCCATGATCATGCTGTCCATGGCGCTGCTCGGCGCGTCGGCGGCGCGCGCCGAGACGTCGTTCTGTCCCGGCCTGGTGCAGGCGGTCGGACCGGGGCTCCGGGGCAGGGATGCGGCGTTCATCCGCAGCTACGAGCCGGGTGCCGGTGAGGAGGCGCTGCCGCTCGGTCTCTCGACCACGGCGTTCACCTATGACAACGCCCTGGTGGCGATCGCGCTGGTCGCCTGCGGCCAGGTCGATCAGGCGCGGACGATCGGCAACGCCCTGATGCAGGCGGCGACCTACGACCGCACCTTCGACGACGGCCGGCTGCGCAACGCCTATCGCGCCGGTCCCCTCGGGCGGGGTGCTGCGCTGCTGCCGGGCTGGTGGGATGATCAGAAGAACATCTGGGGCGAGGATCCGGCACAGGACGGCACCGCGACCGGCAACGTTGCCTGGGCGGCGCTCGCGCTGCTGACGCTGCATCAGGCGACCGGCGAGGCCGACTATCTGTCCGGCGCCAAGCGGCTGATGGACTGGATCATCGCCCATGCGAGCAACGGATCCGAGGGATTCAGCGGCGGCTTTCACGGCTACGATCCGCAGCAGGTGCGCCTGACCTGGATGTCGACCGAGCACAATACCGACGTCTACGCCGTGGCGTCCTGGCTCTTTCGGCTCACCTCCGCGCCGCGCTACCGCGACGCGGCGCAGACGGCGCGCCGGCTGCTCGATCGCAGCTTCCGCGGTGATCATTTCCTGCTCGGCACAAAGCCCGATGGCAGCCCCGCCGACGCCGATCTGCTCGCGCTGGACGTGCAGCTCTGGCCGTGGATGGCGGTGCCGGACACGCCCGACTGGCGCAAGGCGCTCGGCTTCGCGCAAGCCCATCTCGCCGTCGATGACGGCTTCGACTTCAACGGCGACCGCGACGGCGTCTGGGTCGAAGGCACGGCGCAGGCCGCGCTGGCCTATCGCATGGTCGGCGACGCCGCCGCCAGCGAGCGGCTGCTGGCTGGCCTGCGCAACGATCGAACCGCCTCGGGACTTCTCAACGCGACGCGCAGCGCCCGCGTCAGCACGGGCCTGTCGATCGATCCGAGCGGGGCCAGCACGATTCCTGACTTCTTCTACTACAAGCGTCCGCATCTCGGCGCCACCGCCTGGGCCGTGCTCGCCGAGACCGGCTGGAATCCGTTCACCGGCGC
Source organism: Bradyrhizobium sp. STM 3809 (assembly GCF_000239795.1). Classification (GTDB taxonomy): domain Bacteria; phylum Pseudomonadota; class Alphaproteobacteria; order Rhizobiales; family Xanthobacteraceae; genus Bradyrhizobium. The sequence continues at coordinate 10,672 of NZ_CAFJ01000423.1, read as the reverse complement.
GAGGGTGCCCTGATGTTTCCCACTGCCAGCAATGCCGCGTCGGTGCTGTCCACCGATCTCGGCGTCCTGCTCGGGCTCATGGTCATGGCCCGGCTGCTCGATCCCGCGCGGCTGCGCGATCGCGTTCTGTTCGGTGTCACCGCGGCGTCGTTCCTCATGATCTACACGCTGTGGCGCTGGCACGACACGCTGCCGACGTTCGATCTGACCCTGCAGGCGCTGTGGCCGCGGCTGTTCATCACGCTCGAGATCGTCGCGATCTCCTATACGCTGATGTCGATCCTGATCCTCACCCGCAGCGTCGACCGCTCGGCACAGGCCGACGCCGCGCAGCGCGCGCTGGCGCGCGGCGAGCAGCCCGCCGTCGACATCTTCATCTGCACCTATGACGAGCCGATGGAGATCGTCGAGCGCTCGATCCTCGCCGCGCTCGCGCTCGACTACGCCAACAAGACCGTCTGGGTGCTCGACGATACCCGCCGCGACTGGCTGCGCAGCTTCTGCGACGAGGTCGGCGCGCGCCATCTGACGCGGCCCGACAACAAGGGCGCCAAGGCCGGCAACCTCAACAACGCGCTCACAGCGACCGCGCGTGTGTCCAATGCGCCCGTGATCCTGGTGCTCGACGCGGACTTCGCGCCGCGCCGCGATTTCCTGCAGCGGACCGTGGGCCTGCTGCTGTCCGAGCCGGACATCGCGGTCGTGCAGACGCCGCAGTTCTACTACAACCCCGATCCGATCCAGCACAATCTGCTGGCGTCCGGCCATTGGGTCGACGACCAGCGCTTCTTCTTCGACGTGTTCCAGCCGGCCAAGGATGCCTGGGGCTGCGCCTTCTGTGTCGGCACCTCCTTCGTCGTGCGCCGCGAGCGGCTTACGGAGATCGGCGGCTTCCCGCATGCGGCGATCTCCGAGGATCTCAACCTCACCTACACGCTGCTCAAGCGCGGCTTTCGCACCGTCTGGCTCAACGAGCCGCTGAGCTTCGGCCTCTCAGCCGAAGGCGTGCCGGAATACATCACCCAGCGCGCGCGCTGGTGCCTCGGCACGATCCAGGTCGCGCTGCTGCGTGACGGCCCGCTGCGCAGCCGGGGCTACAGCTTCACCCAGCGCTGGCACTTCCTGCACGGCGTGCTGAACTGGCTGTGCAAGCCGTTCATGGTGCTGCTGCTGATCGCGCCGCCGATCTACTGGTTCGCGGGCCTGCCGGCGTTCGAGGCCGACTATCTGTCTTTCCTGCGCTACGGCGTGCCGGCGCTGCTCGGCACCATCATCTACATGGGCTGGATCTCGCGGTCCAAGACCTTGCCGCTGTTCATGGAGGCGACCCATGCGGTGACGTGCTTCGCGGTCACCGCGACGTTGCTCAGCGCCGCGATCAGGCCGTTCGGCCGTCCCTTCAAGGTGACCGACAAGGGCGGCGACCGCTCCAGGCCGCGCGTCCATGGCAAGCTCGCCGCGATCTTCGGCCTGATCGCCGCGAGCTCGGCGGCCGCCATCGTCTGGGCCTTCGTGTCGCCGAATGCGGCCAGCGAAATCTCGTCGATCGACTATTTCAACCTGCTGTGGGCCGGGATCGCGATGCTGATCGCGTTCATCGCGTTCCTGGTGTGCTTCGAGCTGCCGCGGTCAGAGGATCAGTTTCCCATCGCCGAGGCGGGGTGGCTCGCGCACCGCGGCGAGGTCGTGCCCTGTCACGTCGAGGCGCTGTCGCTGTCGTCGGCCCGTCTGGCCGGCCTGCGCCGTGGCGCGACGACGCCGGGCAGCGCGATGCCGATCCATCTCGATGGTCTCGGCTGGATCGACGCCTCCGTCGAATCCGTCTCGAAGAAGACGATGCAGCTGCGCCTGCAGCCGAGCGAGGCGCAGCGACGGCAGCTGGTCGTCCGCCTGTTCAGCTCCTCCTGCGGCGTCATCACCGGCCAGGCCCGCCTGCGCGGCGCCCTTGCAGGCCTGGCGCGCCGCGGCTTCGTCGGGCGCTGACACGCGCTTGCGCAGCCCGGGCGAGCGCCGCGACCCCGGGTTCTCCGAGATATCTCGTGTGACCCCGCATATCGCTTGCGCTCATGCGGGCTACGCTTTTGCATTTCCGACGTAGGGTGGGCAAAGCTGCCGCCGCCTGCGGCAGCGTGCCCACGGTCTCTCAGCACGTTCCGCCGCCCGACGGTGGGCACGGCGCCATCACCAGCTCGCGTCCGAGACGCAGCACGGCAGCGCCTTTGCCCACCCTACGCCCTGGGCTTGGCGCAACCCTCATCGCTGTGCTTCCTCGATCTTGTCCAGCACCTTCTCCGGCGCGATGTCCTTCGAGGCGTCGCGCAGCTCGGGCTTGGCGTCCGGCTCGATGCCCATCCGCTTGGCCATCTGGTTCAGCAGCGCCACCACCTGCGTCAGCTCGTGCTCGGTCAAGAGGCTGATCTGCAGATCGAGATCGGCGCGCTTGTCGGCTTCGCCGGCCATGCGGTTCTGCGAGATCAGCACGAAGGTCGAGAGGAAGATCGCCTCGACCGAGGCGATCATCGCCAGCACCACGAAGCTCTCGTCCCAGGCCGGCACGCCCGGCACGAGATGCAGGTTGGCGACGATCCAGAAGCCGAACAGCAGGAGATGCAGATAGACGAAGAGCATCGAGCCGGTGAAGCGCGTGATCGCGTCTGCGACCTTCTGCTGCGCCGTCGCCGCGGTCTGCTCGCGCTTGCGGCGGTCGACGAGCGCCTGGATGTTGCGTTCGAGGGCAGGGGTGAGCCCCGGGGTGGGAGCCGGACGCGGCGCGAGTTCTTCGGTCATGCCGTGAAAACGGCATCTCGCGGCCGGGCGTTCCAGCCTGCGAGCAAAGAATGCGGCACTCGGACGCGGTGCTGCGCAGACATTCGGCCAGGGTGTCGCACCGCCTTGCCGGACGGTAGCTTCGACTTAGATGCGGCTGACTGTCCACAGGAGAACAGAGACGTGTCTACCGTAGTGAAGTCCACCGTGTCGGCCCTGATCGTTTTGGCATCCGTGAGTGCGGCCCAGGCGAGAAGCATGGAATGTCCCACGATATCGGAGACCGAGATCGAGGGCCTGTTCACGAGCTTCAACGAGGCGTGGGCGACCAAGGATCCGGCCAAGGTCACCGCGCTCTTCACCAGGAAGCCGGTGCTGCTCGCGACCGTATCGAACCAGCCGCGCACGACGCCCGAGGCGGTCAACGACTACTTCGTCAAGTTCCTCAAGAGCAGCCCGGTCGGCCGCATCGACAGCTCGACGATCGAGCTCGACTGCAATACGGCGACGCGACTCGGCACCTGGACGGTGACCTTGACCGATCCGGCGAGCGGCGCCAAGACCGACGTCAAGGCGCGCTACTCCTTCATCTATCGCTATGAGGAGGGCGCCTGGAAGATCGACCACCTGCACTCGTCGATGATGCCGGAGAAGTAGGCGGCATGAGAGCCGGCCCGCTTCGGCCGGAGCGGGTCCGGCTGATGTTCGTCTGGAGAACGCAGGCCGGCCAAGATGTCGGATCTGCCACATGCGAGATGAATCACGCGCGGCCTCGCGAATCATAGATGTCGCGCAGATGCATGCGGTTCGGAAAGCGTGTAGGTGAGGCATTCGAGCGAGGTCGGTGTCTCGTTCGAACAGCATCCCCGGATCGGTCCACGCGGCTGATTGCGAACCACGAATTCAGCTCATGCGCCGTATTGTGACCACCTTCCTTGTTTTCGCCTGCGCGGCACTTCACGCCGGGGAGTCTGCGGCGCAAAAGCAGGATCGCTCGCTGCAGCTGACGAAGGCGGGCATGGCCATCCTTCGGGCCAAGCTCGACGGTGAAGGTCAGCCCGCGAGGGAGTCTCCAGGCGCGAAATATCCCCAGCTCACATTTCCCCTCGGGATGTGCGCATTCCCCAATGGGCTGTGCGGCGCGGTGCGCCGCGACGGGAGTGTGGCCGTTCCGCCGCGCTATGACTGGATCGGCGGCTTTTCGGATGGTCGCGCAGCCGTTCGAAATGGCGGGTTGTACGGCTTCGTCGACGAGCAGGGACGGGAGACGGTGCCGCCGCGCTACACGCTCGTGGACGACTACAGGTTCGGATTTGCGCGGATCGTCGTCGACGGCAAGGCCGGCCTGATCGATCGGGACGGGCAGGTGGTGATCGCACCGACCTACGCGCACATCGTGGCGATCGGTCCTGATCGTTTCCGCATTTGGAAAATTGATCCGGGGACCCCGAGGGTTGAGGATGAGGTTCACTACAGCGGGTTGGGTCGACGCATCACGGGCAAGATCCGGGACGACGACGATGTCGACGAGTACGGCACCATCGACCGCGCCGGCCGTTTGATCGAGCCGCTCGGCCGCAGCTTTGATTCTGCCGACCCATCCATCCGCCTCGTTCGCCACGACCAGAAATGGGGCCTGCAGCGCGCCGATGGCAGCTGGCTGATCGAGCCGCGTTTCGATGCGGTGGACACGCCATGGGGCGGGCTGGCCCGGTTCAGCCTGAACGGCAGGATCGGATTCATCGGCCGGAGCGGCCGGGTCGTCGTCGAACCCATCTTCGATGAGGCATGGCCGTTCAGGCCGTTCGGATCGTACACGGTCGTGCGGCAGGGCCAGACCATGGCCGTGATCGATCGTGCCGGTGCGGTGTCATTCCGGATCGATGCCGATGAGCTTCAAGATTTGGACGTGCATGCCCGCTCGGCTGCGCCGCTCGGATGGAGCTTCAAGCGGAACGGTCGCTGGGGGCTGCTCGACCCGCTCGGGCGGACCGTCATGCCGGCTGAATTCGATCGCGCCATCCAGCGCTGTTTGGACGGCCATCTCATCGCGTTCAAGGACAAGGAATGGTCTCACTACCGCGCCGACGGCTCTCCGCTGCAGCCCTCCGCCGGACGAATCGTGGATGGTGGCTGTCGTCCATCGCCGGTCTATGTCGCGAAGGTCGGCGACAAGGTCGGCCTTGTGGATGCCGATGCCAGGGAGCTGGCGCCGGCCGTCTACGACGCTTTGCTGCCGGTCGGGCAGAACCTCTGGAACGCCAAGCGCGATGGGAAATGGGGGCGCATCGCTACGGACGGACATTGGGTGATCGAACCGAAATTCCTCTATTTGTCGCGTGATGCGCCGTTCGCGGTCGCCATCGTCGCAAGCCAGCGGGGCATCGTGAAGCCGGATGGGAGCTGGCTGATCGCGCCGCGTTTCGAGGCCGCACGGCTGCGCGACGCGGACACGGCGTTCGTCGCCACGGCCGGCGCGACCGGAATCATCCGGCTGAAGGATGGCTCCTGGGCCGTGCCGCCGCGCAGCGGGGAGATGTGCGACATCAACTATGGCCTGCTGTCGAAGAGCGACGGACGCCGCGTCCTTCTCTCGAAGGCCGGCCAGGTCTTGATCGATGCGCGCGTCGATCAAATCGAACTCGGTTTGGAAACGGGGCTGCTGTCGTTCCTGAAGAACGGCAAATGGGGCGCGATGGACACCGCCGGCAAAGTGGTCATCGATCCGGTCCATGACGAGATGCTGGGATTCTCGGCGTTCCGCGGCGTGACCTGGGCCAGGCGCGAGGGGCGCTGGTGCGCGCTCGACCGGCGCGGCAAGGTGGTCCCGACGATCGCCTGCATGGAGCGGCATCCACGGGTCTCCGTCGGCAGAGAGGTCAAATGCGCCGTCGAGCCTTGAGGTCCGACGGGGCCGCGACCGGAGCATGAAGTCACCGACGGCCCGGGCTTAGGCATGTCTCACACCTGGATCGCATCCTTGATCTTCTGCCGGGTCAGCGGCAGGTCGCGCAGGCGGCGACCGATCGCATTGGCGATGGCGTTGCCGACTGCGGCCGCAGCCGGTCCCTGCGCCGTCTCGCCGGCGCCGAGAAACGGCAGTCCAGGGCGGTTGATCAGATGCACCTCGATGCTGTCGGGCACCGAGTTGAAGCGCAGGATCGGATAGCTCTGCCAGTCGATGCTGGTGATACGGGTCGCGTCGTGGCTGACGCTCTCGTAGAGCGTCCAGCTCATCGACTGGATGATGCCGCCTTCGATCTGGTTGGTGAGGCCGTCGGGATTGATGATCTCGCCGGCATCGACGGCGGCCACCGCGCGCGCGAGCCGCGCACGTCCCGTGTCACGGTTGACCTCGACCTCCGCGGCGATGGCGCAATAGGCGGCGAGGTTCTTGTAGCGGGCAAAGGCGAAGCCACGGCCGCGTCCCGCCGGCAGCTTGTCATGGCGGCTCCAGCCGAATGCATCGGCGGCCTTTTCGATCACATCGCGCCCCCGCGCGTCCGTCAGGTGCCTCAGCCGGAACGCGACCGGATCGGTGCCGGCCGCCAGCGCCAGTTCGTCCATGAAGCTCTCGATCGAGAACACGTTGTGATAGGCGCCGAGCGAGCGCAGCGCGGAGATCCGCAGCGGCATCTGCTTGACGAAGTGGTGCGTCACGACCGCATTCGGGAACGTGTAGATCGGGATGGCGTTGCGGTCGCCGCCGCCTTCCGGCAGCGGCAGCGGTTTGGGCGCCGGCTCCGCAACGGGATCGGCCTTGTGCTGGGCCGCGAGCAGCGAGCCGGCGCCGCCGGGCCGCATCGAATGGGTGTTGCTCCAGACCTCGTAGGTCCAAGCGGCGATCTTGCCGTCGGCATCGAGCGATGCCCTGGCCTGCGTCAGCATGGCCGGGCCGAACGGCTCCCAGGCATGCTCCTGCTCGCGCATCCACTGCACGCGGACCGGACGGCCCGGCAGCTCGCGCGCGATCAGCGCCGCGTCGGCGGCGGCGTCGTCGGCGCCGTTATGGCCGTAGCAGCCGGAGCCTTCGACATGGATGACGCGGACCTTGTCGGGCGGCAATTGCAGCATCTCCGCGATCGCCTGGCGGTCCGGGAAGACACCCTGGGTGTGGCTCCACACCGTCATCATCCCGTCCGCGAACTGCGCCAGCGCGCAGGACGGGCCGATCGAGCCGTGCGCCTGATAGGGCCGCGTGTAGCTCGCGGCGATCGTCTTTGCGCCGGTGACGGCTGGATCGGCAATGTTGAGGATGATTGAATCCTGTGCGGGCAGGCTGGTCAGCAATAGCCGCGGATCGGCCTGCGCCGGCAGCCGCGCATTCTCCTGCCATTGGCTGCGCGCGGCGAGCGCGATCATCGCCCTGATCGCCTGGTACTCCTTGTTCGCGACCACCGCGATGAAGTTGCCGTTCCTCACCACCTTCACCACGCCAGGCATCGCCTCGACGGCGGCGCTGTCGAGAGCTGTCAGCTGCGCGCCATAGCTGGGCGGCCGCACCACGCGGGCGTGCAGCATGCCATCCGGCCGCATATCCTGGACATAGGCGGCGCCGCCGGTGACCTTGGCCGGAATGTCCACGCGCTGCAGCGGCTTGCCCATCACCTTGAAGCTCGCCGTCTGCTTCAGTGTCGAGGTCGGCGCGGACTCGACATGCAGCATGTCCTGGGCGACCAGCTCGCCATAGGAAAGGCGCGTGCCATCGGGAGCAACGACCGCGCCATTGTCGGTCCGCAGCTGATCCGCCGACAGGCCGAGACGCTGCGCCGCCTGCGCGATCAGCAGCGTCCGCGCCTGCGCCGCGGCGTTGCGGATCGCGGTGCCGCTGTCCTGCATCGAATGGCTGCCGGAGGTGTAGCCCTCATTCGCGGTGAGGCCGGTGTCCGCCGTGACCAGCTTCAACCGGGCCATGGGCACGTCGAGCTCCTCGGCCGCGACCTGCAGAACGGCGGTCTTCATGCCCTGGCCGAGCTCCGCCTTGCCGGTGAGCACGGTGATCTCGCCGCTGGCGTCGATCCGGATCCATGAGTCGAGATAGGGCGTATGGGCGAGGCTGCCCGGCCGCTTCACGCCGTTCGGCGCCGGCTGCGCGGCGGCATCGCGCAAGGCGAAGCCGACGATCAGGGCGCCGCCGCCGAGCAGCACGCCGCGGCGATCGAGGGTGACAGCCGACCTCATAGCTTGGCTCCTTCCGCTCCGGCATCGGCCCGGCGCATCATGTCGGCAGCGCGATGCACCGCGCGCAGGATCCGCATATGCGTGCCGCAGCGGCAGAGATGCGGAGCCAGCTCGGCGCGGATCTGCTGGTCTGTCGGAGCTGCGTTCCGTTGCAGCAGCGCCTGCGCGCGCATCATCATCCCGGGAGTGCAGTAGCCGCATTGCGCCGCCTGCTCCTCGATGAAGGCGCGCTGGATCGGCGCAGGCGCGTCCTGCGTGCCCAAGCCTTCGAGCGTCGTGATCTTGCGGTCCTTCAGCAGCAGGATCGGCGTGATGCAGGAGAACACCGCGTCGCCGTCGACCATCACCGTGCAGGCGCCGCATTGGCCGAGGCCGCAGCCATATTTGGCTGCATTGAGCTTGATGTCGTCACGCAGCACGTAGAGCAGCGGCGTGTCCGGCTCCGCATCGACCTGGTGATCCCGGCCGTTGATCGTCAGTGTCATCATGGCTGGCCTCGCGGGGGCGAAGGGATGCTGATGTTGGGCGGCTCGGCGGCGGTGCGCAGGAAGCTCGCCTGCGCCTGCCGCGCGCCGGCGATGGTCTGAGCGAGATTGCTCCAAGGCGGCCGCGTGCTGAAGCGCGCGCGCAGGAAGCCCAGCAGCGCGCTCGCCTGCGCATCGGTCAGGCTCGCCGCGAAGCCGGGCATGATCGGGCTGCGCTCGCCGTCACGCGCCGGCAGTCCATACAGGACCGTGTTGGCGACGTTGCGCGCATCCGGCGCGCTGATGCCGGTCGATCGGTGCAGATCGATGCCGCCATAGGGCAGCGGCCGCGCGCTCTCGTGGCAGTTGGCGCAGGCGGCCGCGTAGATCGCGGCGCCATCCTGGCCGTCGGCCGACAGCGCAGCGCCCTCTGCCGTCGAGGTCGCGGCCTGCGGCGGACCGGCCGGCTGCTTCGCCTGCCGCGCGGCGGCATCCGCGACTGCTGTCTCTCCACCTGATCCGCGGTCCGGCCGCGGAGCGAACATCGCGGCGGTGTAAGTGGTGATGGCCCTGATGTCGTCGGCGTCGATCGAGGCCAGGTTGTTGATGACCTGCGCCATCGGACCGCGGGCGACGCCGTGATCCCTCTGCCAGCCCTGACGCAGATATTCGAACAGCGCGTCCTCCGTCCACGGCACCGGCGCCGGCGATTGCGCGTTCAGCGCGTAAGCCTGCCAGTTGTCGGCCTCGCCGCCGGAAAAACTCGCCGCCTTGCGCTCGGCGCCGAACGCATTGCGGGGCGTGTGGCAGGCGCCGCAATGCGCGAGGCCTTCGACGAGATATTGCCCGCGATTCCAGGCCGGGCTCTTTTCGGGGTCCGGCTTCACCTCGCCGCGGTGCAGGAACAGCAGCTTCCAGCCGGCGATGACGGGCCGGAGGTTGAAGGGGAAGGCAAGGTGGTTGTCAGCCGGCGCCGCATGCGCCGGCTCGCGCGTCATGAGATAGGCGTAGAGCGCGCGATCGTCATCCGCGCTGACATGGGTGAAATGGTCGTAGGGGAATGTCGGATACAGATGATGGCCGTCGCGATCGACGCCGGACACCATGGCGCGCTCGAACGCCGCTTCCGACCAGCGGCCGATGCCGGTCTCGGGATCGGGGGTGATGTTGGTCGAATAGATCGTTCCAAACGGCGTCGCCACGGGTAGGCCGCCGGCGAAATCCTTGCCGCCTTTGACGGTGTGACAGTCCGCGCAGTTGCCGATGGCCGCGAGCTGCCGGCCGCGCTTGACCAAAGCGGGCTCGAAGGCCTGGAAGCCCGGCGGATCGATCGCGGCGATCGCCGGACGCCACGTCGCCGCAAGGGCGGCAGCACCGAGGATCACCAGCAGCGTCAGGAGCGCGAGGCCGAACCGTTTCGAAAGGGACATGCAGACGCTGTTCTCGTGGCGTCAGACAACGATCCCCAGCATGATCGGTTTCACGGCGATGCGCCATTCACTGCTGCTTGAATTCGAAGGCGCTGCACTGCAGCGCCGATACGCGATCGATGGCTCCTCGAGCGAAGATCGCGAGCGGCCGCGATCACTCCGCGTGTCATTGCACAAATCCGCCGATGCCGGAGTTTTTCCACTCCCCCGATGGGCGGGTTGGGCAGATCGTTCAAGAATTGATCGTTCACCTGCGCAATGCTGGCCTCGATGCGCTTGGCGACTTGCCCCGCGCGCGAGGCCGTGCGGGAACACACAGGAGGTAAGTCCCATATCGTCACATTCACGGTGCGTGAGGCATACCTTTCGTTCGCTGCACGGATGATCGGAGCGTAGGGTCCGAAGGTCTCGTTAGCCACGATCTCCATGCCGTTGTCGGCGGTCGGCGAAGACATGTGGCGGGATCACGGGTCCTTCCAGTCAGAGCTTGCCGTGACCGGCGACCGAGCCGCCGTGAGCGGCGGTCTCATGGCCGCCGCACGCGCTGGGCGAGGCGGGCGAGGCGTTTGCGTGCGACGTCGAGTAGCAGGGTAAGCGCGTCGAGGCCCTGCGGTTCGGTCGCCCCGGTCGCGACTGCGCTGCCGTTGAGATGCCGTTCGCAGTTTTGCGCGAATGTCGTCGTGATGCGCGACGCCAGATCGCGGACCAGTCCCTCACGCGCGATCTGCGCCAATGGACCGGAGAGGCTGTAGCCGATCGCGAGCTCGACGCGGGTTGCGCGTCCGTCATCGATCGGGAGCATGCGCCAGCTGATCTGTCCGGAGGTCGAGC
>NZ_CAFJ01000424.1 GCF_000239795.1 Bradyrhizobium sp. STM 3809 | reverse complement strand
ATCGTCCCAGTCGAGACCGCAATGGGCGACGATCTTGCGGGCGTTGGGCTCGAAGTCGCGCACCACGTCCTCGTAGGACACTTCCAGCATGACGTCCCGCGGCAGCACCGCACGCCAGTGGCTCATCAGGCCCTCATAGGCCCTGAAGTAGCGGCCGAGTTCGGCGAGGTCATAGGCGAATGGCTGCGGCTCGGCAAACAGCTGGGTGTAGCAGGACAGGCAGGTGTCGATCGGATTGCGCCGGACATGAACGATCCGGGCATTCGGCAGCGCGAGATGGATGAGACCGGCAAACAGGAAGTTCGACGGCATCTTGTCGACGATACGCTTGGTGCCGTCCGGCAGGTCCGCGAAACGCTTGAGATAGGCGTTGGCCAAAGTCCCGAAGTCGGCGTCGGTCAGCTTCGCGAGCATCTCCGGAAATTCGCCGCGGGCACGATCGGTGAACTGCCCGGCGGCTGCCGCGAAATAGTTGACCTCACCGGCGCCATGCACGGCGGGATGGCTCGCGATCATCTGCTCGACCAGGCTGGTGCCGGAGCGGGGCATGCCGATGATGAAGACCGGCGCCTGCGACGGATCACCGTGGCCCGCCCGCGCCTGCAGCAGGTCCT
>NZ_CAFJ01000425.1 GCF_000239795.1 Bradyrhizobium sp. STM 3809 | reverse complement strand
CCCGCGCGGCGTGCCGTAGCGGTTGTCGAACACGGTCGCCCATTCGAGCAGCTCGTTGCGCTTGACCATGTCCTCGAAGCGGGCGCGATCGACGAAGTGATAGTCGCGGCCGTCGACCTCGCCCGGCCGCATCGGCCGCGTCGTCGCCGACACCGACATCTGCAGGCCCGTCATGCGCTCGATCAGCATGCGCGACAGCGTCGTCTTGCCCGCGCCCGACGGCGACGACAGCACGAACATCAGGCCGCGCCGCTCGACCCCGTCAAAACTTCCGTCGTGAGCCGCCATGGATCACTCCAGATTCTGAACCTGTTCGCGAAACTGCTCGACCACGGTTTTCAGCTCGAGGCCGAGATTGGTCAGCTCGAGGTCGTTCGACTTCGAGCAGGTGGTGTTGACCTCGCGGTGGAATTCCTGCGCGAGGAAGTCGAGCCGGCGACCGACCGGCCCGCCCCTGCCGAGCATCTCGCGCGCCTGCGCGATGTGCGAGGCGATGCGATCGAGCTCCTCGCGGACATCGGCCTTGGCCGCGATCAGCAGCGCCTCCTGGGCCAGGCGATCGGGATCGAAACGATCGGAGGTGTCCAGCAAGGCCGCGACCTGCTCGGCCAGCCGCGCCTTGATGGCGTCGGGCTTGCGGCCGGGCGACGCCTCGGCCTTCTTCGCCAGCGCTTCGATCTCGTCGACGCGCTGGTTGAGGATCTCTCCGAGTGAATGGCCTTCGCGCCGGCGCATCTCGACGAGATGCTTCAGCGCAGTCTCGAACGCCGCGATCGCCGCCTCCCTCGCGGCCTTGTCCTCGGCCTCGTCGGTCTCCGGCTCCGCCACCTCGATCACACCCTTGATGGACAGGAGCCCATCGATGCTCGGCGCGACGGCGTCGATCCGTCCGGACAGCGAACTCGCGACCTTGACCACCGCAGCCAGGACATCTTCGTTGATGCGGACCGTCGCACCGGTCTCGGTGCGCTTCACCGTGAGGTTGGCGTAGACGGTGCCGCGCGACAGCACCTCGGTGGCGCGCTTCTTGGCGAAGGCCTCGACCTCGTCCCAGCCCTGCGGCAGCCGCACCCGGACGTCCAATCCCTTGGCGTTGACCGACTTCAACTCCCACTCGAACGAGTAGGGACCGCTTGACCCGTGGTGACGGGCAAAGCCGGTCATGC
>NZ_CAFJ01000426.1 GCF_000239795.1 Bradyrhizobium sp. STM 3809 | reverse complement strand
CCGCCGGTGCCGACATCGTCTACAATCCGTCGACGAAGATCGCGAAGCAGATCCAGGCGACCAGGATGCAGAGCTACAAGCTCCGCGATGGTTCGACCCGGCTCAGCTTCCGGACCACCTTCACCGCCGGCAGCACGCCGTTCTACATCCGCGCCCGCGGCACCAACATCCCGCCGGCGACCCCGAACGTCTCCGACAGCGCCGGCAACCCGCTGCTCGACCTCAACAACGTCAACGTCAGCTGCACCGACGCGGCGTGCCCGTCGCATCTCGGCGTGGTCAACGGCGTGAAGAAGGTCACCAACGACGTGCAGGCTTGGTCGAACGTCTGGTTCTATGCGAACCCGATCTTCGTCCGCACCCATGGCACGCCGCAGCTGCTGGTCGAGAAGAACAAGGAGCTGGCCCGCAAGCTCGCTCAGGAGCACCACCACTGGCACGATTGGGATCATTGGGGCCACTGGGGTCATTGGGGTCACTGGGCCTTCAATCGCGATTGATTGACCCGCAGCGGTCCGGCGGGCGTCGTCCCGCCGGATCTGCCATCGCCATCGGCGCCGGTTTGCGAACCGGCGCCTCGTCTTTGAGAGATGACGCGTTCGGATCGTCCAATGTCCCGCCTGCCTTGCCTCGTCATCGTCGCCCTCGCTTTGTCGGTCGCGAGCGCGCCGGCGCACGGCGAGGAGCCGACCCGGGAAAGCTGTGACGCCGCGGTCGCCGAAGCGCGGGTCCTGGCAGCAGGCCTGCCGGCTGACGACGTGTCGCGCTATTTCGCCGAGCGGGACATTCAGCAGGCGCTGGTCGAGGCCGGCAATGGCGAGTTCGACGACTGTGTCGAAAAGGCCGAGCAGGCGATGCTCGAGGTGCGCGAGCGGCCGCACAGCCTGAAACCCGGCGAGCGCCTGAACATCCTGCGCGCCGATGAGATCCCGTCGCGCTGACATCCTCCGTCATCGGTCTGTCATGCAATTCGGCACATTGTCCGCGGCGTTG
>NZ_CAFJ01000427.1 GCF_000239795.1 Bradyrhizobium sp. STM 3809 | reverse complement strand
GAGCAGGCGGCGCGCGCCGCCAATGGCGGGGCCGCCCCGCCGGACCTGTCGCTGATCGCCAAGGCGCGCTCCTACAAGCGCGGCTTCCCCTGGTTCCTGATCGACTTCTTCACCCAGTTCCAGGAGCAGGGCCCGAACTACGTCAACGCGCTGCTCCAGGGTTATGAAGAGACCCCGCCGCATGGCGTGACGATCCCGGACGGTTCCTATTACAACAAGTACTTCCCCGGCAACGCCATCAAGATGCCGCCGCCGCTGTCGGACGGGCAGGTGACCTTCGACGACGGCTCGCCGGCCACCGTCAAGCAGTACGCCCACGACGTCGCGACCTTCCTGATGTGGACCGCCGAGCCGCACATGGAGGCCCGCAAGCGCCTTGGCTACCAGGTGTTCATCTTCCTGATCATCTTTGCCGGACTGATGTACTTCACCAAGAAGCGCGTCTGGGCCGCGGCCCACTGAGCGGCGCGATCAATCACATTCGAGTTGGAAAAAGCCCCTGCGGGGGCTTTTTTGTTACGTCGGGTCTGACGTCGCCGTCTCTCTCGGCGGGCGGCCCAGTTTGCCGTGCGCGCCGGCGGTCCGAAGCGGACGATGAGGCTCGCATGCGTGCGACATCCTCGAAACGGCGGTCAATGTCCGCTAGTCTGGGCCTCGAGCAAGTCTCGCGTGTGACGGCCTGCCGCCGCACCGATGCCCGCGGTCGTCGGGAGTTTGAGCGATGACGATGATCGATGACATGGCCTCGCTGAAGCAGGCGATGGTCCAGATGGACTCGGAAGATGCGACCGTGGCGCAGACCGGCAAGGATCACGCCGCGCAGATTCTCGAGGCGTCCGGACTGAGCTTTGCGAAGCTCGCCGAACTGATCCAGCAGCGCCGGCTGCTGCTGCAGCCCTCGGTTCTCGGCCGGATCAAGCGCATGGATCAGCCGGGCTCGCTCGGGGATTCGGCCTTTCGGGCCACGTGGGGGGCGCTCCGCAAGGAGGGCCAAAGCTTTCTTCAGATCGCCGAAGCCCTCGAGGTCAGCGGCGGACTCCGACCTTGGGGCGACGACGAGGCCGGCGCGTTGCGGCCGCCGATGGCCCAGCTGCCCGCGGAAGCTGCGATCGATCCTGGTCGGCGGGCCCCGCCGACCGCGTTCACTTTGGCCGTGGACATTGTCACGTTTCCGCTACGGCATCCGATTCGCTTTCTCACCGTCGCCGTGCTCGGACTGGTGCTGTTCTACGGCTATCGCGGTGCCGTCACTCTGGGCCAGCAGGTCTCGAGCTTGTTCGATGGCACCGCTGCCAGGCGTGGATCGTCCGCCGAAGGCCCGGCGCCGCCGGCCTCGCCTGCCGTCACCCCGTCTCGGGCCGCATCGTCGCCATCGACGGCGACGCCGCCACCGGCCTCTGCCGCCACGCCATCGCCAACGCCCGTGCCCTCGGAAGCTGCGCCGGCCGACCTGGCGCGCGCGCCTTCGCCGCCCGCGTCTGCGGCCCCCGCGATTCCGCCGGCCTCATCGCCGCGGCGCGATGCGAGGACTGCGGCCCCGTCGCGATTCGCGACGGAATGCGGCGCGACGCGGGACGGGTTATCGACCTGGTCCCGGCGCTGTCCGAGTGTCGGTGACGAGCGCCGCCCGCGCGCTTTCGAAGACATGGTCCCCGCGGCGATCCGGCGCGATTCGCGTCAGGCCGGACCCTGCATCGGCGGCGTCGGAGGTTGCTTCTGGGGCGGCTTCCAGCACTGACGCCGCAGCGAGGCTCCAGCCGCGCCCGCGGCGTCATCAGCCGAGACGCGCCGGCAAGCCGTGCTGCGTCCGCAGACTCCGTCAGCGGCGCGCGCGCGCAGAGCCAAGGCTCGGCAACTCGACGGCGCCGCCGTCGAGGGCCTGCTGCAGCAGGACCTCGATCTCGCGATGACCATTGCGGGCGGCCAGCGATGCCGCCGTGTTTCCGAACTTGTTGCGGGCCATCAGGTCGACCTTGCAGGCCAGCAACGCCTTCACCACGTCGACGTGGCCACGATAGGCGGCCCGCATCAGCGGCGCACACTTGACGATGTCCCCTGCATTGCAATCGGCGTTGTGCTCGAGCAGATGCTTCACCACCGCAGCCCGGCCATTGCCCGCGGCCCGCAGCAGCGCAGTCTCGCCGTTCTGGTTTCTTGCGTTGACGTCAGCCCCGCGCGCGACAAGCACCTCGACCACGTCGATGTGACCCCGGTCTGCGGCGAGGATGAGCGCGGTGTCGCCGTCACAGTCCCGCGCGTTCAAGGCAGCGCCCCGATCCAGCTGCGCGATCAACGTGTCGATGTCGCCGCAATAGGCGGCCGTAATCACCGCCTGTTCGAGATCGCGTTGTTGCTGCGAATGACCTTGGCTCATCATTAGCCCCCCTTCTTTTTTGTC
>NZ_CAFJ01000428.1 GCF_000239795.1 Bradyrhizobium sp. STM 3809 | reverse complement strand
GCGACCAGCTCGCGCACGAACAGCAAGCCGTTGGCGTCCTTTTCGTTGCTGAGGTTCTTTCCTTCCCAATCCGGCCGGGGGCCGAGAACGATATTCTCTCCGTCCGGCTTGTAGACGAAGATGTAGTCGTTCTTGCCGTAGCGGATGTTGCGCAGCGTGGCCTTTGCGCGGCTCTGCGCCTCCGCTTCGGTCAACGAGCCCTTCTGAACCTCGGCGGCCAGCGCCTTCACGATCGAGACGGCCGACTGCACCTGTCCGACGATGGCCGTCTTGCGCTCGTTAAGAAGCGCGGAGCGGGCGCTCAGCAGCTGACTGGCGATTGCCGCGATGCAGATCGCGATCGAAACGGCAACCAGGATGCCGAAGCGGCGGGGGATCGTCAGGACCATGGGGCAATCTCTTCAGGCCCGCAGCGCCATTGCTGCGTAGCACACACAGTGCTGGCCGATGGTTTAAGCCTGCTGAAATTGCCTCCGTAGGACTACGCAGGCTCCGGCGAAAACGCCCTGACCGTGCGGAGGACCGGAGCGCCTCATGCGCCACACCATCCGGTCACCGGAGGCGGGCGGCTTGTTTGCTCACCCGTCATGCGAGACTTGCAACCGACGTGCGGCCAGTGACTTTCCGATAGGCAGCCTCCCTTCCTTCGTTTCAAAAATTCGGCCGTTCGAATTCTAAAATTTCGCGATCGTTGCACTGCGGGAGGAGCAAAGTGAATGGTGGTTCACGCGGTCCTTTTACGTCTCCTGGAGTTGAGCTAGAGAGGGCTACTTTTTCTCGCAATCCGGAATTGCCATGGCCGCACCGAAGAAGACCGCCGCAAAGGAACACGGGCAGGACAGGGACAACGGCCCGCCGCCGGAATTCACCAGGGAGCAGGAGCTGACCGCGTTGCGCGACATGCTGCTGATCCGCCGCTTTGAGGAAAAGGCGGGTCAGCTTTATGGCATGGGTGCGATCGGCGGCTTCTGCCATCTCTATATCGGCCAGGAGGCCGTGGTGGTCGGCATGCAGATGGCGCTGAAGGACGGCGACCAGGTCATCACCGGCTATCGCGACCACGGCCACATGCTGGCCTGCGGCATGGAGGCCAAGGGCGTCATGGCCGAGCTCACGGGGCGCCGCGGCGGCTACTCCAAGGGCAAGGGCGGCTCCATGCACATGTTCAGCATGGAGAAGAACTTCTTCGGCGGCCACGGCATCGTCGGCGCGCAGGTCTCGCTCGGCACCGGGCTCGCGCTCGCCAACCGCTACCGCGGCAATGATTCGGTCAGCGTCGCCTATTTCGGCGACGGCGCGGCCAACCAGGGCCAGGTCTATGAGAGCTTCAACATGGCGGAGCTCTGGAAGCTGCCGGTGATCTACGTCATCGAGAACAACCGCTATGCGATGGGCACGGCGGTGTCGCGCGCGTCGGCGCAGACCGACTTCTCCAAGCGCGGCATCTCCTTCAACATCCCGGGCGAGCAGGTCGACGGCATGGACGTCCGCGCCGTGAAGGCCGCGGGCGAGAAGGCGGTCGCCTGGTGCCGCGAGGGCAAGGGCCCGTACATCCTGGAAATGCAGACCTACCGCTATCGCGGCCACTCGATGTCGGACCCGGCGAAGTACCGCACCCGTGAGGAGGTCGAGAAGGTCCGCCACGACCAGGACCCGATCGAGCAGGTGCGCAACCGCCTGCTGGCGGCCAAGGTCAGCGAGCAGGATCTCAAGGCGATCGACGCCGACGTGCGCAAGATCGTCAACGAGGCCGCCGATTTCGCGCAGGCCGATCCCGAGCCGGATCCCGCCGAGCTCTACACCGACGTCTACCGCTAAGCGCGCGCAAGCTGATTTCCCTGGAGCTGATATGCCTATTCAAGTTTTGATGCCTGCGCTGTCGCCCACGATGGAGAAGGGCAACCTCGCCAAATGGCTGAAGAAGGAAGGCGAGGCGATCAAGTCGGGTGACGTGATCGCCGAGATCGAGACCGACAAGGCGACGATGGAAGTCGAGGCGACCGACGAAGGCACGCTCGGCAAGATCCTGATCCCCGAGGGCACCGCCGACGTCGCGGTGAATACGCCGATCGCGACCATCCTCGCCGATGGCGAGACCGCGGCCGATCTCGGCAAGGCCGCGGCGCCCGCCGCCGAGATGAAGGCCGCGCAGTCGGCACCGCCGGCCGAGGCCGGTGTGGCGGTCCATGCCTCACCCGCGCCGACCGGCGTGGCCGCGCCGCAGAGCATCGCCGAGCCCGATCCGGAGGTGCCTGCGGGCACCGAGATGGTGACGCAGACCATCCGCGAGGCGCTGCGCGACGCCATGGCCGAGGAGATGCGCCGGGACGGCGACGTCTTCATCATGGGCGAGGAGGTCGCCGAATATCAGGGCGCCTACAAGGTCACCCAGGGCCTGCTGCAGGAGTTCGGCGCCCGCCGCGTGATGGACACGCCGATCACCGAGCACGGCTTTGCCGGCATCGGCGTCGGCGCGGCGATGGCCGGCCTGAAGCCGATCGTCGAGTTCATGACCTTCAACTTCGCCATGCAGGCGATCGACCAGATCATCAACTCCGCGGCCAAGACGCTGTACATGTCCGGCGGCCAGATGGGCTGCTCCATCGTGTTCCGCGGGCCGAACGGCGCCGCCGCCCGCGTCGCCGCGCAGCACAGCCAGGACTACTCGTCCTGGTACTCGCACATCCCCGGCCTCAAGGTCGTCGCGCCGTATTCGGCGGCCGATGCCAAGGGCCTGCTGAAGGCCGCTATCCGCGATCCCAACCCGGTGATCTTCCTCGAGAACGAGGTGCTGTACGGTCACTCCGGCGAGGTGCCGAAGCTCGACGACTACGTCATCCCGATCGGCAAGGCGCGCATCGCGCGCACCGGCAAGGACGTCACGATCATCTCCTGGTCGAACGGCATGACCTATGCGCTGAAGGCCGCCGATGAGCTCGCCAAGGAGGGCATCGAGGCCGAGGTGATCGACCTGCGCACCCTGCGTCCGATGGACACCGAGACCATCATCGCCTCGGTCAAGAAGACCGGGCGCGCGGTCACGGTGGAAGAGGGCTGGGCGCAGAGCGGCGTCGGCGCCGAGATCGCCGCGCGCATCATGGAGCATGCCTTCGACTATCTCGATGCGCCGGTCGCGCGCGTGTCCGGCAAGGACGTGCCGATGCCGTATGCCGCGAACCTCGAGAAGCTCGCGCTGCCGTCGGCGGCGGAGGTCGTGCAGGCCGCCAAGTCCGTCTGCTACCGGTAAAGGAACTCCCGCACATGGCCGGACCCAAGGAGCAGCCGCTGCCGCCCGACGTCGTCGGCCGCGAGGACGCCACCGAAGTGTTGCGCGCCTTCGTGCTCGACGGCGGGCTCTCGATCGCGTTTCAGCGCGCCTTCGAGGAGCCCGACGTGTGGGGGCTGCTCCTGGTCGACGTCGCCCGTCATGCTGCGCGCGCCTATGCGCGCGAGAGCGATTATTCCGAAGACGAGGCGCTGCAGCGCATCGTCGAGATGTTCGAAGCCGAGCTGGCTCGGCCGACCGATATGGGCACCACCAGCCCCAGGTCGAAACAAGGTCACTGATCATGCCGATCAACATTCTGATGCCCGCGCTGTCGCCGACGATGGAGAAGGGCAACCTCGCTCGTTGGCTCAAGAAGGAAGGCGACCAGGTCAAGTCGGGCGAGGTCATCGCCGAGATCGAGACCGACAAGGCCACGATGGAAGTCGAGGCGGTCGACGAAGGCACGCTCGCCAAGATCCTGGTGCCCGAGGGCACGCAGGACGTGCCGGTCAACGACGTGATCGCGGTGCTCGCCGGTGAGGGCGAGGACGTCAAGGCAGCCGGCAGCGCGCCGGCGGCTGCTGCGCCGAAGGCTGAGGCCAAGCCGACGGCGTCCGCGGCGCCCGCCGCTGCACCTGCCGCTGCGCCTGCGCCGAAGCCGGCGGCGGCTCCTGCGCCGGCCGCCGCTGCGGCTGCTGCACCCCAGGTGAATGGTCACGCCCGCATCTTCTCCTCGCCGCTGGCGCGCCGTCTCGCCAAGGATGCCGGCATCGATCTCGGCCGTATCACCGGCACCGGCCCGCATGGCCGCGTCGTCGCCCGCGACGTCGAGGAGGCCAAGTCCGGCAAGGGACTGAAGGCCGCGCCGTCGGCCGCTCCGGCTGCCGCAGGCGCTCCCGCCGTGGCGCCGTCGATGTCCGACAAGCAGATCCTGGCGCTGTTCGAGCCGGGCTCCTACGAGGTCATCCCGCATGACGGCATGCGCCGCACCATCGCGCAGCGCCTGACCGCCGCGACGCAGACCGTCCCGCATTTCTATCTCACGATCGACTGCGACATCGGCAAGCTCTTGGCCGCGCGCGAGGAGATCAATGCGGCCGCGCCGAAGGACAAGGACAAGAAGCCGCTCTACAAGCTCTCGGTGAACGACTTCGTCATCAAGGCGATGGCGGTGGCGCTGCAGAAGATCCCGAACTGCAACGTCAGCTGGACCGAAGGCGGCATGGTCAAGCACAAGCATTCCGACGTCGGCGTTGCGGTTGCGATGCCGGGCGGCCTGATCACCCCGATCATCCGCAAGGCCGAGACCAAGACGCTGTCGGCGATCTCCGGCGAGATGAAGGACTTCGCCGCGCGCGCCCGCTCGCGCAAGCTGAAGCCGGAGGAGTATCAGGGCGGCACGACCGCCGTGTCGAACCTCGGCATGTACGGCATCACGCACTTCACCGCCGTGATCAATCCGCCGCATGCGACGATCCTCGCGGTTGGTACCAGCGAGGAGCGCCCCGTCGTGCGCAACGGCAAGATCGAGATCGCCAGCATGATGAGCGTGACCCTGTCGTGCGACCACCGCGCGATCGACGGCGCGCTCGGCGCCGAGCTGATCGGCGCCTTCAAGCAGCTGATCGAGAACCCCGTGATGATGATGGTGTGAGCCACAAGGCTCACGCCCGTTATCGCCTTTCGACCCTTGTAGGGTGGGCAAAGCGCAGCGTGCCCACCGCCCACATCGCAAGCTCGTGAGACGGTGGGCACGGCGCTCCGCGCCTTTGCCCACCCTACGAGATGACAACTAAGTTGAGATCGGAGCCGTCATGGCCGACACATCCTTCGACGTCATCATCATCGGCTCAGGTCCGGGCGGCTACGTCACCGCGATCCGCGCCGCGCAGCTCGGCTTCAAGACCGCGATCATCGAGAAGTCGCATCTCGGCGGCATCTGCCTGAACTGGGGCTGCATCCCGACCAAGGCGCTCCTGCGCTCGGCCGAGATCTATCACTACATGCAGCATGCCAAGGATTACGGTCTCTCTGCGGAGAAGATCTCCTACGATCCGAAGGCCGTGGTGCAACGCTCGCGCGGCGTCTCCAAGCGGCTCGCCGATGGCGTCGGCTTCCTGATGAAGAAGAACAAGGTGCAGGTGATCTGGGGCCGCGCCAACATCGACGCGCCCGGCAAGATCACCGTGACCAAGTCCGATGTCGAGGCGCCCAAGGGCGCGCTGGGCGAGGGCAGCTACCAAGCCAAGCACATCATCGTCGCGACCGGCGCGCGGCCGCGCGTGCTGCCGGGGCTGGAGCCGGACAAGAAACTGGTCTGGACCTATTTCGAGGCGATGGTGCCGGACAAGATGCCGAAGTCGCTGCTCGTCGTCGGCTCCGGCGCGATCGGCATCGAGTTCGCCTCGTTCTTCCGCACCATGGGCTCGGAGGTCACGGTCGTCGAGGTGCTGCCGCAGATCCTGCCTGTCGAGGACGCCGAGATCGCCGGCATCGCCCGCAAGCAGCTGGAAAAGCAGGGCCTCAAGATCATGACCGGCGCCAAGGTCACCAAGCTCGACAAGAAGAGCGACAGCGTGGTGGCGACGATCGACGACGGCAAGGGCAAGATCGAAACGACCGAGTTCGACCGCGTCATCTCGGCGGTCGGCGTGGTCGGCAACATCGAGAATCTTGGCCTCGAAAAGCTCGGGGTGAAGACCGACCGCGGCTGCATCGTGATCGACGGCTACGGCAAGACCAACGTGCCCGGGCTCTACGCGATCGGCGACGTCGCAGGTCCGCCGATGCTCGCGCACAAGGCCGAGCATGAGGGCGTGGTCTGCATCGAGGCCATCAAGGGCCTGCATCCGCACCCGATGGACAAGAGCCTCATTCCCGGCTGCACCTATTGCCATCCGCAGGTCGCCTCCGTCGGCCTCACCGAGGCCAAGGCGAAGGAGCAGGGCCGCGACATCCGGGTCGGCCGCTTCCCCTTCGTCGGCAACGGCAAGGCGATCGCGCTCGGCGAGGACCAGGGACTCGTCAAGGTGATCTTCGACAAGAAGACGGGCCAGCTGATCGGCGCGCACATGGTCGGCGCCGAGGTGACCGAGCTGATCCAGGGCTATGTCGTCGCGATGAACCTCGAGACGACCGAGGAGGAGCTGATGCACACCATCTTCCCGCATCCGACCTTGTCGGAGATGATGAAGGAAGCCGTGCTCGACGCCTATGGGCGTGTGTTGAACATGTAGCCCCGCTCACCGCTCGTCATGCGCGGGCTCGACCCGCGCATCCATCCCGCTTCGGGAAGATTCTTGCGAAGGGGGATGGATTGCCGGGTCAAGCCCGGCAATGACGGATGCGGCCAGAAGGGGCTCAAACAGGAAGCGCTACGAATGAACTCCGGCAAGCCGCACGATAGAAACATTCGATCCTAGATCCGCTCGTCATGCGCGGGCTGACCCGCGCATCCATCGCGCTTCGAAAGACCTTTTTGCGAAAAGGATGGATTGCCGGGTCAAGCCCGGCAATGACGGATGTAACCAGAAGGGCTCAACCAGAAAGTCCCGCCGTGAAATCCAGCGACAATCTCACCATCGAGCGCCCGACCTTCGTCACGCATCTCGAATGCGCGATGGAGGGCGATCGCTATCCGGCGGACCAGATCCACAATCTCTCCAAAGCCGGCAAGCCGCTGCTGGTGCGCTACGACCTCGCCGGCGTGAAGCAGGCGCTGACCAAGGACGCGCTGGCGCAGCGTCCCGCGGACATGTGGCGCTATCGCGAGCTGCTGCCGGTGCGCAAGTGCCAGGACATCGTCAGCCTCGGCGAGGTGATGACGCCGCTGATCACATTGCCGAAGCTGTCGAAGAAGCTCGGCGGCGGCGAGATCATCGTCAAGGATGAGGGACGGCTGCCGACCGGCTCGTTCAAGGCGCGTGGCCTCGTCATGGCGGTGTCGATGGGCAAGGCGCTCGGCATCAAACACATGGCGATGCCGACCAACGGCAACGCCGGCGCGGCGCTCGCCGCCTATGCGACGTCCTGCGGCATCAAGACCACGATCTTCTGCCCGGCCGATACGCCCGAGGTGAACGTCAGCGAGATCGAGCTGCAGGGCGCGACCGTGTACCGCGTCAACGGGCTGATCGACGATTGCGGCAAGATCGTCGGCGAAGGCAAGGCCAAGGTCGGCTGGTTTGATACCTCGACGCTGAAGGAGCCTTACCGCATCGAGGGCAAGAAGACGATGGGGCTGGAACTCGCCGAGCAGCTCGGCTGGGACGTGCCCGACGTGATCTTCTATCCGACCGGCGGCGGCACCGGCCTGATCGGCATGTGGAAGGCGTTCGACGAACTGGAGAAGATCGGCTTCATCGGTTCCAAGCGCCCGCGCATGGTCGCGGTGCAGGCGTCGGGCTGCGCGCCGATGGTGCGCGCCTACGAAGCCGGCGTCGAGCACGCGACGCGCTGGGAGGATGCGCATACGATCGCCTCGGGCATCCGCGTGCCGCAGGCGGTCGGCGACTTCCTCATCCTGCGCGCCGTGCGCGAGAGCGGCGGCTTTGCGATCGCGGTCGATGACGACGCGATTTCGGCCGGTCTCAACGAGGTGGCGCGCGAGGAGGGGCTGCTGCTCTGTCCAGAGGGCGCTGCGACCTACGCCGCCTACAAGCAGAGCCTGGCCGATGGCCGCGTGACCAAGAGCGACCGCGTCATGCTGTTCAATTGCGCCACCGGACTCAAATATCCGCTGCCGAAGGTCGAGCGCACGCTCGATCGCCACCAGCCGATCGACTACACTCAGTTCTAACCGGACGGTCGGCATTGCGGCCTGGCGCCTGATCGTTCGACAACAAGGATCAGGCCGCCCAGGGAGGACCGCGATGCGACGCCTGTTGGGCGCTGTGATGATGGCGCTCGCCTTGTTTGCCGCTCCCGCTGCCGCGGAGACCTATCCGTCGCGCGCCATCACGGTCATCGTGCCGTTCGCGGCCGGCGGCCCCTCCGACGCGATGATGCGTATCCTCGCCGAGCACATGAAGCAGACCCTCGGCCAACCGGTGCTGGTCGAGAACGTCACGGGCGCCGGCGGCTCGATCGGCGTCGGCCGCGCAGTGCGTTCCAGGCCCGACGGCTACACCGTCAGTTTCGGCCATCTCGGCACCCACGTCGCCAACGGCGCGGTGTATCGGCTCGGCTATGACCTCGTCGCCGATCTCGAGCCGGTCGTGCTGCTGCCGAGCAATCCGATGATCATCGTCAGCAAGAGCAGCGTGCCGGCGACGACATTGCCTGAGTTCCTCGCCTGGCTGAAGGCGCAACCCAATCCTGCCTCTGCCGGCACGGCGGGCAACGGCTCCGGCAGCCACATCGCCGGCCTCTATCTCCAGCAGGTCACCGGCATCAAGCTGCAATTCGTGCCCTATCGCGGCACGGGGCCCGCGATGAACGATCTCGTCGGCGGTCAGATCGATCTCATCGTCGACCAGACGTCGAACGCCATCAACCAGGTGCGTGCCGGCACGATCCGCGCTTATGCCGTCACCGATGCCAAGCGTCTCGACAGCGCGCCGGAGATTCCGACGACCGACGAAGCGGGCCTTCCTGGCTTCCACATGACATTGTGGTCGGGACTCTGGCTGCCGAAGGGGGCTTCGAAAGAGATCGTCGAGACCCTCAACAAGGCGGCCGTGGCGGCGCTCGATGATCCGGATGTGCAGAATCAGTTGAAAAACCTGGGGTTGCAGATGCCGGGGCCGGATCAGCGGACGCCAGAGGCGCTCGGAGCCCTGCAGCGGGCCGAAATCGGCAAGTGGTGGCCGATGATCCGTGCCGCCGGGGTGGTGCCAGAGTAAGCCTCCGGTATCAGATTGCTGCCCCGATGGTTGCGCAACAGCCACGATTGTTGCGACCTTGCCACAGTTTACGAAGTTTTGGTAACAATCTCGGGCCCTCCGCAAACGCGCCGCTTTTTGGCCACACCTGGTCGTGAAATACTTTGGTCAGAATAGTACCTGTGCGTGTGAGGCTGCCGGAAATCCCCGTTCAGGATAGGCCGACCTCCGAAGCACCGGGAGGCCAGAACAGCGATGGACGCTAAGACCGACATCAAGCGCAGGCTGCCCAGCCGTCACGTGACGGAAGGGCCCGAGCGTGCGCCGCATCGGTCCTACCTCTACGCGATGGGCCTGACCACGGCCCAGATCCACCAGCCTTTCGTCGGCGTCGCCTCGTGCTGGAACGAGGCCGCGCCGTGCAACATCGCGCTGATGCGGCAGGCGCAGGCGGTGAAGAAGGGCGTTGCCCATGCCGGCGGCACGCCGCGCGAGTTCTGCACCATCACGGTCACCGACGGCATCGCCATGGGCCATGACGGCATGCGCTCGTCGCTGCCGTCGCGCGAGGCCATTGCCGACACGGTCGAACTGACGATTCGCGGCCATTCCTACGACGCGCTGGTGGGACTGGCCGGCTGCGACAAATCGCTGCCGGGCATGATGATGGCGATGGTTCGGCTCAACGTGCCCTCGATCTTCATCTATGGCGGCTCGATCCTGCCGGGCAATTTCCGTGGCCAGCAGGTCACGGTGCAGGACATGTTCGAGGCCGTTGGCAAGCACTCGGTGGGTGCGATGTCCGACGAGGATCTCGACGAGCTCGAGCGCGTCGCCTGTCCGTCGGCCGGCGCCTGCGGGGCGCAGTTCACGGCCAACACGATGGCGACCGTCTCCGAGGCGATCGGGCTCGCGCTGCCGTACTCGGCCGGCGCTCCCGCGCCTTACGAGATTCGCGATTCCTTCTGCATGACCGCCGGCGAGAAGGTCATGGAGCTGATATCAGCCAACATCCGGCCGCGCGACATCGTGACGCGCGCCGCGCTGGAGAATGCCGCCGCGGTCGTGGCGGCGTCCGGCGGCTCGACCAACGCCGCGCTGCACCTACCAGCGATTGCACACGAGGCCGGCATCAAGTTCGACTTATTCGACGTCGCCGAAATCTTCAAAAAGACACCTTATATCGCGGATTTGAAGCCGGGTGGCCGCTATGTCGCCAAAGACATGTTCGAGGCTGGTGGCATTCCGCTCTTGATGAAGACGTTGCTCGACCATGGCTATTTGAACGGCGACTGCCTCACAGTCACCGGCCGGACGATCGCCGAAAATCTCAAAGGCGTGAAGTGGAATCCGCACCAGGACGTGGTGAGGCCGGCCGACAAGCCGATCACTGCAACCGGAGGTGTCGTTGGTTTGAAAGGCAATCTCGCGCCAGAGGGTGCGATCGTGAAAGTCGCGGGCATGTCGAACTTGAAATTCACTGGGCCGGCCCGCTGCTTCGATCGGGAAGAGGATGCCTTTGAGGCCGTGCAGAAGCGGACCTATCGCGAGGGTGAGGTCATCGTCATTCGCTATGAGGGACCGCGCGGCGGCCCCGGAATGCGGGAAATGCTGCAGACCACGGCGGCGCTGACCGGGCAGGGCATGGGCGGCAAGATTGCGCTCATCACCGATGGCCGGTTTTCGGGCGCGACCCGTGGCTTCTGCATTGGCCATATCGGCCCGGAGGCGGCGGTCGGCGGACCGATCGCCCTGGTCGAGGATGGCGACATCATCGAGATCGACGCCGAGGCCGGCATCCTTAACGTCAGGTTGAGCGATGCCGAACTGGCGCAACGCAAGACGAAGTGGACGGCGCGTGAGACCCATCACACGTCAGGTGCACTCTGGAAATACGCCCAGCAGGTTGGACCGGCCGTGGCCGGTGCCGTTACCCACCCAGGTGGTGCGCAAGAGAAGTATTGCTATGCGGACATCTGATCGGATCATATTCGCCTTGATGCTGGGGGTTGCCCCGCTCGCGCTGCCGACGCCGTCGTTCGCGTTCGATGGCGCGCCGGTCAACCAGGAGCCCGCGATCCCCGTGGCTGGCCCGCAGGCGGGCGCGGCCGGCTTGCGCAAGGCCCTTCCCGCAACGACCTCCTCGACCCAGCCGACCCAGTCCCTCACGGCGCTGCAATATGCGGCGGAGGAGGGCCACCCGGTCGCGCAGTTCAAGCTCGGGCGGATGTATGCCGCCGGCGACGGCGTGGCGCGCGACGACATGCGCGCCTTCGACTATTTCAGCCGTATCGCCAATGCGCATGCCGAGGACAGCCCGTCGGCGCCGCAGGCGCAGATCGTTGCCAACGCCTTCGTCGCGCTCGGCCGCTACTATCTCAGCGGCATTCCGAACACCAAGGTGAAGGCGGATCCGGATCGCGCCCGTGAGATGTTCTCCTACGCGGCGTCCTATTTCGGCAATGCCGACGCCCAGTACGATCTGGCGCGGATGTACCTGAAGACGGCCGACGCCTCGCGCGACGACTTCCGCTATGGTGCGCGCTGGCTCGGCCTCGCCGCCCAGAAGGGCCAGCATCAGGCCCAGGCCTTGCTTGGCCAGATGCTGTTCAACGGCGACCGTCTGCCGCGGCAGGCCGCGCGCGGCCTGATGTGGCTCACCCTGGCGCGCGACAGCGCCGGTCCGGACGAGGCCTGGATCAAGGAGAGCTACAACCGCGCCTTTGCCAAGGCGTCTGACGACGACCGCGCCACCGCGCTGCAGATGCTCGAGAGCTGGGTGCAGGGCAAGCGCGAGTAAGCCGGAGCGGAATGGATCGCATTCCCTCCGCGCCACGGAGGGACTGGGATGATCATCCGCGATGCGACCCCCGACGATGCCGCGGCGGCCTGCGCCGTGGTGCGGGCCTCCATCATCGAATTGTGCCTCGCCGATCACCGCGGCGATCCCGACATTCTCGGCCGCTGGCTCGCCAACAAGACGCCGGAGACCGTTGCGACCTGGGCCGACGGCCAGGGACGCTCATTGCTGGTCGCGGTCGAGGAGGGGGCTGTTCTCGCCGTCGGCGGGCTCGCGCATCCCAACGAGATCACCGTGAACTACGTCTCGCCGCAGGCGCGCTTTCGCGGCGTGAGCTCGGCCCTGGTCGCCGCTCTGGAGCAGCGGGCGATCGCGCTCGGCGCGCAGGAGATCGCGCTGCTCAGCACCGAGACCGCGCACCGATTCTACCTCGCCCGCGGCTATGTCGACGTCGGCGTTCCCGTCGGCAAGTTCGGGACCGCCGCCTCCTACCCGATGCGCAAGGTTCTCGGGCGCGCGCCCTGAGTCGCCGCGACAGGCGGTCGGCGGCGCCTGCCCAAGGATTGGGCGGAGCTGAGCCGATCTTTTGATCAGTCGCCGAATCGCAGCGCGGAATCGGCTCTCTTTCCGACGCAGACGACCGTGCAGAGCGCCGTCGGCGCTTGGCACGATTCGTGAGTGCAACTCCTCCGCAACAGCAGAGGCGGCAGGTTTGCGCAGCGTTCGGATCGGTCTGATCATTCCTCAGCGCGGCTCGGCAGGGTTGTGGGCACCCTCGGCCGAAGCCTGTGGGCGGCTGGCGGTGACGGAGCTGAACCAGGCCGCGGGGATTCGCCGCAGGCCGGTGGAACTGGTCGTGATCGACGGCGGTGCCAGCGGCGTCAGCGCCGGGCAGGCGGCCGCGGAGGCGGTCGATGAGCTCGCGGTGGATGGCCTCATCGGCATGCTGCCGAGCTACGCGCGGGATCCGGTCGCGCGCGCCGCGCGCGGCCGCGTTCCCTTCCTCTACACACCGCAGTTCGAGGGCCTGGCGCCGGACAGCGATGTCATGACGACCGGCGAGACCGCCGGCGAACTGCTGGCGCCCGCGATCCGGTGGCTGTCGGAGCACAAGCGCGCCCGGCGCTTCTTCCTGTGCGGCAACGACTACATCTGGCCGCGCTGTTCGCTCGGCATCGCCCGGCGGCTGATCGCGCGCATCGGCGGCACCGTCACCGGCGAGCACTACGTGCCGGTCGGCAGCCACGACTTCGACGCGATGCTCGATCGCATCAAGTCGACGCGCAGCGACGTGGTGCTGCCGGTGTTCCTCGGCTTCGACTGCATCGCCTTCAACCGCGCGTTCTGCGCCGCCGGACTGAGCCGCCACGTGCTGCGCTTCTCCTCGGCGTTCGACGAGACCATCGTCTACGGCCTCGACAGCAGCGAGACCGAGAACGTCTACGTCGCCTCCAGCTATTTCGCCGCGCTGCGTTCCCGCAACAACGGCGCCTTCCTCGAGCGCTACTACACCGCCTATGGCGACAATCCGCCGCCGCCGAACGGCTACGGCGAGTCCTGCTACGAGGGCATTCATGCGCTCGCCGCGCTGATCGAGCGCGCCGAGAGCTTCGACGCACGCGACATCAGGCGCGTCTTCGGGCGCACGCTGCAGCGCCGCACCGCCCGCGGCAATGAGGCGCAGCCGGTGGTCGGCAGCCGCCACCCGATCCATCTGGCCGAGCTGGACGGCTACGACTTCGCGGTGGTCACGCCGTGCTAGGCCGGCGCGCTCCAAAAAACACTTGCCATTTCAAATATTGTAATTTTAAACTTCGCGCGGCTCGTGAACCAGCATCACCAACCCATGGGGACCCCTTATGACTCTTTCACGCCGTCGTTTCCTGCAACGCTCGGCCATCGCGACCTCGACGCTGATCGCGGCACCCGCGGTGTTCCGCTCGGGTGCGCTCGCGGCCGAGAACCCGATCACAGTCGGCAGCCTGCACGACCAGTCCGGCCCGATCGGCACCTCCGGCACGCCGATGGTCTATGCGCTGCAGCTCGCCGTTGAGGAGATCAACGCCGCCGGCGGCCTGCTCGGCCGGCCGCTGAAGGTGATCCACTACGACACCCAGTCCAACATCCAGCTGTACTCGCAATACGCCCAGCAGCTCGCGGTGAAGGACAAGGTCGACGTCGTGCATGGCGGCATCACCTCGGCCTCGCGCGAGGCGATCCGGCCGACCTTCGACCGCTTCAAGGTGCTGTATTTCTACAACACGCTGTACGAAGGCGGCGTCTGCGACCGCAACACATTCTGCACCGGCACCACGCCGGCGCAGACGGTGGAGAAGCTGGTGCCGAGCGCGATGAAGAAGGCGGGCAAGAAGGCCTACATCATCGCTGCCGACTACAATTACGGTCAGATCACCGCGAAGTGGATGACCAAGTACTGCAAGGACAATGGCGGCGAGATCCTCTCGACCGATTTCTTCCCGCTCGACGTCACCAATTTCGGCTCCACGATCTCCAAGATCCAGGCGGCCAAGCCCGACCTGATCCTGTCGGCGCTGGTCGGCGGCAACCACACCGCGTTCTACCGGCAGTGGACCGCGGCCGGCATGAAATCGAAGATCCCGATCGCCTCGACCACCTTCGGCCTCGTCAACGAGCCCTCGACCCTGGATGCGGCGGAGAGCGACGCGGTCATCGGCGCCTACGGCTATTTCGAGGAGCTGACCACGCCGGCCTCCAAGAGCTTCGTCGAGAAGATCAAGAAGGCGCATCCGGACTCGCCCTATATCAGCGAGCTCGCCTCGTGCACCTATGAGGGCGTGATGCTGTGGGCCGAGGGCGTCAAGAAGGCCGGCAGCATCGACCGCATGAAGGTGATCGAGGCGCTCGAGAGCGGCCTCGTCTTCGACGGTCCGAGCGGCAAGGTCTCGCTCGACAAGCAGACCCATCACACCGTCCGCAACGCCTTCCTCGCCGAGGTGAAGGACCGCAAATGGTCGGTGCTGGAGACCTACACCGACGCCAAGCCGGCGGACACCGCCAGCGTCTGCGACCTCATCAAGAACCCGAACGACGTCAAGCAGTACATCATCAATCTCTGACGTGCTGCGGCCCCCCGGCTCGCGAGCCGGGGGAGGCAGCGTGCCTGCCACCGTCCGTCGAGACGCCCGCCTCCGGCGGGCTCCTCAGGACGAGGGCACGCTGAAAGGCGAGAGTTGAGACCCTCATGGTGAGGAGCGCCGCTTGCGGCGCATCCCGAACCATGAGGTCTCCGAACGATACCGAACACATCTGCTGCGGCCAATGATCTGACCGGCCTCTCAGTCACTGGAATGCCCGAAAGACCTGACGCATGGCGATCTACGTCATCCTCGCGCTCGACGTCCTCAATGGAATCTCCTCGCTGTTCCTGCTGTGCCTGGGACTGGCGATCATCTTCGGCATGATGAAGATCATCAACCTGGCCCATGGCGAGTTCATCATGCTCGGCGCCTATGCGACGGTGATCTCGGCCAATGCCGGGGTGAACATCTGGATCGCGATGCTGATCATCGCACCCGTCTTCGTCGGCCTGGTCGGCCTGGTCATCGAGCGCTGCCTGATCCGCTTCCTGTACGGGCGGCTGGTCGATTCGATGCTCGCGACCTGGGGCCTGAGCCTGCTGATCATCGGCATCATCACCACGATCTACGGCAACACCCAGCAGGGCGTGCCGACGCCGCTCGGCGGCTTCTCGATCGGCTCGTATCAGTCGAGCTATTACACGCTGTTCCTCGCCTTGATGGCGGTCGTCATGATGGCGGTCATCTATGGCGTGATGCGCTACACCCGCTTCGGCCTGGTCGCCCGCGCCACCATGCAGAACCCGGCGATGGCCGCGACGCTCGGCGTCAATCCGGCCCGCGTCTATATGAGCACGTTCGCGCTCGGTGCGGCGGTCACGGGCCTCGCCGGCGGCCTGCTGGCGCCGGTGTCGGGCATTACCCCCGTGATGGGCGGCGCCTATGTCGCCAAGGCGTTCATGACGGTGGTCGGCGGCGGCGCCGCGATCCTCTCGGGTACGCTGTCCGCGGCGAGCCTGTTCGGCTCGGTCAACCAGATCGGCGCCTACTTCACCACGCCCGTCTATGGCGAGGTCATCGTCTTCACCACCGCGATCGTGCTCATCCGTCTGTTGCCGCAGGGCATCTCCGGGCGCTTCTTCAAGGGGAACCTGTGATGGACAAGCGCCTTCGTCTCGCCCTCCAGGCCGCCGGAATTGTCGTTGCCATTGGCGTCATCGCGATCGTGCCGAGCGTGATCGAATTGTTCGGCCTGATGCAGCTGACCTTGTTTGCCGCGATGTCGGTGCTGGCGCTGAGCCTCGCCTTCATCTGGGGCTATGGCGGCATCCTCTCATTCGGCCAGACCGCGTTCTTCGGGCTCGGCGGCTACGCCTATGCGATCGCCGCCGTCAATTTCCAGGATTCGACCCCGGCGATCCTGCTGGCGATCGTCGTCCCCGCATTGTTTGCGGCCATCCTCGGCTACTTCATCTTCTTCGGTCGCATCTCCGACGTCTATCTCGGCGTCATCACGCTCACCGTCACCTTGATCCTGTTCAACTCGGTCAACTCGACCTCGGGCGACGCCTACAAGATCGGCAAGGCCTTGCTCGGCGGCTTCAACGGCATGCCGGCGGTGCCGACCTTCAACATGCCGTTCGATCCCTCGACGGTGCTGTCGCCGGAGCAGTCGTGGTGGACCACGGCCTATGTGCTGCTCGCCGTGTTCCTGCTGCTGCGGCTGTTGCTGGCGCTGCCGGCCGGGCGCGTCATCGTCGCGGTGCGCGAGAACGAGGTTCGCGCGTCGCTGCTCGGCTATGATCCGCGGCTCGTGAAGTGCCTGACCTTCATCCTCGGCGGCGCGATCGCAGGCCTCGCCGGCGCGCTCTACGTCAATTGGGGCGCCTTCGTCAGCCCGACCATCTTCAGCCTGTCGCTGTCGGCCGAGATCATCATCTGGATCACCGTCGGCGGTCTCGGCACCTTGCTCGGCCCGATCATCGGCTGCGTCGTGATCGAATACATCGTCGCCTATATCGGCTCGCAGCAGCTGCTCAACTCCAACCTCGTGCTCGGCGGCGTGCTGGTGGTGTTCGTGCTGCTGCTGCCGAAAGGCATCGTGCCGACCGCGCGTGATCTCGTGATGCGGCTGATCCCGCAGAACAAGCCGAAGACCAACGGCCCGCCGGTGCAGTCAGCGGCGGCACCGCATCCCGCAGGAGCCGAATGACATGGCGGACCTCGTTCCTCTGCTCAAGGCCGAGCACCTGACGATGCGCTTCGGCGGCGTGGTCGCCAATGACGACATCACCTTCACGCTGCAGGAGATGGAGCTGCGCTGCCTGATCGGGCCGAACGGCGCCGGCAAGAGCACGTTCTTCAAGATGCTGACGGGCCAGCTGGTGCCGACCTCGGGCACGATCGCGTTCCGCGGCATGCCGATTGCGGGCAAGGCCTCGCACGAGATCGCGCGCATGGGCATCGGCATCAAGACCCAGGTGCCGAACGTGTTCAACGGCCTCTCGGTGCGCGAGAACATCTGGCTCGCCGTGCGCCGCAAGGCGACGCCGCGCCAGCAGGGGCCCGCGGTCGATGCGGTGCTTGAGATGATCCGGTTGACCGACTATGCCGACAGCATCGTCGCGACGCTGTCGCACGGCCAGCGGCAATGGGTCGAGATCGGCATGGTGCTCGCCGCCGAGCCGGAGCTGATCCTGCTCGACGAGCCCGCCGCAGGCATGACCGACGAGGAGACCTTCCACACGGCGGCGATCATCCGCGAGATCAACCAGACCCGCGCCATCGTCGTCGTCGAGCACGACATGGAGTTCATCAAGCAGATCGCCAAGCGCGTCACCGTGTTCCACCAGGGCCGCGTGCTGGTCGAGGACACCGTCGACAAGGTGCTCGCCGATAGCCGCGTGCGTGACGTCTATCTCGGCAAGAAGGTGGCGGCATGAGCGCGCTTCTCGAGGTCAAGGGACTCAAGTCCGGCTATGGCCGGATCCCGATCCTGTTCGGTGTCGACATGACGGTCGCCGACGGCGAGTATCTCGGCATCCTCGGCCATAACGGCATGGGCAAGACCACGGCGCTGCGGACCCTGATGGGACACCTGCCGACCACCGACGGTTCCGTGGTGTTCGCCGGCAAGACGATCACGCATCTGAAGCCGCACGAGCGGTCGCGGCTCGGCATCGGCCTGGTGCCGCAGGGCCGCGAGATCTTTCCGGACCTCTCGGTCATGGAAAACCTGCGCATGGGCCTGGCCGCGGCGCCGAAGGAGGACCGCGGGGTCATCGACGCCGTGCTGCAGGATTTTCCGCGGCTGGTGCGGCTGCTCGACCGGCGCGGCGGCGCGCTGTCCGGCGGCGAGCAGCAATTGCTGGCGCTGGCGCGCTGCCTCTGCACCAGGCCGAAGCTGATCCTGCTCGACGAGCCGACCGAGGGCATCCAGCCCTCGATCATCGAGGAGATCATCGAGACCTTGCTGGCGCTCAAGACGCGCTGGAATCTGTCCTTGATCGTCGTCGAGCAGAACC
The DNA here is from genome assembly GCF_000239795.1 of Bradyrhizobium sp. STM 3809. Classification (GTDB taxonomy): domain Bacteria; phylum Pseudomonadota; class Alphaproteobacteria; order Rhizobiales; family Xanthobacteraceae; genus Bradyrhizobium. The sequence goes on along the minus strand of NZ_CAFJ01000428.1, from coordinate 164 downwards.
TCGAATTCATCACGTCGTTATCGGACCGCATCCTGCACATCCAGAAGGGACGCATCACCGAGGAACTCGATCGTGAGACGCTGCTGGCCCGGGAAGGTCAGATGATCCCGAGCTAGAAAGTCCGGCGCGTCGCGCCGGCCAACTGAACTGCACATTGCTTGTCT
>NZ_CAFJ01000429.1 GCF_000239795.1 Bradyrhizobium sp. STM 3809 | reverse complement strand
TCCTGAGGAGCCCGCCGCCGGCGGGCGTCTCGAAGGACGGTGGGAAGCGCGCTGCCGGCCGCGAGCGTTACTCATATGCGATAGCCCTGCGGCCTGCGAGGGGAAGTCGGATTAAATCGAAGATGCAAGCCGGGTGAGGGGGCTCTCCGCACGGTCGGAGTGCATGGCTGCCCCTCACGCCAACCCTCGTCCCGTAAGAACGGGGAGAGGGAGCGGACCATCCTTGCCGCGATCGCTCGCTCCGTTGAAAGATCGTTGCCGGCACGAACTCAGCGCGGTGTGTGCCTGATGGAATGGACTTCCTCGACGTGATTGCGTTCAATGGGAGCGACAGCAAGACGAGGCGGTTATGATGAAAAAGCTCGGCGTGATCATTCTGGTGGCGGTGCAGTCGGCCCTGACGCAAGCCGCTTGGGCGCAGATGGCGCCGAAGCCGGCTGCCGCCAAGCGCGCCGACGCCTGCGCGCCGATCGGGCGGACCGAGGACGGCAGACTGGTCTATT
>NZ_CAFJ01000430.1 GCF_000239795.1 Bradyrhizobium sp. STM 3809 | reverse complement strand
TGTCCTTGTGGTAATAGGGCTCGGTGCCGACGATGCCGGCAATCCGAAGCTTCTTCGTCCTGCGAATTTGCGCGAAGGTGCTCTCCGGCTGCGACTGCGCGAGGGCCGGCGATGCCACCGAGCCGGCTGCGAGTGCAGCAGCGGCTGCGCCAAGTCCCACGAGCGATCCGATGTCGCGACGATTAACCATTCTCAAACTCCCCCTGTTGGTGTTGAACTCAGGACGCCGCGCATCGATACCGCGGGACAAGATACGTTCATGCCGCCTTCTTGCTAGCAAACCGTGCGACAAAGTCACCCGTTTCGGTGCTACGGGCCTCCCTGGCTAGCCGGCTACCTTAACGGGTCGACAGGAAGTCGGACAGGCTCGCATCTTCCTCCTGCAATCGAGGCGCTGACAGGACCGCAGGATGTCGTCGCCGACCGCTGCTGCTCGTTTCAGCAGCGGCGCGACCTCGTCGTCAACGCGTTGAACGGCATCGAAGGCATCAGCCGCCGTGTCCCCGAAGGCAGCCTTCCCCACGTTCGCGAGTTGCGCAGGCCTCATCGGCAAGGACACGCCGGAGCACCGCGTCGTGAAGACGATACGACCTTCGCAGATTATCTTCTGCACGCGGCCGGGGTCGCGGTGATCCCGGTTCCGCCTTCTGCCTCGCGCGCTTTTTCCGAAGGCGCGGTCGGATGCCATGAACCGCGCAACCAAAGAGCGCATCCTTAATCTGCCCACCAGTCGCCGATGAAAAAACCTCGGCATGGACACGTGCTCTCGTGCACACCGTCACGGTCTACCGAACGGACTCCGGGAAGGATTTGAGATTCAAGTGAAGGAGAAGCTGAGTGCTCTACTCGGGAAAACTGCTTTACTCGGAAAGGAGTGTTCCCTGATGCCAGCTACAACAGCTGGTCACACGTGGTAGGCGGGGGGAGGACTCCGAACCCCCGACCC
>NZ_CAFJ01000431.1 GCF_000239795.1 Bradyrhizobium sp. STM 3809 | reverse complement strand
TTCTGGACCCCGCCGCATTTCTGGGCGCTGGCGCTGTTCCGCACCGACGACTATGCCCGCGCCGGCGTGCCGATGCTTCCCGTGGTCGCCGGCGCCGACGCGACCCGGCTGCAGATCCTGCTCTACACGATCGTGCTGGTGGCGATCGCCGCCGCGCCCTGGCCGCTCGGCTATTTCGACGCGGTCTACGGGGTCGTCTCGCTGGCGCTCGGCGCCGGCATGCTGTGGCTAGCCATCGAGGTGTTCCGCAAGCGCGAGCGCCTCGCCTCGCTGCGCGCGAACCGCAAGCTGTTCGGCTTCTCGATCCTGTACCTGTTCGCGCTGTTCGCGACGCTCGGGCTCGAGGCGGTGGCGCGCATGATTGCGCCGCTGATCTGGTAGGGGCATGCGGGGGCAGGAAGGCATGGCGACCGCGATGGCAGATCCGAACGAGCCCGAGGGCGTCGTCCTCACCGAGGCGCAGCTGCGCAGCCGCCGCCGGCGTTCGATCGCGATCGCGCTCGCGCTCGGCGTGCTGGTGGTGCTGTTCTTCGCCGTGACCATGGTGAAGGGTCCGATCGTGCTGAAGCGGCCGATGTAGGAATGCGATGCAGGACGGTGTGAGGCAGACCGGGACGATGGCGAGCGACGACCAGACCCCTCCGACATCAGCGCAAGCTGCCGACGGCCAGGCCGCGCCCCGCCGTGGCATCGGCCGCGACGCGCTGGTCGGCTGCATCTGCGGCGCCGTGGTCGCGCTGATGGTCGGCGCGTCCTACGCCGCCGTGCCGTTCTACAACTGGTTCTGCCGCGCCACCGGATTCAACGGCACCACCCAGGTCGCCATCTCGGCGCCGTCCTCCGCGCCGCTGGCGCGCCGCATCAGCGTCCGGTTCGACGCCAACGTTGCCGGCGGGCTGCCCTGGAAGTTCGAGCCCGAGAAGACCGAGATCGAGGTCGCCATCGGCGAGGTCGTCACGGTCTACTACACCGTCACCAACCAGTCGGCGCGCACCACCATGGCGCAGGCCGCCTACAACGTGACACCGCTGACCTCGGGCGCCTACTTCCAGAAGATCAACTGCTTCTGCTTCACCGAACAGACCATGGCCCCGGGCGAGACCCGCGAGATGCCGGTCGTGTTCTATGTCGATCCGGCGATCACGGCCGATCACGAGAACGACAGCCTGAAGACGATCACGCTGTCCTACACCTTCTATCCCGTCCGCGACGCCGCCCCGAAGCCGGTCGCCGCGGGCGAGCCGGACAAGCCGCGGGGCAGCCTATGACCGCGGTGACCTCCGGCATCCGGGGACCATTTCTGAACGACACTGTTCTGAACGACGCTGTTCCGAACGACACTTTGCCGGGGCGACCGGCTGCGATCTGGGGAGAGACTTGCCATGGCTGAGGCGCACGCCAAGCATCACGACTACCATCTGGTTGATCCGAGCCCCTGGCCGTTCGTCGGCTCGGTGTCGGCCTTCATCATGGCGTTCGGCGCGATCGGCTGGATGCACAAGATGTTCGGCGCCGCGCCGATCGTGTTCGGCATCGGCCTGATCGGCGTGCTCTACACGATGGCGAGCTGGTGGGGCGACGTCATCAAGGAAGCCCAGTACAAGGGCGACCACACCCGCGTGGTGCAGCTGCATCACCGCTACGGCATGATCCTGTTCATCGCCTCCGAGGTGATGTTCTTCGTCGCCTGGTTCTGGGCCTATTTCAACGTCGCGCTGTTCCCGGGCTACGAGGTGCAGGCCACCCGCGACGCGCTGATCGGCGGCGTCTGGCCGCCCAAGGGCATCGAGACCTTCGACCCCTGGCACCTGCCGCTGCTCAACACGCTGATCCTGCTGACCTCGGGCACGACCGTCACCTGGGCGCACCACGCGCTGCTCGAAGGCGATCGCAAGGGCCTGAAATANGGCCTGATCCTGACCATCCTGCTC
>NZ_CAFJ01000432.1 GCF_000239795.1 Bradyrhizobium sp. STM 3809 | reverse complement strand
ACCTAATGCGAGAATAGATACCACAAACAGCGGCACCATCCAGTTCAGGATTAATCCAGCGAGCGTGCCAGTGACCATCAGCAATCGCTGCTTAAGCTCAAACACGCTAAGATACCGCGCATTTTGACGCACATAACTAATAGCCGTCGTGTCGGGACCGTTCGGGTTACCGATAGCGTCGAACGAATCACCACTTCCGATCATCGCACTGATAAAGCTACCAATATAACCTCCACCCGAGACCGTGGATAAGAAGTCGACGTGCTTCATCAATCGGCGGGCCGCTAAAACTTGGACGACACCGAGGCAGAATGTTGCAGACCGGATACCTCCGCCGGAAAGCGCCAACCCGACAGCGTCGATCTTATCTTGCACGCGAAGTCCGGCGGCACTGCGTCGTTTGTTCAATTCGCCGGCTTCACACGCGTTAATCTCGCCGGCTGAGACCCAAGATTCATCTAGGCCGAATTTGAGAGGCTCGAAGCAACTCGCCACTTCCGATTTGTCGAGTACATCCGGCGTAGCATCATCGGGAACATATTCGCCGTACGCCATAATTTGAAGCTTCTTGGTGAACTCGGCGAGCCTCACCTGTAATTTCTTCAAATCAGCGCGGAATTCGTTGGCTCCATCTTTGGAGTTGAGAAGACCGGCTTCAAGGGCGCGATGCCATTTGGCTGTGACCGGTCGCAAGTCGACATTGAGCATATTGGTTGTAATACGTGCGAACTCGCGGCACCCGGGATACTTCTTCATTGCTTCTCGTGCAAGGCGGAAGATGTCCCGGAGGCTTTCAAGGGCACTTACCTCCACGCCGTACTGATAAGGAAGCGGTTGCGTCACGATGCGCGTCCGCATTTCGGAGAGGAGATCGTGTGCTGCAAGTTGATCGGGCGTTTGATGGGGAGAAGCCGCGCTCACGATGCTAACCTCCTGCGGGCTAGCAGATGGTATCTCCTTCGTAGGATGCAACGAATGATACCGTCCGAGCCACTCTTACGTGCAACCGCCCCCTAGTGGCGGATGCCAACACCGAAAAGATCGGCCTGTTTTTTCGAAACTCGGCAAGGGCCGTAAATGTCGTTCATCTGGCGCAAGAAATCGGCTTGTCCGCCGTAACTCGGGTGACGGACCCTGACGCACTCTTTCGGCGCCAATCGCGCCACGCAACTGGCGGCGTCGTTACCCAGAGCCACCACCCGCTCGGGTCGCAAGATTTCGAGCAATTCCCTAAGAATTTCCTCCCCGACTGCGCGCTCAGAAGCCCGATGCGACCGGTTCGTAAATGGACGACCAGGCTCATGAGGATGAAATGGGAAAACGTTCCATAAGAACACGGGCAGTTCGACTTCATCCAAGATCGACCAAGCCAGCGCGGCTGTTCTTTCTTTGACCGGGGCTCCTTTAGTACAGCGTTCGGCCTGAATGCCCCAGCGGGCCGCGTGAGCCGTAACGTGCGCATCGTCTGTCAATGCGAGGCCGGTCCGTCGTCCACCTCGATAGCCAAGATCGCGGCCGACCCATAGCGAGTGAATTCCACCAAGAGCGGCAGCCTCGAATATCGAGCGGAACGTCGAGTATCGAACGGCCGATGCGTCAACCTTATCGTGAACGGGACAAGAATCCGCGTAAGGATTGAATACATTTTCAAATGCAAGTCCGCGGACCGAGGTTACGAAACGGGTAGCTGCATTCATCAGATGGCTCCGAGAGGGCGGAACTCCAATTTGCGACGGTTGCGATCTCCGCGAACGATCCCACCTTGATCCTTCTTTAAACGACGAAAGACGTCGTAGCCCTGCAAAATCGCATCTTCCCACAGCTTCATTGGGCAAGCATCGACTTCATACCCATCCACGAACTGCCGCACTATCTTGAGCAGGTCGAAGGACACTGAAGATTGGCCTTCAAAGAACGCCAGCGCTTTGGCGTGCGAGAAAACAAGGGCCGACAAGCCCTCCTCAACCACGATCGCGCGACCACTGTCTTGCGTTTCATCGACGATGGGATCGCTTTTACGCTTTCGCTTCAACAGAGCGCGAAAGGTCGGCGACCAGTGCAAGACGGCTGCATGTGCAAAATGAAAAACATCGTGAAATCGATAGCCATCGCGATCAGCGATATTATCGGTTAGTGGATCACCGATTACAACGCCATTCATTTCTAGAACGCTGCGCCCTCCGGAGCGCTGGCTGATGACGATCTCAAATTCCTGGGGTAAGCGTTCTTCTTCAGGAAAGGCTTGATCAAAGACAGGCAGCTCCTCTAGCGGAGTCGGCAGAAATCGTCCACGCACCTTACGAAGATTGGAGGACGCGACTTCGGCAAATGAAATGCCCGCGGCGTTCAGCGCGCGGAGGAAAGCATCAGCAAACGCCGTCAAGCGAGTCCGACTATTCGCGGCCTGCATCTCTAGATCGAGAAGGCTGGCAGCATGGGTACCGAGATTAATAAGAACCTCGTCGAAAGTACCGGAAGGCTGGGGAGCAGCCACTCTAGATATCGCGCCCGCCGGACTATCCGCGGCTACGATAGAGCACGAGTAGTCTTTGAAGGAGACATCCGACAACACTTCGTGCAGAGGCGAACCCATTCGCCTACAAAGAGCAGCAAAATACCAGAGGGTATCGCCGAACTCATCTTCGACGGCACGTCGATAGCCGACAAACGCAGTTCCCTCGCGTCTG
>NZ_CAFJ01000433.1 GCF_000239795.1 Bradyrhizobium sp. STM 3809 | reverse complement strand
TCGTCAGCGTCTTCATCCTGCCGCCGTCGGCGTCCGATCTCGAGAAGCGGCTCCACACCCGCGCCCAGGACTCGCATGACGTGATCCGCGGGCGCATGAGCCGCGCCAGCCACGAGATGAGCCACTGGGCGGAATACGACTACATCGTCATCAACCGCAACGTCGACGAGGCGTTTGCCGAGGTCCAGTCGATCCTCAAGGCCGAGCGGCTGAAGCGCGAGCGCCGCACCGGGCTGACGACCTTCGTGCGTGAATTGCAGCGCCAGCTCGAGAGCTGACGCGCCGCGTCCCGTCAGGCCCGGCGGCCGAGCCGCGCCAGGATGTCCTGGATGCCGTCGAGTTCGTCATCCTGCTGAATATTGCGGGGCCGCGGCCGGAGCGCCGAAGGCCGCGGAATGAAGTCGAGCGGCGGTGTCGCCGGATCCTCGAACGGCGTCGGGACGAACGGAGACCGCTGCTGCGGCGGCCGTTGCTGCTGAGGCTGGGGCCGCTGCGGTTGCGGCTGCTGATACGGCCGCGATGGCGGCTGCGGCCGGTGTTGCTGCGGTTGATGCTGCTGCGGTTGTGGCCTGTCGACGGCCGGTGCCCTCTCCGGAATCGAGGACTGCGACTCCAACAGACTCATCAGCTGTGCTGCGGGATCGTCCGGCACGCGCCCGGCGGCCCCCGCCGCCTCGGCCGCAGCAAGTTCGTCGGCCTCGTCCTGCGGCGGCTCCAACGCGTCTTCGGGCAGCGAGAAGCGCGACTGCAGCAGATTGATCAGCGCTGCCGCGGGATCGTCGAGATCGTCTTCCGCCGCCGCCGCGGCGCGGGCGGTCGCGTCGGTCTCGTCTGCGGCCTGATGCGCCGACTGCCGCGCGGCATGCGCGCGAAGCGTCTCGATCAGTGCGGCGGCGGGGTCGCCGGCTTCGGGGGATGACGCTTGTGCTGGCTGATCGGCGCTGGCGGCAATCGGCGCAACGGCCGGCTGGCCGTTGCGAAGGCGATTCATCAATTGCTGTGCGGCCTGAGCGCGCTGAGCCGCGACCGCCTCCGGCGCGGGCGGCGCCGGCCCGGCAGGGACCGTTCCGGGCGCGGCTTCGCCGGCTTCGTTCGCTTCAGCCTGGGGGGCGCGTCGCTTGGCCGCGCGCGACACCAGGAGCGCCGCAATCACCTTGGCGGCGTCGACCGGCGCCGCACCGGCCGAGGCGGCTCCCGCATCGCCGGCGCGCGCCTTGCGCAGCGCCGAGACGATTTCGCCGACATCGACCGGGGCCGGAGGCGCTGCCGCCGCTGCATTCTGCGGCGGCTGAGGGGCGGCTGGCGCCGGCGCGGCCTGCTGGGCGGCCGGCCATGATTGTGGCGGTGCCTCGGCCGGAGTGACGTAGGCCGGAGTCTGCGATGCCAGGGCGGCCGCGGCGCTGGCTCGGGCAGCGGCGGCATTGGTGGCTGCGGCCTGCGCAGCAGCGATCTGGGCGTTGGCCAACTGGGCGGCGGCGATCTGCTGCGCTGGCGGCGGCGGTGCAGG
>NZ_CAFJ01000434.1 GCF_000239795.1 Bradyrhizobium sp. STM 3809 | reverse complement strand
TCCGCAGAAGATGTTAAGCGAGCAGGATCACACATTGCGTGAGCCGCGGAGGAGACTGGCAGTCGCGGCGCCAGCGCTGCGCAATGACCCGCGCAGCGCGTCGCCTTTGCCATTCTGGCCGGGGAAATGTGCACAGAGCCATGCAAAAACCCGGCGGCTCCCGGGTTTACCATGACTGCCGAACAAGCATATTTTGCTGCACTGCACTTGAAATATGGGCTGTCTTGGCTAAAGTGTAGGCATGACGCTTGACTGCCCAAGAATTGTGCTTGAGAGTGCGGGGCAGACGCAATGATGCGTCGATGAGCTCGAAGAGTCGTTCGTGACCGGTCTGGCCAATACACCCGCCAAAGCCTTGAAGATAGGTGACGTTTCGCTCGTCAACCGGGCCGTTCTGGCGCCGATGTCGGGGATCACCGACGCGCCGTTCCGCCGAGTCGCGGCCGAGCTGGGCGCCGGGCTGGTGGTGTCCGAGATGACCGCGAGCGATGATCTCGTCCGCGGGCGGTGGATATCCCGGTTGCGCTGCGAGGCGAGCGGCATCGGTCCCCATGTGGTCCAGCTCGCCGGTTGCGAGGCGCATTGGATGGCCGAGGGCGCCAAGGTCGCGGCCGATGGCGGCGCCGACATCATCGACATCAACATGGGCTGCCCGGCGCGCCACGTCACCGGCGGCCAGTCCGGCTCGGCCTTGATGCGCGATCTGGATCATGCGCTGACCTTGATCGAGGCCACCGTCGCGGCCGTCGACGTGCCCGTGACCTTGAAGATGCGGCTCGGCTGGGACGAGCGCAGCCTGAACGCGCCGGAGCTGGCGCGCCGGGCGGAAGCCGCCGGCGTGCAGCTGATCACCGTGCATGGCCGGACGCGGCAGCAGTTCTACAAGGGCGAGGCCGACTGGAGCGCGGTGCGCGCGGTCAAGGATGCCGTGGACCTGCCTGTCGTCGTCAATGGCGACATCACGAGCTACGAGGATGCGCGCGAGGCGCTCGACGCCTCCGGCGCCGATGCCGTGATGATCGGTCGCGGCGCGCAGGGGCAACCCTGGCTGCCCGGCCAGATCGGCCGCCGGCTCGATGGCGGCGCCGAGGAGGGCGCGCCGGAGCTTGCGCAGCAGCTCGCGCTGCTGACCGCGCTCTATGACGAGATCTGCCGCCACTATGGCGAGCGGGTCGGCCTGCGCCACGCCCGCAAGCATCTCAGCTGGGGGCTCGACGTCGCCGCTGCGCACGCCCAGGCGCCGGCCGAAAAACTGAAGGCGTGGCGCGAGCGTATCCTGACATCCGAGCAGCCGTCCCAGGTGCATCGGGCGCTGCGTGAAGCTTTCGACGATTTTGCCTGGAGTGCAGCCGCATGAGCTCAGCCGCAGAACAGCGCAAGCGCCTTCCGTCCGATGGCGACGCCATCCTCAACGCGTTGCCCAATCCGGTTCTCGTCATCGGCCCGGACGGCATGATCATGGACGCCAACATGGCGGCGGAATCGTTCTTCGATTCCTCGACGCAGTTCCTGCAGCGGCAGTCGCTGAAGAAGCTGGTGCCGTTCGGCTCGCCGCTTTTGGCGCTGATCGACCAGGTGCGCACCACCAGTGCGCCGGTCAACGAATACAAGGTCGACCTGGGCACGCCGCGCACCGGCGCCGACCGGCTCGTTGATCTTCACGTCGCCCCCTTGCCGGAGCGGCCGGGCCACATCGTCGTGATGCTGCAGGAGCGCACCATCGCCGACAAGATGGACCGCCAGCTCACCCATCGCAGCGCGGCGCGCTCGGTGATCGCACTGGCCGCGATGCTGGCGCATGAGATCAAGAATCCGCTGTCGGGCATCCGCGGCGCCGCGCAATTGCTGGAGCAGCAGGCTTCCTCCGAGGACCGCATGCTGACCCGGCTGATCTGCGACGAGGCCGACCGCATCGTCACCCTGGTCGACCGCATGGAGGTGTTCGGCGACGACCGCCCGGTGGCGCGAGGGCCGGTCAACATCCATTCCGTGCTCGACCACGTGAAGCGGCTGGCGCAGTCGGGCTTCGCCCGCAACATCCGCTTCATCGAGGACTACGACCCGTCGCTGCCGCCGGTGCTGGCCAACCAGGACCAGCTGATCCAGGTATTCCTGAATCTGGTGAAGAACGCCGCCGAAGCGGTCGTCGACCTCGGCACGGATGCCGAGATCCAGCTCACCACGGCGTTCCGGCCGGGCGTGCGGCTTTCGGTGCCCGGCAAGAAGTCGCGCGTCTCGCTGCCGCTGGAGTTCTGCGTCAAGGACAACGGCCCGGGCGTGCCGGAAGACCTGATGCCCAACCTGTTCGATCCGTTCGTGACCACCAAGCCGACCGGAAGCGGCCTCGGTCTTGCATTGGTCGCGAAGATCATCGGCGACCATGGCGGGATCATCGAGTGCGAGTCGCAGCCGCGCAAGACGACCTTCCGGGTGCTGATGCCGATGTACAGCGCAAGCAAATATCCAGACCAAGGCCATCGCGGCGACGTTTCGGGGACGCCGTCGCATGCCTCACAGGGATCAAATTGAGGACCACCTATGCCTGCAGGTAGCATTCTCGTTGCCGACGACGATACGGCCATCCGCACGGTCCTGAACCAGGCGCTCTCGCGCGCCGGATACGAGGTGCGGCTGACCGGCAACGCCGCCACGCTGTGGCGCTGGGTGAGCCAGGGCGAGGGCGATCTCGTCATCACCGACGTGGTGATGCCCGACGAGAACGCCTTCGACCTCCTGCCGCGGATCAAGAAGATGCGGCCGAACCTGCCGGTCATCGTGATGAGCGCGCAGAACACCTTCATGACGGCGATCAAGGCCTCGGAGCGCGGCGCCTATGAGTATCTGCCGAAGCCGTTCGACCTGAAGGAGCTGATCGCGATCGTCGGCCGCGCGCTCGCCGAGCCGAAGGAGCGGGCGGCGAGCCAGCCCGACGACAGCGAGTTCGAATCGATCCCGCTGGTCGGCCGCTCGCCGGCGATGCAGGACATCTACCGCGTGCTCGCGCGCCTGATGCAGACCGACCTCACGGTGATGATCTCCGGCGAGAGCGGCACCGGCAAGGAGCTGGTGGCGCGCGCGCTGCACGACTACGGCAAGCGCCGCAACGGCCCGTTCGTCGCCGTCAACATGGCGGCGATCCCGCGCGACCTGATCGAATCGGAATTGTTCGGCCATGAGCGCGGCGCCTTCACCGGCGCCAACACCCGCGCCTCCGGCCGCTTCGAGCAGGCCGAGGGGGGCACCCTGTTCCTGGACGAGATCGGCGACATGCCGATGGAGGCGCAGACGCGGCTTTTGCGCGTGCTGCAGCAGGGCGAGTACACCACGGTCGGCGGCCGCACCCCGATCAAGACCGACGTGCGCATCGTCGCGGCCTCCAACAAGGACCTGCGCATCCTGATCCAGCAGGGGCTGTTCCGGGAAGACCTGTTCTTCCGCCTCAACGTCGTGCCGCTGCGGCTGCCGCCGCTCCGCGAGCGCATCGAGGACCTGCCGGACCTGGTTCGCCACTTCTTCGCGCTGGCGGAGAAGGACGGGCTGCCGCCGAAGAAGCTGGATGCCGCCGCGCTGGAGCGGCTGAAACAGCACCGCTGGCCGGGCAACGTCCGCGAACTGGAGAACCTGGCCCGGCGCCTCGCCGCGCTCTATCCCCAGGACGTGATCACGGCGTCGGTGATCGACGGCGAGCTGGCGCCGCCGGCGGTCACCACCGGCTCGAACGCGCCGACCTCGATCGACAATCTCGGCGGGGCCGTCGAGGCCTATCTGTCCTCGCACTTCCAGGGCTTCCCGAACGGCGTGCCGCCGCCGGGCCTGTACCACCGCATCCTCAAAGAGATCGAGATCCCGCTGCTGACGGCGGCACTGGCGGCGACGCGCGGCAACCAGATCCGCGCCGCCGACCTGCTCGGCCTCAACCGCAACACGCTGCGCAAGAAGATCCGCGACCTCGACATCCAGGTCTACCGCAGCGGTGGTTAAAGAGGTTTTTGAATACCAATAGGGGTGGGTGGGCTGCCCCACATGAGAATTAATGTAGACAAATCTGCGATGCGCTTCCGCGCCGTGGATTTGTCGCAATTTGGCAACAGCGTGGTAGGAATGCATCAGTCCGATTCTTCCGGACGTGCCGCGTTCACATCACACCCCTTGCCGGAATGACCAGCGCAGAAGCTTCGGCCACCCCCTTCGACCCATCGTCCGCCGACGCCCGGCGCTGGACCTGGCGCACCTGGCTGGCGCCGGTGGCGGTCGGCCTCGCGCTGCTGTCGGCCTTCCTGACCTTCATCGTGCTGGTCGGCCTGAGCCCGATCGAGCCGACGCCCGAAGTCGTCAGCACCTTCCTGCTGATCGACGCCGGAACGATCCTGATCCTGGTCGGGATCATCATCCGCGAGGTCTGGCAGATGGTCCAGGCGCGGCGGCGGGGCCGGGCGGCGGCGCGGCTGCACGTCCAGATCGTCAGCCTGTTCTCGATCATCGCGGTGCTGCCGGCGGTGCTGGTGTCGCTGGTCGCCAACGTCACCATCGACCGCGGCCTCGACCGGCTGTTCTCCGGACCCGCCAAGGAGGCGATCCAGAACTCGCTGACGGTGGCGCGCGCCTACACCTATGAGCACGCCCAGCTGATCCGCGGCGACATCCTCGGCATGGCCAACGACATCGCGCATGCGCGGCCGCTCTACGACCAGGACCGCGGCACCTTTCGCGAGCTGCTGACGGCCAGCGCCGCCTCGCGCAACCTGCCGGGCGCGATGCTGATCGACAAGGACCGCAACATCCTGGAGACCGCCGAGACCGGCATCCAGCAGAGCTTCCAGACGCCGCCGGCCGATTTCCTCTCGAACGTCAACGAGACCGAGCCGCAGATCGCGGTGTTCCCCGACGCCAACTACGTCGCGGCCGTGATCCGCCTGCGCGCCTTCAACGACACCTTCCTCTACGTCGCCCGGCTGCTCGATCCGCGCGTGATCGCGCAGCTCAAGCAGACCGAGACCTCGGTCGCCGAATATGCCCAGGTCGAATCGCGCCGCCTCGGCATCCAGGTCGCCTTCGCGCTGATGTTCGCGGTGATCGCGCTGACCATCCTGATGGCCTCGGTGCTGATCGGGCTGAACTTCGCCAACTGGCTGGTGTCGCCGATCCGGCAACTGATGAATGCCGCGCAGACGGTCGCGACCGGCGACCTCCACGTCCAGGTTCCGGTGCACCGCTCCGAGGGCGATCTCGCCCAGCTCGGCCAGACCTTCAACAAGATGACGCAGGAGCTGCGCACGCAGCGCGACGAGCTCGTCAGCGCCAGCGACCTGATCGACAGCCGCCGCCGCTTCATCGAGGCGGTGCTGTCGTCGGCCTCCGCAGGCATCATCGGCGTCGACGCGTCGGGCAGCGTCGGCATCCTCAACCGCTCGGCCGAGAAGCTGATCGGACATGCCGAGCAGGAGGTGCTCGACCATCCGCTGACCGATGTGCTGCCCGAGCTCGACGACATGATGAAGACGGCGCGCGAGGGCAAGCAGCGGCTGGTGCAGGGACAGATCACGATCCAGCGCGACGGCCACGAGCGCAACCTGTCGGTGCGCGTCACCGCCGAGCAGACCAACCAGGCGCGCGACAGCTACATCATCACGCTCGACGACATCACCGAGCTGGTGTCGGCGCAGCGCACCTCTGCGTGGGGCGACGTCGCGCGCCGCATCGCGCACGAGATCAAGAATCCGCTGACGCCGATTCAGCTGTCGGCGGAGCGCATCCGCCGCAAATTCGGCAAGGTCATCACCGAGGACAAGGCCGTATTTGAGCAATGTACCGAGACGATCGTGCGGCAGGTCGACGACATCAGGCGAATGGTCGACGAGTTCTCGCGTTTCGCGCGGATGCCGAAGCCGGTGATGGAAGGCGAGGACGTCGCCGACGCGGTCCGTCAGGCCGTGTTCCTGATGAAGGTCGCCCATCCCGAGATCGACATCGAGACCGACATCAAGCAGGACCCGTTGCGCGCGCAGTTCGACCGCCGTCTGATCTCGCAGGCGCTGACCAACATCATCAAGAACGCCACCGAGGCGATCGAGGTGGTGCCGCAAGAGGAGCTCGGCAAGGGCCGCATCGATGTCGTCGCCTCGCGCGAAGGCGATGACGTGCTGATCGACGTGATCGACAACGGCATCGGCCTGCCCAAGGTGGCGCGGCAGCGACTGCTCGAACCCTATGTCACGACGCGCGCCAAGGGCACTGGCCTCGGGCTCGCGATCGTCGGCCGCGTGCTCGAGGATCACGGCGGCAAGCTCGAGCTGAAGGACGCCTCGGATTTCCGCGCCGGCCAGCGCGGCGCCTGGATGCGGCTGCGCTTTGCCGTCTCTGGCCAGGCCGCGAAGCCCGAGGCGAAGGAGCAGGCGTCCGCTCCCGACAATTCGCAACAGACGGAGTCCGGCGGGGAAACCGCCGGCACGGCTCAAGCGACCAACGATCAACCAAAAATTCAAGCCGCAACCGGCAGCTGACGAGACAGGCGTGACCCATGGCGAGTGATATTCTGATTGTCGACGACGAAGCCGATATCCGGGAGCTGGTTGCCGGCATCCTGGACGATGAGGGCTTCACGACTCGAACGGCTCGCGACAGCGATTCGGCGCTCGCCGAGATCGCCGGCCGGCGGCCGAACCTCGTATTTCTCGACATCTGGCTGCAGGGCTCCAAGCTCGACGGCCTGCAGCTGCTCGAGCAGATCAAGAAGGATCACCCGGATCTGCCGGTCGTGATGATCTCCGGCCACGGCAACATCGAGACCGCGGTCGCCGCGATCAAGCGCGGCGCCTATGACTTCATCGAGAAGCCGTTCAAGTCCGACCGCCTGATTCTCGTCGCGACCCGCGCGCTGGAGAACTCGCGGCTGAAGCGCGAGGTCCGCGAGCTCAAGCAGCTGGCGCCGACCGCGAGCACGATGACCGGCCGCTCGCCGTCGATGAACCAGCTGCGCCAGACCATCGAGCGCGCCGCCAAGGCCAACAGCCGCATCCTGATCGTCGGACCGCCGGGCTCGGGCAAGGAGCTCGCGGCCCGCACGCTGCACGCGCAATCGCCGCGCGCGGAGGGACCTTTCGTGGTGATCAACGCCGCCGCGATCACGCCGGAGCGGATGGAGGAGGAGCTGTTCGGCATCGAGCAGTCGAACGGCGAGCAGTCGCGCAAGACCGGCGCGCTCGAGGAGGCGCATGGCGGCACGCTGTTCGTGGACGAGATCGCCGACATGCCGCGCGAGACCCAGAACAAGATCCTGCGCGTGCTGGTCGATCAGACCTTCCAGCGCGCCGGCGGCACCACCAAGGTGCATGTCGACGTGCGCATCATCTCGTCGACCGCGCGCAACCTGGAGGAGGAGATCGCCAGCGGGCGCTTCCGCGAGGATCTTTATCACCGTCTCTCGGTGGTGCCGATCCGCGTGCCGCCGCTGTCGGAGCGCCGCGAGGACATTCCCGAGCTGATCGACTATTTTATGGACCAGATCTCGATCACCACGGGCCTGCCGAAGCGGCAGATCGGCCAGGACGCGATGGCTGTGCTGCAGTCGCATGTCTGGCCGGGCAACGTCCGCCAGCTGCGCAACAATGTCGAGCGCGTGATGATTCTCGCCGCCGGCGGCCCGGAGGTGATCATCACCGCCGACATGCTGCCGCCGGACGTCGGCTCGATGGTGCCGGCCATGCCGACCAGCAACAATGGCGAGCACATCATGGGGCTGCCGCTGCGCGAGGCCCGCGAGGTGTTCGAGCGCGATTACCTGATCGCTCAGATCAGCCGCTTCTCTGGCAACATCTCGCGCACCGCCGAGTTCGTCGGGATGGAACGCTCGGCCCTGCACCGCAAGCTGAAGGCGCTCGGGGTGGGCTAGCCACTCGGCAAAGTTTGCCGGGCTGGACGAATTTACATTGGAAAATTCGCCCGGTTCCGGAATTTTACGGACGAATCCGGGTGTTTTGGAACCCGGGTCGCCGCAATCGGCTTGCCTAATATGCTCGCCTGTCCTCTAATCGCGCGTCC
>NZ_CAFJ01000435.1 GCF_000239795.1 Bradyrhizobium sp. STM 3809 | reverse complement strand
TAGCGAAGAAGGGATTCCGCTCAGAGGCCTAGGCCTTGGCTCAACGCGCTTGTTGATCGCCGGACTTCAGCGCAAGGCCGCCAAGGACGCTACAATCATCCTTGTCGACGAGCTTGAACACGGCCTGGAGCCACACCGCATTATTCGATTTGTAGCATCGCTCGGTGCAAAGGAGCCAACGCCGCCACTTCAGGCTTTTCTGACGACCCATTCTCCCGTTGCAGTCCGAGAACTATCCGGGGAACAGCTTTTTGTCGTCCGTGCTTCCAGCATTAAGAGTACTGCGACGGGGCTCGGCAACGAGGACGCAATTCAGGGCACTATTCGCTCATTCCCCGAGGCTTTTCTGGCGAAGTCCGTCATAGTATGCGAGGGAGCCAGTGAGGTCGGACTACTGCGAGGGCTGGATAACACCGTCGTAGCCGATGGGACGCCCTCCTTGACAGCACACGGCGTAGCGCTCGTGGACGCAGGGGGCTGTGATCACATTTATAAGCGAGCGAACGCATTTCAGAAGCTTGGATATCGAGTTTGCGTCTTCCGCGATGACGACAAGCAACCAGACCAAGCAACTGAAAACGACTTCATGGCTATAGACGACGTATTCAAATGGCGTGCGGGCCGTGCGCTGGAGGATGAGATATTCCACAGCATCTCGGACGAAGGCGTGTGGAAGCTTTTATCCATCGCCGAGGAGATTCACGGCACAGATCTCATTGGGGATCACATAGCTTCGGAGTCTGCAGGAACACTCAATTTAGAAGACTGCAAAACGGACTTAACGAAAGAGAAGCGGGACACCCTCGCTAGAGCTGCACGAAAAAAGAAAAACAGCTGGTTCAAGACTGTAAGCCGGATGGAGAGGGTTGGAGAGGAAGTGATCGCCACGGACACGGGGCTAGATCAGGAGTTTTTCGACATCCTGAACAATATATTTGAATGGATCAACGCTTCCTGATGAAGAGCATTGACCTCCTCGACATCAAGCGCGGCACGGTGACAGCTCCGGCGGGCTGCGGCAAAACGCACTTGATCGCAGAAGCCATAACCAAAGCAGGACCCAGCAAGCCGATCCTCGTTCTAACTCATACCAACGCAGGCGTAGCTGCTCTACGTGGCAGGCTAGAGAGGGCTAGAGTGCCTGCTACAGCCTATCGCCTGTCGACTATAGATGGCTGGGCCATGCGGCTTGTCGCTACGTTTCCTAAACGCGCAGAGTGCGATCTGAAAATTCTCAAGCTC
>NZ_CAFJ01000436.1 GCF_000239795.1 Bradyrhizobium sp. STM 3809 | reverse complement strand
CGTGATGCCGGGCTAGCCCGGCCATGACGACGTGGAGAGAGATGAGCGCAAGACTGCGACCGTCAGATGCGATAGCCCAGGAGTACGAGGGGAGCGTCGCGCTCATGCTGTACGGACTTGCTGAGACGTTGAACGTTAAGTCAAGGTATGCCGTGACGAAGTTCAGGAGCTGAGCTTGAGCAATGATAACGCCGGTGTGCTGCAGACTTTCCGCGACCCGCTGGTCGGCTTGCCGCTTTCCCATGTGTGGCGAGGCGCCGGCTCCGCCATTTTCTTGGAGTTTGGACGCCTCACGGGTCGTAACCGCCGTGACGGGACGCCGGGAAACCCGCGAGGCGAGTTTGGTCTTATGATTCAATGGAGCTGGCGTATCGAAGACAGATCGTCGATCTTGTGCGGAAGCTGGAGTGAGGATTCTCGATGGGCGGAAACGTTCGATCTGATCCGTAACAGGACAATTGTAGAGTTATCGTTGGTCGGCCGGTTGCCCGAAATCGCCGTCGCGCTGTCCGATGAACTCTACGTGTCATCTTTCATGACCGCCGAAGGCGATCCCGCTTCGGCGCTATTCGATCGACGAAGGGACACTTTGAGAACCTTGTGTGTTCAACATGGTCGACTCGAGATGGAGATCGCACAGCCGCCAGAAGGGGTAAGCGGCCAGTAAGGAGTCCTGCCATGACGCAAGCGACGATCGTCCCCATTCCCTCCGACCGCATTCACGATTGGGACAGTTTCCACCGTGTGTTTCAGGAGGCCCTTGGCTTTCCCGGTTTCTACGGTTGCAACATGGACGCCTGGATCGATTGCATGACCTATGTCGACGATCCCGACGCCGGCCTGTCGAGCATCACCGTGGCAAAGGGCGACCTTCTCATTCTTCGTGTCGACAACGCCGACGAGCTGCAGCGACGCTGTCCGGAGCAGTACCAAGCGCTTCTTGAATGTACAGCCTTCGTCAATCACAGGCGCGACAAGCCGGGACAGTCTCCGGTCCTCGCCTTGATGCTCAGCGGCTATTTCTAGTTTTGTCGCCCCGCCCGCACATAGGCCCGCTCGCCGGTGCGCGGCTGAAACCAGACGTCCAGCGTTTCGCCGCTGGTGGGGTCGACGAAGCGCTCCTCGGTCTTGACCCAGTCCGGCCCCGGTGGCGCCGAGAGCGCGTCGCGCTTGTACCCGCCCTGGCGGAAGACGAACCACACCAGCACGACGGCGGTGATGACGGCGAGCCAGAGCACGAGGCCGATCATCGTGCGGGTTCGATGACGGCCGCGGTGCCATAGGCGACGATCTCGCTCATGGTCTGGCCGATCTCGGCGCTGTCGAAGCGCATCATGACGATGGCGTTCGCGCCCATCGAGGTCGCGTTATACACCAGACGGTCGAGCGCGTGGCGCCGCGCCTCCTCCAGCATCTGCGTGTATTCGTGGATCTCGCCACCGACGATCGAGCGCAGGCTAGCCATGAAGTTGCCGCCGATGCCGCGGCTGCGCACCACCACGCCAAAGCATTGCCCCAGCATCCGCACCGTGCGGTAGCCGGTCACGTTCTCAGTCGTCA
>NZ_CAFJ01000437.1 GCF_000239795.1 Bradyrhizobium sp. STM 3809 | reverse complement strand
CGATCGCCGGAGAGACCTTCGAGCTTGTTGTAGATGGCCAGCTGCTTCTTGCTAGGCTCCGACGGCACCTGCATCCCGTTCTGGCTCGCCAGTTGCTGCGCCTTCTGGAGATGCTCGCTATGGTCCTGCTGCAACGCCTGGCCGAACTGCTTGACCTGGTCGCTCTGCCCCTTCTGTTGCGCGAGCTTGCCCATGTTCACCTCGGACAGATCGCCTTCGATCGCCTCCGTCATGAAATGCTGGTCCTTGGCCGCCGACTGGCCCTTCGGCGCGGCGGCCGCACTGCCGGCCACGAGCAGCGTCAACGCGCATGCTGAGAGGACGGTGGGGATCATCGTCATTGGTTTGGCACCTGTTGTCTTGCTCGTCATCGTTCATCTCCGGGGTTCGAAACGATCGTCGCGACTGAAAGATTCGCCGCGTTCGATTGTTCCTATGCCCGTCGCGGACCCGCTCCGTTCGGTGCGCGGCCGCGCCGGGAGTTCCCACGAGATCGGTGATGCCCGCCGTCGATCCCGTCGGACAGCTTTGAGCGCGCTCAAGCCGTCCGCACACGGGCGAGAAAACCGACGACCTCCTGCTTCAGGCGCAGACCGTCGGCCGACAGCGACTGCGCCGCCGTCAGCACCTGCGACGACGCCGCGCCGGTATCGGTCGCGCCGGACTGGACCTCGACGATGCCCGATGACACCTGCGACGCGCCGACCGCGGCCTGTTGCACATTGCGGGAGATTTCCTTGGTCGCGTTGCCCTGCTCCTCGGCAGCGGCGGCAATGGCGCCGGTGATCTCCGACATGCCGGCAATCGTCGACATGATCTCCTTGATTGCGCCGACCGCCGTCGTGGCGGCGGACTGGATCTCTCCGATGTAGCCGGAAATGTCCTTGGTCGCCTCGGCGGTCTGCGCCGCGAGCTCCTTCACCTCCGAGGCGACGATCGCAAAGCCGCGTCCGGCGGAGCCGGCGCGCGCGGCCTCGATCGTGGCGTTGAGCGCCAGCAGATTGGTCTGCTGGGCGATCGCGGTGATCATGCCGACGATGCTGCCGACCTTGTCCGCGGCACCGGCGAGCTTGGCCATCGACTGGTCCGTGCTCGCCGCCTGCGCCACCGCGTTCTGGGCGACGCGCGAGGCGCCCTCGATCTGACGGCCGATCTCGGCCGCGGTCGCCGCCATCTCCTCGGTCGCGGCCGCGACCGACTGGACGCTGGCGGAAGCCTCCTCCGAGGCGGAGGCCACCGTCGTCGACAGCTCCCTCGTGGTCGACGCAGTGTTCGCGAGCGTGGACGCCGCCTGCTCCAGGCTGAGCGAGTTCGACGAGACACGATCGACGATGCCACCGATCGCGCTCTCGAACGCCGCGGTGAAGGCTTCGACGTCCTGCTTGCGCTGGGCGTCCGCACGCGCTTCCGCCGCGACCTGCTCGGCACGCAGGCGCTGCGTTTCCATCAGGCTGGTCTTGAACACCTGCGTCGCCCGCGCCATGTCGCCGACCTCGTCGCCGCGCTCGAGTCCGGTGATCGAAGCCTGCAGCTCGCCGCCTGCCAGCGCGGTCATGCTCTGCACCATCCGGCCGATCGGCCGCGACACCGCAAAGACGCTCATCAGGCCCGCCGCGCCCAGCACGAGAACCACGATGGCGCCCACGGTGACAGAGACCGTTTCGGATCGGGAGATGACCGCCCAGACCGCGCGCTTGTCCGCGGTCGCCTTCGCCGATGCGAAGCTCACGATGTGGTCGGACACATCGTCGATCGTCTTGGCAATCGGCAAGGTGACGTTGCGCGCCAGCTCGGCCGCCTCGACTTCGAGCGCCGCGTTATCCGCCGATCTGCCCGCCGCGTGGTCATCGGCGATCCTCCGCCGGATCGCGACGATGCGCCTCGCCTCGCCGGCATAGGCATCGATCGCCGTCTGCAGCGTCTGCACACGGCCCTTGTTCTCGGCCGACGCCGACCTGCGCGTCATCTCGGCGCAGAACGTGTCGGCTGCACGACGCCCGTCGGCAAGGCGCTGCTCCGCCGCGCCGATCTCAGCGTCCGACTTTGCGAGCCGAATGTCCCGCACGGCGAGCTGCATCTGCCTCGCCGCGGCCTTGGCGTCGATCGCCAGCCTGGCGATCTCCTGCTGGTCGAAGGCGAGGTTGAGATCGCGGTCGATGCTGGCGTTGCCCATGATCTGACTCGAGATCATGATCAGGACGAAAATCATTCCGCCGAGCGTGGCGGTTACGAGCTTGGTCGAAATTCGGAAGCGGTCGAGGAATCGGAGCATGACGGGACTGAGACTTGCGAGTTGCACTCAGCGCAGCCTCGCACCCGCAAGGTCCGAGATCGTTGTGTCAGCACAATCAATCGCGCGAGATTTCTAACGACACAATCAAAGCAATTAACGCGCTGTTCATGACTCCTCCGATCAGCGTCTCACGGCACGGTGCCCGCGTGCCCCAGCGCCCGCGCCAGAACGCGCGGGAACATGCCGGCCTGCGCGGCGCTGCCGCGCCAAGCCACGATCTGATCGGGACGAATGAGCGCGAGATCGGCTTCGTAGAGGTCGCGCAGGGCGCGCGGCAGCGTGAGGATCCGCATGTCGGCACCGAGCGACCCCGCGGCCTCCTGCAGACGCACGTCGTCGACATCGCTGCCTTCGCATCGGAGCAGCGTCCACTCGAAGCCGAAGCGGTCGTACAGCGATACGCCTGGACCGAGCCACGCATGCGGCGCACGTCCACCCGGGCAGGCGCTGGGAACATAGACGTCCGCGGCATCCGACGGCGGCCGGGTGCCGTCGGGGACGATGATCGGCGAGCCGTCATAGCGTCCGCCGAAGGTGATGCCGGGAATGTTGAACTCGGCCCGCGCATGCTGGTCGAGATAGGCGCCAGCGGCACGGCGCGCCTCCTCTCCCGTCGCGGTCGCATCCTCGATCTCGGGCACCGCCGCGAACAGCCCGAGCGAATCGGCGAAGCGGCGGGCGTAGTCGGTGTTGCGGAGCGCCACCGGGCGCCGCTCCGCCGCGTAGCTGTCGAGCAGCGCCACCGGGCTGATGCCCTTGATGACATGAGCGAGCTTCCAGCCGAGATTGACGGCGTCCTCGATCGCCGTGTTGTAGCCGAGCCCGCCGGTCGGCGTGAACAGATGCGCCGCGTCGCCGCCGAGAAACACCCGGCCGCGCTGCATGCTCTCGGCCACCAGCGCATGGCCCGCGGTCCAGGTCAGATGTGACAGCACCTCGCACGGGATGTCGCTGCCGCAGGCGCGCTGGAACGCTGCTTTCGCGTCGTCGGCCGTGATCGCGCTCTCGTCCTCTCCGGGCCGCAGCTGGGTATGAAAGGCGAACTCGTCGCGGCCGTTCACCGCGGCCATGAAGGCGCGGCGGTCGCGGTTGAAGCAGACATACATCCAGGCCTTGTCATGCGGGATGTGAGCGTAGAACTCCGGCGCGCGGAGATAGACCGCCAGCATGCGGCCGCCCATGAAATCACGCTGTACGCTAGTGGTGCCGGCATAGGAGATGCCGAGCGACTGGCGCACCCGGGACCGGGGACCGTCCGCACCGACCAGGACATCGGCCGCGATCTGGATGCGCGCACCGTCGCCGATCCGCTCGGCCTCGGCGGTGATGCCCGCGTCGTTGCTGACATAGCCGATCAAGCGATGGCCATAATGCAGCTGAATGCCCGCAAGCGCCCGGGCATGGCGGAGCAGGATCGCCTCGACGAATTTCTGCGACACCCGATGCGGCAGCTCTGCTGCGCTCCACGAGCCCGACATTCCCTTGATCAGTTCGGTCGCGCGCGCCGCCGACGGCAGCTGGAAGCGCGCCAGCTCGTGAGCCGTGTAACGCGTGAAATAGGCCACGTCGGTCGGATAGTCCGCCGGCAGGCCGGCACCGCGGATCTCGTCGGCAAAGCCGAGCCGGCGGTAGTGCTCCATCGTCCGCGCCTGGGTCGCGTTGGCCTGCGGATTGAAGGCCGTGCCCGGCTTCTCGTCGATCAGGATCGCGGATACGCCGCGGCGGCCCAGCTCGTTGGCGAGCATCAGCCCGCACGGCCCGCCGCCGACGATCAGGACCGACGTGGTCAGACGTTGGATCATCGCGCGCCTCCCGTTTCGCCGGGCATGCTACGGCGTCCCGCAAATTAGTCAAGCAACCTGACTATATCGACTCGCCCAGCGTGTCGAAGCGTGCGCCATAGGCCGCCAGTCCGTCCACGATCGCATCCATCGCGGCCTTGCCGAGCTCCTTGCGCATCTCGGCCTCGGCGACATCCACGGCGTCGCCAAACGCCTGCAGCCATCTCAGGCCCGCCGGCGTGAAGCGAACCAGGCGGGCGCGGCCGTCGTTCGGATCGGCCGCGCGCGTGACCAGGCCCAGCTCCGCACATTGATCGACCAGCTCGCCCATGGCCTGCTTGCTCATCGAGGCGCGCCGCGCGAGCTCCGTCAGCCGCGTGCCCTCGATGTCGAGGTTGCGGGTGAGGCTGACATGGGCGATCCGCGACTCCGGATGGCCGCTCGCCACCATCAGCTCGAGTACGCGCGACTCGAACCGTCGCACCGCGTTGTTGAGCAGCCGGCCGACATTGCCGCGACGCCACGCCGTTGCGGCTCGCGCCGCGGGCGGCGCCGTGCGGGGGGATTTCGCGGTCATTGTGGAAGCACCTCGTTCGATTGCGCCGCTGAGGGCGAACGCAGCGCATGCGAGGTGAAATCGGGAAAGCGTGAGTTGTCACGTGAGAAATGGTCGGAGCGGCAGGATTCGAACCAGCGCCCCCTGCGTCCCGAACGCACGGCAAATTGTCTAAGCTATTGATTTTTCTTGTATCGAGATCCGTATCATCCCGTTTTGTTCACGATGGTTTCGCCCATTTCGTGGCGAATTCGTTGCGGCGTTCCTGCGGGAAGCCGGATCATTTGGAAGCTCCTGCGGGAGCGGCCGGACATCGAGATCGACGTGAAGCTTCGCAACGAAATCCTCGCTCTCGCGGCCGAAGGGGTCGACATCGCGATCCGCTCTGGCCGGCTCGACCGCGCACCCGGCCATGTCGCCCGGCGGCTTGCACGTTCTCCTGGAAGGCTTGCGCCTCGCCTGCCTATTTGGACGCACGTGGCACGCCCGAAACTCCCAACGAGCTGACAGCGCATGACCACGTCGGCTTCCGCAATCCCGCAAGCGGCCCAATCCTGACCTGGCGCTGCGCCGACCCGCTCAGAAAAGATCTCGCTCGCGTCGCGCCGAAGCCCAAGCACATTTGCGACGATGCGTACGCATCGGCGGCTTTGATCGCGAACGGGTTTGGCATTGGGTGGGGACCAGCGTGGCGTGTCTCTGAAGGTCAGCTGGACAAGGCGGCGCTCCCACGCAAATTCGGCGGCCATCGGCAGGACTGGACAGTCGGCTAAAACCGTGACCCGATCGAATTCAGGACGCCTGTCGTCGCATCTATGAATTGTAGCGCCTGCTGGTTTTTTCCGAACGCCAACGGTAGTTTGCTGCACTGTTCAGGAAACTGCACAAGACGTTTGCGTTCCGCCGTCAGAATACTTGTCGATTTTTCTATCGCGAACTTCAACACTTCGCGCATGGGACTATTGTCGCCGAAGTCGGTGAGGTCCTTCTCGATCGTGATGAGATACTCGTAGCTGGAGAGCTCCTGCGATATCTGCAGGAGTTCTTGAATCGTCTGCTTGATGCAGTCGACATCCATGCTCGATACATCGGTGCGCTGAGAGGTCTGCATGAGATCCGTCATCAGCTTGGCAAATAAAGGCCTGAGATCCTCCACTTTCTGCAAGTCGCTCTGACTTAGGACACCGGCTTCCGCTCGGCCCATCACGCACACTGCGATGGCCGCAATGATGAGAAGCCGTTGACAAATTGACGCCCACGGTCCGGCCATCTGCCGCAGCCCTCCCCAGCCCGGGGCTCGCGTCCATATTGCACGCCCTGTCGAGCGATATGCCATGCCTGCGACCGACGTTTGCTTTGCATAAGAGCGACAATGCTAGCCGGTTACGGCTGTCTGCGAAAGATCATCGCGAGAACGGATAAATCCGACGCACGCCGTCGGTTGTGCCCTGAACGCGATGCTGTATTATCTGATATGATCCGAAATCAAACGCGTTTCACGACGAATGATTTCCGCGGGGATTGTCCGTGAGTGACGGAGCTGAGCGTATCTTTCGCGTCACCGCGCTGCAGCGCGCGGCCTCCCCGGAGCAGTTGGACCATCTCGTCTCCATCACCCGACCGCTCGACTGGATACTGACTCTGGTCGTCTGCCTTGCACTAACAGCGGGACTTGCATGGGGCATTCTGGGACGGGTGCCCACCCGGGTATCCGGTCAGGGTATCCTGGTCGGGGGCGGCCGCGTCGCTGACGCTGTCTCGGCAGCCGCCGGCCGCCTCGCCGCAATTGGCGTCACCGTCGGCGACCATGTCGAGCGTGGCCAGACCATCGCCGAGATCGCACAGACAGACATCGAAAAACGATATGAGAACTCCAAGGAGGTGGTTGCAGAGAGGCAGCGCCAATACGACGAACTCGCCGCGCGCACCAATGCCGAGTTGGCTGCCAAGGCCGAGAATTTCGCCAAGCTCGAGGCCGCCTTCGGCAAGGTGATTCAAGCGACCGAGCAGCGGATCCAGCTCCTCGCGACCGATGTCAAGAATCTGGAGGATCTGCTATCCAAGGGCTATACGACCCGAAAGAATTACGAAGACCGCCGGCTCGAACTCACCGACGCCCAGCAGCGCCGCGACGATACCCAGAACGAAATCCTCAAGCTGCGTCTGCAGAAGACGGACCTCGAGACGCAGCGAGGGCGTGAATTGCAACAGTCTCAGTTCGAGTTGAACAATGCTCGGCGGCAGATGAACGAGCTTTCGAATTCGCTCGGCACCAACTCTTTGATTGTCAGCCCGATCAGCGGCCGCGTGATCGAGATAAAGATATCGACCGGCTCGGTACTGGCGGCCGGTACGCCGGTGATCCTGATCGAGGACGACGGCGTTCGGCTCGAGGCGCTGATCTACCTCCCGGCCAATCAGGGCAAGACCGTCAAGCCCGGCATGCAGGTTCATCTCGCCCCCAATACCATCAAGCGCGAAGAATACGGCACCATGCTGGGAACGGTCTCTGCCGTGTCGGACTTCCCGGTCACGCCTCAGGGCATGGCCGCCGTCCTCCACAATGACAGTCTTGTCAGCCAGTTCACGCATGACGGTCCTCCCTATGGAGTAACGGTCGAACTGCAACGCGAGCCGGCAAACAGCAGTGGCTATCGCTGGACGGTCGGAAAGGGGCCGGACACGACCTTGACCAGCGGCACGCTCGCATCGGCTGAGATCACGACCCGGAACCAGCGACCGCTCGACCTCGTGCTTCCCCTCATCAAGAAATTCACGGGGACAGATGGATAGACCGAATCGCCCGCGATCCGAGACGATCCTGACGCGCCGCATGCGTGGCTGGCTGCATCGGGCCGGTGTCAGGCGGACGCCGACTATCTTTCAAATGGAAGCCGTCGAATGCGGTGCCGCGGCGCTCGCGATGGTGCTGGCCCATCATGGCATCTGGATCCCACTCGAACGGCTTCGCATCGAATGCGGCGTGTCTCGCGACGGCAGCAAGGCGAGCAACATTCTCAAAGCGGCACGCCGCTTCGGCTTCAGAGCGCAGGGCTTTCGCCAGGAGCCGTCCAGCCTTCGGCACACTCCGATGCCGTGCATCATTCATTGGAATTTCAATCATTTTGTCGTTCTGGAGGGTTTCCGCCGTGATCGAGCCCACATCAACGACCCCGCCTTCGGACATCGCCAGAT
>NZ_CAFJ01000438.1 GCF_000239795.1 Bradyrhizobium sp. STM 3809 | reverse complement strand
CTTGGCGACGCCGCGCGGCGGCGGCTCGGCGGACGTCAGGCGCAACAGCGGCGCGGGATATTTCAGCGCATGCGGATCCTGGCCGGGCGCCGCGGTCTCGACCCACTTTGCCGTGCCCTTCTCGCAGTCCTGGATCGCCGGGATGGGAAGCACATCGCCCGCCTTGAAGGTGTCGGCCACGAATCCCGTGAAGGTGAACTCGTCATAGTAGCCGTCCTCCAGCCGGCCGCTCCAGCTGATCTCCTTGACGCCTTCGCTGAGTTTGGCGCCGTGCATGAAGTCATAGGCGCGCCCATAGGCGCCTGTCTTGAGCTCGATCGTCCAGCCGGGCTTCGGCATCGGCTTGATCGCGATCAGCCCTTCGGGAACCTGCACCGTGAGCCGCACCGAGGGAGATCCCTCACAGCCATGCGGCACCGCGAGCACGGCCTTGAAGGTCTTGCCGATGCGCGCCTCGGGCTTGTCGAGCACGACATGCGCGCTCGCCAAGCTGCCGAAGCAGGCGACGGACAGCACGGCAAGTGTCAATGCTAAGGATTTCATGACGGCTTCCTCTCACTTGGTTCCGGTGGACGGCCCGTCCATGCGGACGATGCCTTCGAATGACGACAACACGGCGAGACGATCGGCCGGCAACGTCTGCTCGGCCGCAGCGAGCCGCTGCGCAAGCGCGGCGCCCTCTGCGGCCGGCAGGCCGGCGAGCTGCAGCGCCTTCGGATCCTTGATGCCGTCGCCGGCACAGAGGATCAGCGTCCAGCCCGTCGGCCCCTGCCGCAGCAGCGCGCGGCCGCCATGCGCGCCTTGCGTCCAGTCGGCGATCGCATGCGTGCCGGAGACGACCACGGGATCGACGACCAGACGGGCC
>NZ_CAFJ01000439.1 GCF_000239795.1 Bradyrhizobium sp. STM 3809 | reverse complement strand
CGAGGTGTTCGAGAACAGCGTCCGCTGTATCGCCTGGGGCGCGCGGCTGCTCGTCATCGGCTTCACCGGCGGCATCGGACTCGCACGAACCAACCTGATCCTGATGAAGGGCGCCAGCGTGCTCGGTGTGCGCGCAGGCGAGGCCGTGCGCAAAAATCCCGAGCTGGGCGAGCGTCGGATGGCGGCGCTTCTGGCCTGGGCGGAGGAAGGCAAGATGCGCCCGAACGTCTCGCACCGCGTGCCGTTCAAGGACTATGCGCAGGCGATGCGGCTATTGATCGACCGCAAGGCGATCGGCAGGGTGGCCTTGGTGATGAACGCGTAGCCCGCACGAGCGGAGCGACATGCGGGTTCACCGACACACCGCGTGAGGCCCCGGATGTCGCGATCTCCGGCGCCCTGCGGGCCCCGGCGAGCGCTCATCCGGGCTACGCCTCCGCAGCGCCACACCGCCGCCACATCACCGATGTCGTCCCGGCCTTGAGCCGGGACCCATACCGCGTGATCTCACTTGTGGCACCATGAACGTCGTTCTCCGCCAAACCCGAGCCGGTGGCTATGGGTCCCGGCTCAAGGCCGGGACGACAGCCGAGGATGTCGCGCAAGCGCACTCGGACACTACTTGTACTCGCGCTCGTCCCACC
>NZ_CAFJ01000440.1 GCF_000239795.1 Bradyrhizobium sp. STM 3809 | reverse complement strand
TGGCGCGCATCTGCCGGTGACCGCGCTGGTCGATCAGTTCTACTCCGAGGTCGAGAAGCTCGGCGGCAAGCGCTGGGATACGTCGAGCCTGCTCGCCCGGCTGGAAAAGTAAGCCGACCCATCTTTCTGCGAATCGCATGGCCGCCGCTCGCCGGCGGCCATTTTGTTTCTGACCGGCTGCGGCTGCACGCTGCCCTGATGGGCGCTCTCCGTCGGTCCAGGCGCTCCATTGCGCCACCCGCGACTCACTGTTACCCGTTGCAATCGCCAATCGTTCGCATGTGTTACCGGATCGCGACAGCAAGACCCGGAATTGAGAATATGCAATGTTATAACATTACATATTGATCGGTTTGGGCTAACCGTCGTCCCTGTCATCGTGAACGTTACACGGCGCAGGCGCTGGCATGGTCGGCACCTGCGATGGGGATCGAGATGCGCGTACGGAAGATCTTGGGCCCGCTGGGGTTGGCTGGATTGATGACGGCTGTCTGGTCGGACGGGCCGACGGCCCATGCCCAGCAGGCCCCAAGCCCAGCCCGGAGACCAGACACCTTGCTCCCGGAGATCACCGTCGATGTCCCGCGGCAGCGCCAGGCGGCCGGCCGGGCGTCC
>NZ_CAFJ01000441.1 GCF_000239795.1 Bradyrhizobium sp. STM 3809 | reverse complement strand
GCGGAACGGCGATCAGTGGCTTACTTTTCACCGGCCCGACCTCAACAGGTTGGAACGGGAGCTGAGGCGCCTGGAAATCATCTGCGGGGGCGGCGGGGGACGGGCGCTTCGCGTCGGGCCGTATGAGCCGGTCAACTCGCGGCCGCATCGGCCTTTCCGGTCTTACTGAGGGGCAGCACCGATGAATGACAAGACAGCATGGGTTCACCCGAACCCTGTGCAACGCGGCTTCGTCGTGTTGCCCGATGGCCACCAGATCAGCGTACGCGAGGCCAAGGCGAGGGGCCTAGAAATCGCGGCATGGCCCGAGAGCGCCAAGGCCGCTCGGCTCCATCCCCATGACCCCGACTTGGTCGTGACGGAGCGCGGCCAAGCACTCAACTGCAACACGGCGCGGGAGGCGGGGTTCTCCATCGTCACGGGCTTGGCTGAAGCCCCGCGGTCAGCGGAGTCCGCTTGGCGCTCTGCAATCGTCAGATCGCCCGAAGCACAAGGCCGCGCGGCTGCCGTCGCACAGCTCGTTTCCACCCAATCACCCGACGCCATGACGGTCGACCAAGCACGCTCAATGCTCCGCGGCCTTCCGCTCGAATGCGACGAACAGGTACAGACGCCCATGACTTCCAACACCAATGACCCGCGCGCCGCGCGCCTTGCGGAGATCACAGCAGCAGCACGCCAGTACAACGTACAGCGGGCCTATACTTCGAAGTCCGCGCCTATGCCTGCTGCCCGCGCGCCGGTCAACATTGAACCCGTTAAACTGCGGCGCCTGACCGAGATCAGGCTCACCGCCCTGCAGGCGAGGGGCGCCAATGCCGACGAGCAGAAGGCCCTCAGCTATGCCCTGCAAGTGCACGATCAGACGGGAGCGCCGCTGGCCGACACGTTCGCGCGGCTCAACGTCGATATCTCGAAGATCATCAAGTAAGGAGCCGGACAAGTGGCAAAAGAAACGACGTTCAAGCTTTCGTCCCCGCTCAAGACTCACGGCGGCGAAGTGACCGAGCTGACACTGAAGTCGCCGAAGGCGCGGCTGACGGTCAAGTACGGTGACCCCTTCGTGCTTCGACCCATGCGGAATGCGAAGGGCGAGACCGAAGGATGGGAATATATCTGGGATAACGAAGCAATGATGCACTTCGCAG
>NZ_CAFJ01000442.1 GCF_000239795.1 Bradyrhizobium sp. STM 3809 | reverse complement strand
TGCGTCACGCGAAAAACCAGCGCCAAGTCCCGGAAATGGCACGTTAAGCACGGTCCAGGCCGGCCTGCACGCCTGACGTGTAGCCGGGTAGCATGAAGGGGCGGACATTGCTGTCCGCCCCTTGTCCCGTCACCCGCCTGGTCGGGGATCAGGTGTCGAGAACCGCGACGATCTCGTAGGTGTGCGGATCGATCACGACGATCTGCTCACGAACCAGGATGAAGTCATATCCGCGCCATTCCGGATAGATCGTGACCACTTCGGCCGGGAGCGGGTGGAAGTGGACCTCGCGCGGCACCCGCGTGCCGACCGAGATGTTGAAGTTGACGTTGGTCACCGGCTCGACGCGCTCGCTGCGGATCACGCTGGTGATCTTGGTGCGCTGCTCGGTCGAGAGCTTGGCGCCGGCGCCGGCCTGGCCGGTGGTGGTCTGCGAGCGGTCGCCGCCGGTCTTGGTCTCGGCGGTGGTGCCGGTCTTGCTGTCGCGGCCCTCGGCCTTCATGTTGTTGTTCTCACGGCCCTCGCGACCTTCGGCCTTCATGTTCTTCGAGCCGCTCTTGTCGTTCTCGGAGGCCATGCCCTTCGAATTCGGGCCCTTCATGCCCTCCTCGGCACGCTGGCCCTTGGTCGCGGTGCCCTTCTGCTCCGACTGGCTGGAGCGCATCTCGGACGAGCCGCC
>NZ_CAFJ01000443.1 GCF_000239795.1 Bradyrhizobium sp. STM 3809 | reverse complement strand
TCTCGTCGAACGGCAGCTTCGACAGCAGCGCGACGCCGTTGAAGGTCTTCTGGCCGTGGGTCACGACGTTGTAGCCGAGCGCCTCGATCTCCAGCCGCGGGAAGGCGTCGTCCGTGCACTTGATCTCCTGCAGGCAGACGATGTCCGGCGAGCACTCCTTGAGCCAGGTCACGAGGTGCTCGATCCGTTGCCGGACCGAATTGACGTTCCAGGTGGCGATGCGCATCGGCGTTGGGTTCCCCGGGCCTTCAGGACAGACGGCCCGGTTAGATCAAGCCGCAGCGCCCCCGGTCAAGGCGGATGCGCGCCCGAACCACAGCCAAGCGCAGCGAGGCCATGCAGGGCGTGCCATGGCGGTCGAGGGCGTGTGCGCGTATTCATCGTGTCGTCGCCAAGCTGGTCCAGGAGACCACGAGATCAAGGGAGACCAACATGGACCATCGACGTCTCGGCCATTCCGGCCTGCGGGTGCCCGCGCTCAGCTTCGGCACCGCGACCTTCGGCGGCGGCAACGATTTCTTCAAGGCCTGGGGCGGGACCGATGCCGACGGCGCGAGCCGGCTGATCGACGTCTGCCTCGATCACGGCGTGTCGATGTTCGACAGCGCCGACGTCTATTCCAGCGG
>NZ_CAFJ01000444.1 GCF_000239795.1 Bradyrhizobium sp. STM 3809 | reverse complement strand
ACGACCGCAGTAGGCCCCTAGTTTTTAGAAAAAACGAAAGCCCATTTTTTCTCTGAGAGGACCGGACAAGGGTGATGTCCATGAGACGCCAGCGAAAACCGCCGGTCCGGCGCAGCGCGCTTTGTTAGTTCGCGGCCGCCGGCTGCGGGCAGGCAGCCGCTCTCGTCGACCCGCCGGGCAAATCACTTGCGACGGGGCCGGCGATCGATGGCGCCCGGCTCCTATCAGGCTGGTCAATACATCAAATCAAAACGATCAATTTTACGAATGTTCCGAATTCGCGCATCAATCGCCGGATCGGTCGGGCGCCGGCGCGCCGCCCCAGCCGGTCGATGGGCAAGCTCGTTTCAAGAGAAAGCGCGCCGCCGAGAGGGGGGAATATGGGACGAGGACTGAAGCAGTCCGCTCTGATGGCATTGGTGCTGGCCGGTATGCTCCAGGGAGCGCGGGCTGCAGAGAACGGAACGACCAACTATCCGGCGGGATCACCCGGCGTTTTCATCGGCACCATGCCGCCGATCCCCGGCCTGTTTGCGATCAGCCAGACCAGCTACACCAGCGCCAACGGGCTGTATGACGGGCAGGGCAACAAGCTGCCGATCAATTTCAAGTTGTCGTCGGTGTCGGAGACCATGCGATTCCTGGCCAGTTATCCCGGCGAATTCTTCGGGGCGCACGTCTACTCGCAGCTCGTCATCCCCTTCGTTCACCTCGAAAGCTCCAATCCTGCCGGATCGTTCCAGGCCAACGGGCTTGCGAACATCACCTTCTCGCCCGTCATCCTGCGCTGGGCCTTGTCGCCCGCTCAGAGCGTGACGGTGGGGCTCGACCTCATGCCGAACACCGGCACCTATTCGGCGCGGCAGCCGCTCAACGTCGGCACCAACTACACGACGATCTCGCCGGTCGTCGCCTATCGCTATGCCGATCCGAAAGGCTTCGAGTTCGCCGTCTCGCCGCGTCTGCTGCTGAACGGCACCAACACGGAGTCGGTCAATGCGTTCACGCAGCTGACCCAGCAGTATCGCAGCGGCGACGCGCTCGTGGTCGACTTCAATGCCGGCTACAACATCGGCGCGTGGAAGCTCGGCGTGGTCGGCGGCTACACGCATCAATATCAGGACGACAAGATCAACGGCGTCAAGGCGTTCAACCTGGCCGGCGTCCAGGACGGCAACCGGCTGAAGTCGCTCAATTTCGGCCCTTCGCTGACCTATGATGGCGGCGCCTTCCAGCTCAATGTGAACTATCAGCACACATTCCACGTGGAGAATGGCAGCCGCGGCGATACGGTGTGGGCGAACCTCGCGTTCCCGATCTTTGTGCCTGCGCCGCCGCCGGGCGCGGGCTCGCCCAGGCGCTGACCGGCCTTTCGTTCGATCTTCCGCCATTCGAAAGCGGCCGGCGTCCTGCGCCGGCCGCTTTTGTTCAGCCGATGTCACGCCGGCGATCACGGCAGCTCGGCCACGACCTCGCGCATCAGGTTGCGCAGCCACAGCAGGCCGGCATCATTGGAGCGATAGCGGTGCCACTGCACGCGCTGGCGCAGCACCGGCAACGCGACCGGCAGCTCGATGATGCGGATCGGCAGGCTGCGCTGGGCGGCGATTGCGAGCTTGCGGTGGACGGTGGCGATCCGGTTCGTCCCGGTGATGAGATGCGGGATCGCGGTGAACGCATAGACCGACACGTCCTCGCGGCGGCTGGTGTCGCGCTGCTCGAGATAATAGGTTTCGAGCGATTGCGCGGCGATCGCCGGCCGCATCACGACGTGGGAGGCCTTGGCAAAGTCCTGCCGTGACAGCTTGCCCCTGCCGAATTTTCCCTTGCTCCAGGCGATGACGCAGAAATCGTCCTCGAAGATGACCTCCGAGGGATGCAGCTTGGAGCTGAACTCCTCCGGGATGATCAGCAGGTCGACGTCGCCGCGCTCGAGCGCGCGCTCCGGCCGCTGCACCTGCTGCAGGAAGTCGAAACGGATTCCGGGGGCGATGGCCTCGCTGCGCGCCAGCAGCCGCGGGATCAGCGTCACCAGCGTGTAGTCCGACACCAGAATCTTGAAGCAGCGGTCGGATTGCGCCGGATCGAACTCGGCGGACGAGGCGATCGCCCAGTCGACCCGCACCAGCAGGTCCCTGATCGAATCCTTCAGCGCCTCCGCCCGCGGCGTGAGCTCCATCCTGCGGCCGATCTTCACCAGTAGCTCGTCATCGAAATAGGTCCGCAGGCGGAGCAGGGCGTTGCTCATCGCCGACTGCGTCATGTTCATGCGCGCGGCCGCGCCGCTGACGCTGCGCAGGTGCAGCAGATGGTCGAGCGCGACCAGCAGGTTGAGATCGAACTTGTTGTTGAAGCGCATCGCCAAGCCCGCGGGAGGTATTCAGAGGATCAATGTCATCGATCTTGATAATCAATTTTTCGAAATGGTCAAACGGAGCTAAGTCAGACTCCGGGAAGAAACGTCGAGGGGACGCGCGGCTGGTCCGCGCGTCGCGAGTGCAGGCATGTTCAAGTATTTTCCGACCAACTACGTCTGGAATCTCTCGGTCGATCTGGCGATCGAGATGGGAGCGCGGATCGGCGAGATCGAGGAGATGTGCGCGCCCCTCCAGGAGGCGGCGCGGCAGCCGGACGCCGCCGGCACCCGGGCGTTTCGCGAGACCTGGGCGCGGATGGCCGACAAGCTCTGTGAGCTCGCCGCCGAGGACGAGGCGAAGGGCCGGCTGCTCTCGGCCGGCGAGAAATATGGCCGCGCGGCGAGCTATCTGATCACCGGCGAGCGGCTCCAGGCGCACGACGCGCCGGGCCGGCTGGCGCTGTACCGCAAATGCCTCGACGTCTTCACCAAGGGTATCGCGCTGGCCAGGGAGAACTGCGAGCGCGTCGAGATCCCCTATGAGGGCAGCCACATCGCCGGCCTGTTGACGCGCGCGGAAGGGGTGGACGGGCCGGCGCCGCTGCTGGTGCAGGTCAACGGCTTGGACTCGACCAAGGAGATGAAATACCGCGTCGGCCTGCCGGCCTGGCTCGCCAGACGCGGGGTGTCGTCGCTGGTCATCGATCAGCCCGGCTCGGGCGAGGCGCTGCGCCTGCAGGGGCTCACCGCGCGTTACGACAGCGAGCACTGGGCTTCGCGCGTCGTCGACTGGCTGGAGACGCGCAGCGACGTCGATCCCAGGCGTATCGGCCTCGAGGGCGTCTCGCTCGGCGGCTACTACTGCCCGCGCGCGGTGGCGTTCGAGCCGCGCTTTGCCTGCGGCGTGGCCTGGGGCGCCAATCATGACTGGCGCGACGTGCAGAAGAAGCGGCTGCAGAAGGAAGGCAATTTTCCGGTCCCGCATTACTGGGCGCATGTGCGCTGGGTCTGGGGCGCGCGGGATCAGGACGATTTCATGCGGATCGCCGAGCAGGTGCATCTCGACGGCATCCTCGATCGCATCCGGGTGCCGTTCCTGGTGACGCATGGCGCCAAGGACTCGCAGATCCCGCTGCACTGGGCGGAGCGGACCTATGAGCAGCTCGTCAACTCGCCCAAGCGCGAGCTGAAGGTGTTCACCGACCGCGAGGGCGGCGCGCAGCATGCGAGCTTCGACAACAGCATCAACGCCGGCCACTACATCGCGGACTGGGTTGCCGAGACGTTGAACGGACGTGTCGCCTGAGCGGCAGGCGGGGAGGAGAGACATGAAGATTGTCGGTCTGGAGAGTCTGGTATTCGGTGTCGACGACATCGGCGGCGCGGCGCGCTTCCTGGTCGACTACGGGCTGACGCCTGTCGAATTGTCGGATCGCGGCGGCCGCTTCGAGGCGATGGACGGGACGGCCGTGGTGATCGCACGGCAGGACGACCCGGCGCTGCCGCCTGGGCCCGTGCCGGGTTGCCGCCTGCGCAAGACGGTGATGGGCGTCGCCGACGAGGCCACGTTGGGCGCGATCGCCGCCGAGCTGCGTCGCGACCGCGAGGTCCGGCGGCTGCCGGACGGCTCGATCGAGTCGATCGACGACGCCGGTTTCGTGCTCGGCTTTCAACTGACGGCGCGGCGGCCCTTCGTGCTCGCCGGCGAGATCTCGAATGCGCCGGGAGGCGTGGTGTTCAGGCCGGTCAACAGTCTCGGCGTGCCGCCGCCGGGCAGCGTGATCCGGCCGCGCTCGCTCTCGCACGTGGTGTATTTCGTGCCCGACGTGGTGAAGGCGGAGGCCTTCTACGTCAACCGCCTCGGCTTCCGCTGTACCGACCGCTTCACCGGCACGGGGCCGTTCCTGCAGCCCGGCGGCTCGCTCGACCATCACACCCATTTCCTGATCGGCGCGCCGCCGCACATGCATGGCGTCGAGCACTTCACGTTCCATTTCGGCGGCCCGTCGGAGATGATCACCAACGGCTATCGCTTCGTCGAGAAGGGCTACCAGGCGTTCTGGGGCCCGGGCCGTCACATCCTCGGCTCGAACTGGTTCTGGTATTTCAACAGCCCGTTCGGCTGCCACATCGAGATGGACGCCGACATGGATCAGCACGATGCGAGCTGGCGGCCGCGCGAGGCGACGGCCTCCGCCGACAACTCGCAGACCTTCCTGCTGAAGATGCGCAAGAAGTGGTATCCCGGGCCCGGAATTCCCGAGAATGGCGACTACGCGTGATGGCGCGCCGCCGGGCTGGGTTCGTCTGTGCCGCTCTGACGAGATCGGCGAGGCGCAGTCGCGCGGCTTCGATCCCGGCGACGAGGGGCAGGACCGCCTGTTCGTCGTCCGATGGCAGGGACAGCTGCATGCCTGGCGCAATGCCTGTCCGCATGTCCAGGGTGCGCCGATGGCCTGGCGGCGGGATGCGTATCTCAACGCCGCGGGCACGCGCATCGTCTGCCATGCCCATGGCGCCGAGTTCATGCCCGACAGCGGGCTCTGTGTGCAGGGACCGTGCCGCGGCGAGCGGTTGAGTCCCATCGCGCTCGTCGTCGATGCCGACGGCGAGCTGTTCGTGAAATCATAACACGCCTGCAAGGGCGGATTGACGAGGGAGGAGGGCACCATGGCAGTGGTGAGCAGGGTGCTGACGATCGGCGGCGGGTTTTCC
Organism: Bradyrhizobium sp. STM 3809; assembly: GCF_000239795.1. GTDB lineage: Bacteria > Pseudomonadota > Alphaproteobacteria > Rhizobiales > Xanthobacteraceae > Bradyrhizobium. Next base: position 3,002 of record NZ_CAFJ01000444.1, on the reverse strand, counting down.
GGCATGGCCGCCGCGATTCAGATGCGCAAGGCGGGTATCGCGGTCGACCTCGTCGAGCGCGATCCGGACTGGCGCCCGGAAGGCGCCGGCATCTCGATCAGCGGGCCGACATTGCGCGCGCTCGACCAGATCGGCGTGCTCGCCGAGTTCGCGCGCCGCGGCTCGACGTCGGATGGCGTCGAGCTGTTCACGCCATCGGGGCATCGCATCGGCGAGATCCCGACGCCGAAGCCTCTCGGATCAGATGTCGCGGGCGGCGGCGGCATCATGCGCCCCGAGCTCGGCCGCATCCTCGCGGATGCTGTGCGCGAAGCCGGCGTCAGCGTGCGTGTCGGCTGCAGCTACACTGACATCACGCAGCACGACGACGCGGTCGACGTCGCTTTCACCGATGGCACGACGGGCCGCTATGATCTCGTCGTCGCCGCCGACGGCGTGCATTCGAAGACACGGGCGCTGCTGTGTCCCGAGATCAAGCCGCCGCGATATATCGGGCAGGTGGTGTGGCGCGCGGTGCTGCCGCGGCCGGACGAGATCGTGCGGCCGCGGATGTGGCTCGGCGGAGCGGTCAAGGCCGGCGTCAATCCGGTATCGCCGAGCCACATGTACATGTTCATCACCGAGGCGCGGCCTGAGAGGCTCGAGGCCGAGCGCCCGGCATGGCCGCAGCTCGTGGCGGACATGCTCGCGCCGTTCAGCGATCCCGTGCTGACGGCACTGCGGCCGCATCTGTTCGCGGCTGACGCGGCGATCGACTATCGGCCGCTGGCGAACCTCCTGGTGCCGGCGCCGTGGAATCGCGGCCGCGTCATCCTGATCGGCGACACCGTGGCGGCGACCACGCCGCATCTCGCCTCCGGTGCCGGCATCGGCATCGAGAGCGGCATCGTGCTGGCCGAGGAGCTCGCGCGCGCATCGACGTTGCAGGAGGCGTTCGACCGCTTTCATGCGCGACGCTGGGAGCGCTGCCGCATGGTGATCGAGAACTCCGCGCAGCTCTGCCGCATCGAGATGGAGAACGGCGACAAGGCCGAGCACGCCCGGATCATGCGCGAGTCGATCATCGGCCTGACGCAGCCGATCTGACAAACAGAAAAAACAACGGGAGGAAACGATGACGGCGACGACGGAAACCTGGCGCGGGCGCATCGCCCTGATGGTCGCGCATTGCGCGGGGATGGTGGACCTCGTGGCGCTGCCGGTCTGGGTGGGCACGCTGATCGCGCGCTACAAATTCAGTCCGCAGCAGGCCGGCCTGCTCGCGACCCTGTTCCTGCTCGGCGCCGTGCTCAGCAGCCTGGTCTTCGCGCCGCGCTTCAACCGCATGAATGCGCGCCTGGCGGCGTTTGCCGGATACGCCGCGGCCGCGCTGGTGTTCGCCGTCGCGAGCCGCACCTCGGACTTTGCGCTGCTCGCGCTGCTGCATGCGCTGGCGGGGGCGACGGCGGCGTGCGGGCTGAGCTTCACCCATGGCACCATCGCGCGCAGCGCCAATCCGCACCGGCTGTTCGCGATCGTCGGCATGGCGCTCGGGGTGTTCGCCATCCTGTTTCTCGGCGCGACGCCCAATCTCGTGGCGAGCTTCGGCGGGCCGGCACTGTTCGTGGTGTTCGCCGGCGTCATGGCGGTCGCGGCGCTGGCGTCGGCGGTGTCGTTTCCCAAGGGCGTGGTGCGCAGCGACGAGGATCTGATCGCCGAGGTCAGCCATCTGCCGCGCGCGGTATGGTTCGGCATCGCCGGCATCAGCCTGATGGCGCTGACCCAGGCGATGCTGTTCAGCTTCATCGAGCGCATCGGCATCGACCGCGGCTTTGGCGCGGAGGCGGTCACCGGCGTGCTGATCGCGCTCGGCTTCGTCAATCTGCTGCCGGCGCCGCTGGCGGCCCTTCTGGAGACGCGGCTGCCCGCGCGCCACGTGCTGCTGGCCGGGCCGGTCTTCCAGGCGCTGATCGCGGTGACCATCACCTTCGGCTCGGGCTTGCTTCCCTATGCCGTCCCGACCGCGGTGTTCGCGGCGGTGATGATCTTCACCCACACGTTCGCCTTCGGCCTGTTGTCGCGGCTCGATCCGACGGCGCGCGCGCTCGCCGGCACGCCGGCGATGCTGATGATCGGCGCCGCGATCGGCCCGATCCTCGGCGGCACCTTGGTGCAGCTGTTCGGCTATCCCGCGCTCGGACTCGGCGCCGTCGTCATCTCGTCGATGGCCGTCGTCATGTTCTCGCGCGTGTTCGCCGCGCGCGGGGCTGCGTCCGCCACCTCTCTCGAAATCGCCTGACCAGGAGACCTGTCGCATGACCCTTCCGCAGATCCGCCGCGTCGTCACCGGACACGACGCCGATGGCGCCGCCGTGATTTCGTCCGACGGCGCGCTGCCGACCGTGACCGAGCTCGCCGCGATCCCCGGCACCTTCTTCCACGAGGTGTGGAGCACGCAGGCGACGCCTGCGCCGATCGACAATGGCGCCGATCCGACCATCGGGCCGCTGCGGCTGCCGCCGCCCCCACATGGCAGCCGCATCCGCTTCGTCGACATTCCGCCGGACACCGAGGACTTCCTGCGTAACGGCGCCGCGCGGATGCAGGCCGCGTTCAGCCAGATCGGCGATCCCCATGCCTCGACGGTGACCAAGCAGTCGCCGCATCCGCTGATGCATCGCACCGAGACGATCGACTACGGCATCGTCATCTCGGGCGAGATCACCCTGGTGCTCGACAAGGGCACGGCGGATCTGAAGGCCGGCGACGTCGTGATCCAGCGCGGCACCAATCATGCGTGGGCCAATCGCAGCGACAAGCCGTGCCGGATGCTGTTCATCCTGGTCGACGGCAAGTTCGGTCCCGAGGCCAATCCGGGCAAGGCCGACTGATGCAGCTCGCGACCTATCAGGACGGCAGCCTCGACGGCCGCCTCGTCATCGTCTCCAGGGACCACGCGCGCGCCGTCGAGGCGGCCGCGATCGCGCCGGATCTCGCGACCGCGCTGCGGCGCTGGCAGGACA
>NZ_CAFJ01000445.1 GCF_000239795.1 Bradyrhizobium sp. STM 3809 | reverse complement strand
GTGGGGCAGAGAGCTGCTACGCCATCAGCAGCTTGGCAGACTGAGAGCATCGATTGTCGGTGGATTGCCGACCGCCCCTTCAATGCCCCGCCATATGCCGCCCGATCTCCGTAAGGTCAGCCTCGCCCGCGCGCGTCTCATAGACCAGCTGGCCATGGAACATCACCACCAGCCGATCTGATAGCTCCAGCAGCTCGTCGAGATCCTCGCTGACCAGCAGCACCGCGGCGCCGCGGTTGCGGGCCGCCATGATCTCGGCGTGGATCTGCGCCACCGCCGCGAAGTCGAGGCCGAAGCAGGGATTGGCGGCGATCAGCACCTCGACGTCATGGGCCAGCTCGCGCGCCAGCACAGCGCGCTGCACGTTGCCGCCCGACAGCGCCGAGATCGGCGTATCCGGGGTGCGGGTCTTGATCTTGTAGCGGTTGATCTTGCTGGTGGCGTCCTTGCGGAACGCCGCTTTGTTCAGCCACCAGCCGCCGCTGGCGAACGGGGCGCGGTCGAACTCGCGCAGCGCGATGTTGTCGGCGACGCTCATGCCGCCGACGCAGGCGTTCTTCAACGGCTCCTCGGGCAACAGCGACATCTTGTGCCGGCGCATCTCCTCGCGGGTCGCGGAGTAGGACGCGCCGGAGACGCGGACGGCGCCGCTCTCGGCCTCGCGCTGGCCGGCGAGCACCTCGACCAGCTGGCGCTGGCCGTTGCCGGAGACGCCGGCGATGCCGACGATCTCGCCGGCGCGCACGGTGAGCGAGAGATCGTGCACGGCCATGCCGCCGGCGTCGTCACGCGCCACCAGCTTCTCAACCTCGAGCCTGATCGCGCCGGCCTCGCCGGTGCGCGATGGCTGCACGGTGAGCTGCTCGGCGCCGATCATCATCCGCGCCATGTCGTCGGGCGTGAGCTCGGACACCTTGCCGCTGCCGGCGAGCTTGCCGCGGCGGAGAATGGTGACCTCGTCGGCGAACGCCATGACCTCGCGGAATTTGTGGGTGATCATCAGGATGGTCAGCTCGCCGCCCTCGACCATCTTGCGCAGCATGCCCAGCACCTCGTCGGCCTCGCCCGGCGTCAGCACCGAGGTCGGCTCGTCCAGGATCAGGAAGCGGCGCTTGAGATAGAGCTGCTTGAGGATCTCGCATTTTTGCCGCTCGCCGGCGGAGATGTCGGAGACCTTGGCATCGAGCGGCACGCGGAACGGCATGCGCGACAGGAACGCCTCCAGCTCCTGCTTCTCCTTCGGCCAGTTGACCACCGCCGGCACGTCGTCGCGGGCCAGCACGAGATTTTCGGCCACCGTCATTGCCGGAACCAAGGTGAAATGCTGATAGACCATGCCGAGGCCGAGCGCATGCGCGTCCTTCGGGTTGTTGATCGCACGCGCGCGCTCGGCGATCAGCACGTCGCCCTCGGTCGGGCGGTAATAGCCCATGATGCATTTGACCAAGGTCGACTTGCCGGCGCCGTTTTCGCCGAGCAGCGCGTGGAACGAGCCGGGGCGCACCTTCAGCTCGACATTGTCGAGCGCGGTGAACGCGCCGAAGCGCATCGTCATGGCGATGGCCTCGACGCCGAACGCGCCGGAGGGAAGCGGATCGTCGCCGATCACGACAGCGCCTCGATCAGCGCGGCGGAGGTCGCGACCGCCCCGAACACGCCGCCTTGCATCTTGATCATCTTCAGGGCGTGGTCGTGGTTGCCCTTGTCGGTGGCGCCGCAGCAGTCCGACAGCAGCACGCATTCGAAGCCGCGGTCATTGCCCTCGCGCATCGTGGTGTGGACGCAGACGTCGGTCGTGATGCCGGTCAGCACGATGTTCTGGATGCCCTTCAGGCGCAGGATCAGCTCGAGGTCGGTGGCGCAGAACGAGCCCTTGCCGGGCTTGTCGATGACGATCTCGCCGGGTAGCGGCGCCAGATCCGGGATGATGTCCCAGCCGGGCTCGCCGCGCACCAGGATGCGGCCACACGGCCCGGGATCACCAATGCCGGCGCCGATCTGCTGCGAGCGCCAGCGCTTGTTGGCGGGCAGGTCGGACAGATCGGTGCGATGGCCCTCGCGGGTGTGAATGATGAGGAAGCCTTGCGCCCGCATCACGCTGAGTAGCTTCTTGATCGGCTCGATCGGGGCGCGGGTGAGCGAAAGGTCGTAGCCCATCTTGTCGACATAGCCGCCGACGCCGCAGAAATCGGTCTGCATGTCGATCACGATCAGCGCGGTGTTCTCAGGACGCAGATCGCCGTTGTAGGGCCAGGCGTAGGGTTCGGAGCGGATGGTGCGCTGGGTCATGATGAAAGCTCCCGTCAGCTTGTCAGGGGCCTCATGGTTCGAGACGCGTCGCAAGGGCGACGCTCCTCACCATGAGGAGTTAAATCGTACGTCGCCGCGCAAAGACTCCTCATCCTGAGGAGGCCGCCGCAGGCGGCCGTCTCGAAGGATGGCTGCGAAGGAGGTGTCCGCTCCATCTCTTTCCTCATAGGCAACGCCTCTTACCGCGTGATCGACAGCTCGGCCGGCGCGCCGCTCAGGGTGCGCTTCGGCGAGCAGGTGATGATCATGATGAGGAGCGTCAGGATATAGGGCGCGGCGTTGAACAGATGATAGCCCGAGGTGACGCCGACCGACTGCAGCGCCGGCCCGAGCGCGGCGGCGCCGCCGAAGGCGAGCGAGGCCCACAGGCACAGCATCGGGTCCCAGCGCGCGAAGATGACCAGCGCGACGGCGGTGATGCCTTGTCCCGATGACAGGCCCTCGTTCCAGCTGCCGGGATAGAACAGCGACAGGAACGAGCCGCCGATGCCGGCGAGGAAGCCGCCGGCCATGGTGGCGCGCAGGCGGATCATCAGCACCGAATGACCCATCGCGCGCGCGGCGTCCGCGCTCTCGCCGGCGGTGCGGATCAACAGGCCCCAGCGCGTCGTCTTGAACGCCCAGAACAGGACGGGTGCGAGAATGACGCCGAGCAGAAACAGCACGTTGATGCGCAGCGCGGCGCGGACCTGCGGCACGTCGCTCCACCAGCCGAAATCGATCGCCGGCAGGCGCGCCGCGGTCGGCTCGATCAGCGGCTTGCCGAGGAAGAACGCCAGCCCGGTGCCGAACAGCATCAGCGAGATGCCCACCGCGACGTCGTTGACCCGCGGCAGCGAGCAGATGCCGGCATGCAGCGCGCCGAGCAGCGCACCGGTCAGGCCGGCGGCGAGCACGCCGAGCCACGGCGAGCCCGTGAGATAGGAGATGCCATAAGCGCTCATCGCACCCATCACCAGCGTGCCCTCGAGGCCGAGATTGATGCAGCCGGAGCGCTCGGTGATGCATTCGCCCAAGCTGACGAACAGGAACGGCGTGGAGACGCGGATGGCGCCGCCGAGCACCGCGAGCGGGACGGTCCAGAGCCCGATATTGCCGTCAGCCATGTCTCAGGACTTTCCTTTCAGAAATCCGATGCGCCCGTACAGCGCGTCGCTCGCCAGCACCGAGATGAAGATGATGCCCTGCAGCACCAGCACCGAGGCATCGGGCAGCCCGAGCCGGCGCTGCAACAGGCCGCCTGACGCGTTGATACCGCCGAGCAGGATCGCGACGGGAATGATCGCCAGTGGATTCTGCCGCGCCAGGAACGCGACGAGGATGCCGGTGAAGCCGTAGCCGACCGCGAGATTGGCGTTGGTGCGGCCCTGCACGGCCGCGACCTCGACCATGCCGGCGAGCCCCGCGCAGGCGCCCGCCAGGAAGCACACCGTGAGGATCAGCTTGCCGACGGAGAGGCCGACGATCTTGGCGGCGCGAATATTGCCGCCGGCGACACGCGCGGCGAAGCCGAAGGTGGTGTGATAGATCAGCACGTAGGACGCGATCGCCAGGATCAGTCCGAACACCAGGCCCCAATGCACGTCGGTGCCGGGAATGGTGCCGATCATGTTGGCGGCGCCGATCTCGCGGGTCGACGGCTTGTTGAGGCTCGCCGGATCGCGCATCGGGCCTTCGACGAGATGGTTGAGGATGGCGAGCGCGATGTAGACCAGCAGCAGGCTGGAGATGGTCTCGTTGACCCCGCGATACTGCCGCAAGCCTCCGGACAGCAGGATCCAGAGTCCGCCGCCGGTCATGCCGGCGATCACCATCGCGATCTGCACGACGAGCGGCGGCATGCCCTGCAGCGCCAGCGCGACGGATGTCGCCGAGAGAGCGCCGATCAGGAGCGCGCCTTCGCCGCCGATGATCACCATGCCCAGTTGCGCGGGCAGGGCGGTGCACAGCGCGGTGAGGATGAGCGGCGCGGCGCGGCTCAGCGTGTTCTGCCAGGAGAACCAGGTGCCGAACGCGCCGTAATACATGTACCAGTAGAGATCGAGCGGGTTCTTGCCGAACAGCGCGACGAATACCCCGAACACCAGGAGCGCGGCGACCAGCGCCGCGCCCGGGATCAGGATGTACTCGATTTCAGCGCCGTAACGCTGCAGGAAACCTGCATCCGCGGCCGGCGCGATGGCGGCCGCATCAACCGGATCGGCCGCCTCCGTGGTCACGACGTCGCTCCGATCACGCCCTCGACCAGGTAGTCCATCTTCTCGAGCTCGGGATCCTTCTGGCCGCGCTCGGTGCCGGCGGTGATCACCGTGTTGCCTTTGTTGTCCTTGATCGGGCCCTTGAAGATCGTATAGCCCTCGCCGAGGAATTTGGCCTTGATCTCGTCGGCATGCTTGCGCGCCTGCTCGGACACCGCCTCGCCATAGGGCGACGTCTTCACCAGCTCTTCCTTGAGGCCGCCGCGATAGAAGTTCGGGATGCTCTCGCCGGCGGCCAGCATCTTGACGAACTTCGGATACAGCGCCTCCCAGTTCCACTCGGCGCCGGTCAGATAGGCCTTCGGTGCCAGCGGCGACTGGTTGACGTGATAGCCGCAGACGAAGGCGCCGCGGCGCGCGGCGTTCTCGACCATCGTCTTCGGACCGTCGACATGGCAGGTCAGCACGTCGACGCCCTGGTCGATCAGGCTGTTGGTCGCCTCGGCCTCCTTGACCGGCATCGACCAGTCGCCGGTGAAGATCACCTGCGTGGTGGCCTTGGGATTGGCGAGCTGCGCGCCCAGCGTGAAGGCGTTGATGTTGCGCAGCACCTGCGGGATCGGCTTGGCGGCGACGAAGCCCAGCTTGCCGCTCTTGGAGGTGTAGCCGGCGACGATGCCGGAGAGATACTGCGCCTCGTCGATATAGCCGAAATAGGAGCCGGCGTTTTTCGGATCCTTCTCGCTCCACAGGCCGCCGCAGTGCTCGAAGCGCAGCTTCGGGTACTTGTTGGCCATCTTGATCATGTGCGGATTGTAGTAGCCGAACGAGGTCGGGAAGAGCAGGCTGGCGCCATCGAGATTGATCATCGACTCGATCGTCTTCTCGACCGCGTCGGTCTCCGGCACCTTCTCCTCTTCGATGACCTTGAGCCCCGGCAGCTTCTTCAGCACTGCTGCGCCTTGCGCATGCGCCTGGTTGTAGCCGTAGTCGTCGCGCGAGCCGACATAGATGAAGCCGATCGTGGTGTCGGCTGCGAAGGCCGGCCGCAGGCCCGCGGCTGCGCCGAGCGTCAGCGCCGCGCCACCCTGCAACAGATGCCGTCGTGAAATCCTGCCAAAGTCCATGGTGTGCTCCCTCGGCGAGCCCTGCGCCCGCGCCCTGTCATCTCGGCTTCACCGCCACGGCGGAGCCTCAAGGAAGGAGCTTTTCAAGCTTTGTGCCAGGGCCGTCCGGCTCGGCAGAGGAGCTAAACTACTGAATTAGCGTGATTTTATTGCTGACTGTAAACTAGGCAGAGAAACCTACG
>NZ_CAFJ01000446.1 GCF_000239795.1 Bradyrhizobium sp. STM 3809 | reverse complement strand
ATCGGCAGCATCACGACGAAGACCAGGCCGGCCACCGCGACGGAGGCCCACAACGCCCAGCGCGGCCAGCGCAGCAGCACATGGACGAGCGCCAAGCTCGCAAGCGTGGCCGACGGCAGATAGTAGTAGAGAAAGCTCAGCGCGCGCGGCAGCAGCGCCCAGGGCAGGTAGCAGCCGAGATAGAACGCCAGGATCAGGAACGGCGACGCGCCGCGCTTCACGACGAAGTCCCTGGCGCAGACGGCGATCGCGAGCACCGCCGGCCACTGCACCAGGGGATTGCCGAGCAGCACCACGGCCGCGATATCGCCGTCGCTCGTCTTGTCGAACAGGAACCAGACCGGCCGGACCAGGAACGGCCAGGTCGGCCAGGCGCTCATGTAGGTGTGGCCGGCGATCGCCGTGGTGATGCTGTCGGCGAAGATGCGGCGCTGCGCCTCGGCGATCGCGGTCAGCGACAGCCCGTGCAGGGGGATGAAGGTCGCGAGATAGGCAAGCGCCGGAACCAGGCCGAGGCACAGTCCGACATGCCACCAGCGTAGATCCGGCCACTGCTCGGGCTGATACCAGTCGGTCGGCTCGGCGTCGCCGAACGAGGTCTGCCAATGCTGCAGCAGCTTGATCAGGCCGACGATCAGAAGCGCCGTCAGCAACGGAAACAGCCCGCTCCATTTGCACGCGACCGCCAGGCCGAACATGGCGCCCGCCAAGGCAAGCAGGAGCTGCGGCCGCGACTGACGGTAGGCGAACAGGAATGCGGCGATCGCCAGCAGGCTGAAGGCGAGCGCGCCGATGTCGAGCATCGCGATGCGCGCCTGCACGAACAGCATCTGGTTGAAGAAGGCGAGCAGCGCGACGGCGATCGCCGGCCCTCGCGCCGCGAACAGCGCGAGCCCGCACAGATAGATCGCAGCGATCGCGAGGCCGCCGAGCACGGTACTCGGATATCGCCAGGCGAAGGCATTGTCACCAAACGTCCTGATCGACAGCGCGATCAGCTCCTTGGCGAGCGGCGGATGCATCGGGTTGAGCTGCGGGCTCGCCGGCGCGAGCCCGAGCATCTGCCGCGCCGCCGGCACGTAATGCACCTCGTCGAAGACGAATTTGGGCGGCGCGGCGAGCCCGACCATCAGCGCGACATGCGCGACGAAGAAGATCAGCAGCACCGTCAGCAGCGAGCGGCGGGCCGACACGCCGCCCTCCGGCGCGGCATCGCCGACATCGTCGTCATCGTCGCGGCGAGCAGCGGATACCTTCATGAGCCTGCGCTTTTGAACTGATCGTGCCGTACCAGCCACTAAACATCGAACACGCATCGAGGCAAACTTGTGTCCATTTTACAACAACCTCGCGGACCGTCTTCGGCTAGATTGCGCCCGGACCAAACTTCGGTGTGGATATGAATCTGCGTCGCCGAACATGCGTTGTCGCGATGGCCGCCGCCGCCCTGCTGGGCATGGCGGGGAAGGCCTGCGCGGAAAACCGCATCGGCGAGGCCGTGCTGGTGCAGAAGGACGTGCTGCGGATCGCGGGCGCGTCGACGAGCCCGATCAGCGTCGGCGACGGCGTCGTGCGCGACGAGACGGTGCGCACCGGCCGTGACAGCGCCGCGCGGCTGGTGATGATCGACAGCACCAACCTGTCGCTCGGCGCCAATGCATCGCTGACGCTCGACCGCACCGTGTTCAACGACGAGACCAGCTATCGCGACATCGCGATCCGGCTCGGCACCGGCGCGTTCCGCTTCGTCACCGGCCATTCCGAGAAGACCGCCTACAAGATCAACACGCCGCTCGCCACCATCGGCGTCCGCGGCACCATCCTCGACATCCGCTCGCAGCGCGGCGAGACCATGGTCGTGCTGCAGGAGGGTGCGTCGCGCGTCTGCACCCTCACCTTCCAATGCATCGAGCTGACGCAGCCGGGCGACACCGCCATCATCACGTCGACCGGCAATGGCCGCAGCACGATCAGGAAGACCGGCAATCCGTCGTGGAGCTTCGCGGCCACCTGCACATCGACATCGGGGCTTTGCACGGTGACCGATCTCGCCAGCAATGCGCCGCCGCAGGACTTCACCGGCATCCTGTGCGGGCGATGACGATGGGCATCGGGGCCGGCCGCTTCACCTCGATCATGCTGGCGCTAGCGGGCGGCCTGCTGGCGTTCGCCCTGCAGGCGTCGCCAGCGGCGGCGCAGACCTGCACCAACAATGTCGAGAGCCTCGCGGTCGCCGCGGAATGCCCGACCCCGACGCCCTCGCCGACGGTCACGCCGACGCCAACCCCAACTCCGACATCGACGCCGACATCGACCCCCACACCGACACCTTCGCCGTCCGTCTCGCCGACCCCGTCGCCGACGCCGACCGGCGCGGGCAACAGCGCTGGCTCCATCAACGGTCTCGCCGACCAGCGCTTCAACCAGATGATCACCAACCGGGTGCTCGGCCTGGTGCTGCTCGGCGTCAACGAGCAGATCAATTGCAACGACTGCATCAGCGCGTTCGGCTCGGCCGGCTCGTTCTCGGCCGGCATTCATGGCCGCAAGCAGCTCACCAGCAATCTCGCGCTGCTCGCCGGCCTCGCCTACACGCAGTACAACGAGAACGGCTATCACGTCACCTCGGCGCCGATCGGCGCCTTTGCGCTGCGCTATGATTTCACCGATTGGGGCTCGTCGCGGCCGTTCTTCGACATCGGCACGATCCTGACACCCTACGAGCGCGTGCGCTACGGCCGCAGCTACGCCACGAGTCTCGGCAGCGTCACGGTCGACGGCACCACCACCGCCTCGAACTACGCGGTCTATGGCCGCGCCGGCTGGATCAGCCGGATGTCGCCGCGCGACGAGCTCGCCGCCTCGGTCGAGCTTTGGCAGCTGTGGCAGCGCGTGTCGGGCTACCGCGATCCCAGTGTCGCCTTCAACCCGTTCGATGCCTCGATCGCCGGCGGCACCGACCGCACCAGCCTGGTCAAGGTCGGCGGCCAGTGGACGCATCTGTTCGGCTCCAGCATCGAGGCCAATGTCAACGGCGGCTATGTGCAGTCGTTCGCCTCGAAATCGGGCATCGTCGCCGCCGTCACGGGCACCGGCACGGTGACGCCGACCATGGGCAACCAGGGCTGGTTCGAATATGGCGGCCGGCTCGGCTTCCGCCTGCAGCAGGGCTGGATCGCCGACCTGTTCGTCAACGGCACGCTTGGCCCGCAGCCCGTCGGCAACACCATCCACGGCGGCGTCGGCCTGCGCATCCACTACTAGGCCGGCCTGCCCGCTCAAGAATTCATGATCGCCCTGCGCCCGCGCCGTCTTGACCGGCGCATGGCCGCCGCCGTATTGAATGATGATCATCATCCAAATCGGCGGGCTCGCAAGGGCGGGCGCGGAGGCACGATGGACGTTTCGACCGAGGCCACCCGCGCCGCGCCTGCCGCGCCCGCGGCTCCGCCCGCCCCATCGTCTCCGCCGCCGGATCCGTCGCGCGGCAAGGCTGCCGCAACGCGCGCGGCGCTTCTCACCGGTCCGATCCTGCCCGTCCTGATCCGGCTGGCGCTGCCGACGATGTCGGTGCTGGTGGCGCAGACCGCGGTCAATGTCGCCGAGGCCTATTATGTCGGCCTGCTCGGCACCGATGCGCTGGCCGGCGCCGCGCTGGTATTCCCGATCTTCATGCTGATGACCATGATGTCGAACGGCGGCATCGGCAGCGGCGTGTCCTCGGCGGTGGCGCGCGCGATCGGCGCCGGCCGCAACGCCGATGCGGACGCCGTCGCCTTCCATGCCATCGTGCTGGCGGTGATCGCGGGCGCCCTGTTCACGCTCGCCACCGCGCTGCTCGGCCCGGCGCTGTACCACGCGCTCGGCGGCCGCGCCGGCGCGCTGGAGGCGGCCGTGCGCTATTCCGACTACCTGTTCGCCGGCGCGATCCCGGTGTGGATCGTCAATCTGCAGGCGGCGGCGCTGCGCGGCGCCGGCAATGTTCGGGTGCCCGCGCTGGTCACGCTGGTCGGCGCCGTCCTGATGATTCCGTCGTCGCCGGTGCTGATCTTCGGCCTCGGGCCGCTGCCCGGCCTCGGCATCGCCGGCGCAGGGGTCGCGTTCGGGCTGTATTATTGCGGCGCCATGCTGGTGCTGCTGCGCTACATGGCCTCTGGTCGTTCGACCCTGCATGTCCGCATCGCGCCGCTGCAGGCCAGGCTGTTCGCCGACATCCTCAAGGTCGGCCTGCCGACGGCGCTCAACGCCGTCCTGGTCAACCTCACCGTGATCCTCGTGACCGCGCTGGCCGGCCGCTTCGGCACATCGGAACTCGCCGCCTATGGAATCGCCTCGCGGCTCGACTACATCATGATCCCACTGCTGTTCGGCCTGTGCACGGCGACCCTGACCATGGTCGGGATCAATGTCGGTGCCGGCCAGGGCAGCCGCGCCCGCCGCATCGCCTGGACCAGTGCCGTCACCGGCGCGGCGCTGGTCGGCGGCATCGGCCTCGTGGTGGCGCTGCATCCGCCGCTCTGGCTGACGCTGTTCAGCCGGGATCCGGAGGTGCTGCGCGAGGGCGCGAGCTATCTGCGGATCGTCGCGCCGGCCTATGCCGCGCTCGGCTTCGGCTTCGTGCTGGCCTTTGCCGGCCAGGGCGCCGGCCACGTGTTGTGGCCGTTCATCGGCTCGTTTCTGCGTATCCTGGTCGCCGCCGGCGGCGGCGTGGTCGCGATCGTCACGCTCGGCGGCGGCATGGCGTCGCTGGCCACGATGGTGGCGCTGTCGCTGGTCGCCTACGCGCTGGTCTGCAGCCTCGTGCTCGCTTCGGACCGGATCTGGCGCGCGTCTCCACGTTAGCCGCACATCGACGAACGGGCGAGCGCGGCAACGCCACAACTAACAGGCGACATCGTCTCTACTAATCGAAACATGTATTTGTCGCCGTCACCACCTGCGTGATGTAGCCATGGCCACTTCTCCGCACGCGCTCCAACAAACTGATAACCTTGATCGCCGCCACCGGCCGCAGAGTTCCTTTTCGGGAACCGAATTCAGCTTGCGGTAATATCTGCGGCTCATCTCCTGCAGCGAGGGGCTCTGCTGTGCCGGCGCGGGGCCCCGGCCCGCCCGCAGCAGGAAGCGCCCGACATGACCGCATCGATTTCATCCGAACGTCTCCGCAGCCGATCGCGCCGCTTCTGGCGGGCGCAGGACGGCCAGATCAGCATGATCTTTGCCATCACCATCATTCCGATCGTGATCGCGATCGGCACGGCCGTCGACTTCTCCAAGTCGAGCGACACCAAGACACAGTTGCAGAAGGCGGTCGACGCCGCCGTGCTCGCCGGCGTGATCCAGCCGAGCGGCCAGCAGGTCTCGACGGCGAACGCGATCTTCAAGGGCGATTTCGGCGGCCGCTTCGGCACCTCCGCCACAGCCAGTTTCACCGCCAACAGTGACGGCTCGCTCACCGGCAGCGCGAGCGCCACGGTGAACACCTCGTTCCTGACGGTGATGGGGACCTCGTCGCTGGGGATCTCGGCCTCGGCGACCGCCAAAGCCGGCGCGCAGAGCAAGTCGCCGGTCTGCATCCTGCTCGTCAGCACACTGAATTCGCAATCGCTGCTGGTGAACTCGGGCGCGCAGCTCAATGCGCCGTCCTGCGAGGTGCACGTGCTGTCGACCCAAAGTCCGGCGGCGATCTTCAACGCAACCTTGAACGTCAAGCGCATCTGCATCAAGGGATCGACCATCATCAAGAACGGCGGCGTCACGCCGCCCGCCGAAACCAGTTGCGCCGCGATCTCCGATCCGTTCGCCGGCACGCTGCCGAACGTGACGGTTGGATCGTGCACCACCAACAACAAGGTCTACGATCCCGGCTCGGTCACGCTCAGCCCCGGCGTCTACTGCGGCTCGACCAATTTCAACGGTTCGGGCACGCTGACGCTCAATCCGGGGCTCTACATCATCAAGGGGACGATGACCTTCAACTCGGGTTGGACGGTGACGGGCAACGGCGTCACCTTCTATCTCGTCGACCAGAACGCCACCCTCACCTTCAACGGCAACGTCAACGCCACGCTCTCGGCGCCGACCACCGGCACCTATGCCAATATCCTGATGTACGAGCCGACCGGGCTGTCGACCACCAACCTGCCGATCAACGGCACCAGCGGCTCCTCCTTCACCGGCCTGATGTACCTGCCGAGCCGCAACGTCACCATCAACTCGGTGTCCAACGTCAGCAGCAACAGCGTGACGATGGTGTTCAACACGCTGATCCTGAACGCCACCAACTGGACCATCGCACCGGGCGCGCTGTCGATGTCGGTCTCGAGCGGCCCGGCGGGGACGGCGTATCTGGCGAAGTAGCCGGCGGCCCGGGAGCGATACCCGCGGCCCTTGGCTCAGGTCATGAGATCCGCGCGATCACCGCGAGCACCGCCGCGCCCCTCTCCCTGCTGTGCGGGGAGAGGGGCGCGGCGTCGGTTTGGGCGGCAGCGCGCTTCAGCATGCAGGCGCTTCGCGCCGCTTTCGACGACGGCTCTTGTCGAAGTTCGGCTCAGGACCGTCACGCGCGCCGACACGCTTTCTGTGCCTCAATCACCGCTCCACACCATCCCCCTTGACACCCTCAGCCACATCGCTGATGTTAGGTTATAACATAACAAATGAGGCTCTATGCCCATCAGCCGGCGCCGTCCGCTCCCCTTGAAGCGGCTGTTCGATCTCGATGCGCAAACCCCGCGTCACGCCTGCGTGCGGCTGCCGCGGGACTGGGACGAGTTCTTCAGGTCAGCGCCGCCCGGGCAACCCCATGGGTCGGGCGCTGGCTTGGCCGCGCCGGGCATCGAGCCGCCGCCGGACTGAGGAGCGGGCAAGCATCTGAATACACGCGTGACAGTCGCCCCTGCTCCGCGTGTCCAAGGGAGCGGTACAGCCGCTCCCGGCTTGGCGGGACCATCGCGAGATGGTCCCGCCATATCCTTTACGACGTCGCCTCAGCTAGGACTTCGTCTCCGCGGGATCCCGGTGCACCGGATCGACCCACAGCACGGTCTCGGGCTTCTCGACCGGCTCGATGTCGATGTTGATCGCCACCGCCTCGCCGTCGCTGCGCACGAGCACGCATTCCAGCACCTCGTCGGGGCTGGCGTTGATCTCCTGATGCGGCACATAGGGCGGCACGAAGATGAAGTCGCCGGGGCCGGCCTCGGCGGTGAACTGCAGCTGCTCGCCCCAGCGCATCCGCGCCTTGCCTTTCACCACGTAGATCACGCTTTCCAGATGGCCATGATGATGCGCGCCGGTCTTGGCGTCGGGCTTGATCGTCACGGTACCCGCCCACAGCTTCTGCGCGCCGACGCGCGCGAAATTGATCGCGGCCTTGCGGTCCATGCCCGGCGTCGACGGCACGTTGCCATCGAGCTGATTGCCGGGAATGACGCGCACGCCGTCGTGCTTCCAGCGCTCCTCGCCATGATCATGAGAGTGGCCGTGCGCGTGGTCGTGGGAACCTGACATTTTCTTGTTCTCGGATTCGTAACGTTTGTTGGCGACGGCCCATCCTAGTCGATATGCCGCAGCGGCGCCATTGCGGTTCCCGCAGAACCTTTTCGCGACGCCCGCGTTGGTCCCGCACAGTTCACAACGATGAGGGAGATACAACAATGGGTTCGACCATGGACAAGATCAAAGGCGCGACCAACGAAGCGATCGGCAAGGCCAAGCAGGGCATCGGCGAGGCCACCGGCAACGATCGCCTGCAGGGCGAAGGCGCGGTTCAGGAAGTGAAGGGCAAGGGCCAGCAGGCGCTCGGTGATGCCAAGCAGGCCACCAAGGATGCCGTGAACACCGCAGCCGGCGCCGCCAACAAGAACCTCTGAGCGAGGTGAGCGCGACAGCGCGCCGATGTGGCGCGTCTGATCGCGTGAAGACGACATCACAAAGCCGGCTCCTCGCGGGGCCGGCTTTGCGCATTTGCTAGTTGCTTCACGTGAGTCGTAGGGTGGGCAAAGGCGCGCCCCTCCGGGCACGTCATGCCGCACTCCAGCGCGCGCCGTGCCCACCATTCCGACCGCGCGCGCCGATCGACGTTGGGCACGCAACCGCCCTGCGGGCGGCCGCTTTGCCCGCCCTACGCAGCGCGCAAGATCGAACGATCAACTGCCATCTGCTGATCTCTACAAACAAGACCAGCATCAGCGGAGACGCTCGCCCCTACTTCACGCCCAGCAATTCCACATCGAACAGCAGCGTCGCGTTCGGCGGAATCACGCCGCCGGCACCGCGGGCGCCGTAGCCGAGCTCGGGCGGAATGATCAGCGTGCGCTTGCCGCCGACCTTCATGGTGGCGACGCCCTCGTCCCAGCCGGCGATCACGCGCTTCATGCCGATCGGGAATTCGAACGGCTCGTTGCGATCGACGGAGGAGTCGAATTTCTTGCCCTTCTGGCCGTTCTCGTAGAGCCAGCCCGTGTAGTGCATCACGCAGGTCTGACCGCGGGTCGGCGTCGCGCCGGTGCCTTCCTTGGTGTCGATGATCTGCAGTCCGGAGGGAGTGGTCATGGTCTTTCCTGTCGGTTTGGCGGAGCTGGTCTGCGCCGAAGCGGCTTGAGAGCCCAGCACGGCGCCGGCCGCGACGGACGCCGCCGCCAGGATCGCATCTGTTCTGTTCATCGGACGCCGCATGCTTCAGACCGCCTCTGCTCGTTCACGGGGAGACGCGGTTTACCTCATGGCGGCGCGGCTGACCAGCCTGCGGGCTGCGGCAGCGGACCGCCCTCTTCCTTCCGGTAAAAATAATTTTCTTGCTATTTATCGGAAATCA
>NZ_CAFJ01000447.1 GCF_000239795.1 Bradyrhizobium sp. STM 3809 | reverse complement strand
GCGTTGCTGAAGCGAGGATGCGGTTGCGGACGTCCTATGCGATGCTCGAGGCCGAGCTGCCGCCAAGCGGCTGGGCGATAGGAGATCGGTTCACGCTGGCGGATTGCGCGGCGCTGCCGGCGCTGTTCTACGGCAACAAGGTGGAGCCGCTCGGCGGCGATCTGCGGATCGTCGCCTCCTATCTCGATCGGCTGACCGCGCGGCCCTCGGTGGCGCGCGTTCTCGCCGAGGCCGAGCCCTATTTCAGCATGTTCCCGCAAGAGCCCGGCTGAGCGCGGAACCGCGCAAAATAATTTCGATCCCCGCTGTCGGAGGGGACCGGCACGGATCGTCTTTCTGACGAGGGCAGGGAACTCCTGCCGATGGCAGCGCAGGGAGAGTGACCATGCGGTTCATGGTGATCGTGAAGGCGACGCAGCAGTCGGAAGCCGGCGTGCTGCCGACGACCGAGGAATTCGCCGAGATGGGACGGTTCAACGAGACCCTGATCAAAGCGGGCATGATGGAGACGGGAGAGGGCCTGCACCCCACGGCCAAGGGCGCGCGGATCGAATACTCCGATGGTGAGCCCCGCATCCTGCGCGG
>NZ_CAFJ01000448.1 GCF_000239795.1 Bradyrhizobium sp. STM 3809 | reverse complement strand
GAGTCGAAATCCAGACGACAGACGTCATCCCTCAATACGCCTTCGGATCCCCGCTGTCGTTCGGCTGCGCGAACGCCTTCTGCAGCACGGCCGTCATCGGGAAGTTGAAGTTCACGCCCTTGGGCGGCACCGGGGTCATGAACCATTTCGCGTACAGCGTCGCGATCTCGGGGCTGGTGTAGAGCTTCGCCGTGGCGCGGTCGACGACCGCCTTGAAGGCGGGATCGTCCTTGCGCAGCATGATGCCGTAGGGCTCGGGCATCGAGAACTGGTCGGTCGAGATCGCGTAGTCCGACGGCGTCTTGGCGCTGGCGACGAGGCCCGCGAGCAGGATGTCGTCCATCACATAGGCGTCGGCGCGGCCGTTCTCGACCATCAGGAAGCCCTCGGCATTGTCCTTGACGGCGACGATGTTGAGGCCGAGCTGACGCGCCGTGTTGGCCTCGTAGAGCTGCTTGATGTTGGTGGTGCCGGAGGTCGAGGCCACCGTCTTGCCCTTGAGATCGTCGATCGTCTTCAGCCCACTCGCGGCCTTGGCGACATAGCGGTTGGCGGTGAGGAAGTAGGTGTGGGAGAACGACACCAGCCGCTGCCGCTCGAGATTGTTGGTGGTCGAGGCGCATTCGAGATCGATGGTGCCGTTGGCCATCAGCGGAATGCGCGTCGCCGACGACACCGGCGTCAGCTTGACGTCGAGCTTGTCGAGCTTCAGCGTCGCCTTGATCTCGTCGACGATCCGGCCGCAGATGTCGAGTGCGAAGCCGAGCGGCTTTTGATTGTCGTCGATGTAGGAGAACGGCAGCGAGGTTTCGCGATAGCCGATCGTGATCGTGCCGGTCTCCTTGACCTTCTGCAGGGTGCCGGTCAGCTCCTCAGCCGAGGCGGGCGCGGTCAGCACCGATGCAACCAGAGCGTACGCGATCAGACGAGCATTCTTCATCGTTCATGTCCCGTTGGATGTGAGTTGCATCACGGAAGCAAGGCCCGGGCCAGCGGATCATGCGCGCTACTGAGACGGCACGCCAGCGCCGCGGAACTTTCCCCCGACCTTGCTTTGCCGACGTCGCCGGATAGTCTGTCGCAGCTTCGATCGAGGATGTTGCCTGGAGAATCGATGTCGGCACTGCGCTACCTCTTGGTTCTCCTGCTGCTGCTGGGCGGCAGCACGGCCGCGCTCGCCGACAAGCGTGTCGCGCTGATCATCGGCAACTCCTCCTACAAGTCCGTCGCCCGGCTATCGAACCCGGCCAACGATGCCAAGCTCGTCGGCGACATGTTTCGCAGCGCCGGCTTCGAGCGCGTCGACGTCAAACTGGACCTCGGCGTGCAGGACATGCGCCGCGCCTTGCGCGAGTTCGGTGCGCAGGCACGCGAGGCGGAGGTCGCCGTGATCTACTACGCCGGCCACGGCATCGAGCTCGACGGCGTCAACTACCTGATCCCGACCGACGCGGTGCTCGAGGCCGACAGCGACGTGCTCGACGAGGCGATCGCGCTCGACCGCGTGCTGTTCGCGATCGAGCCGGCCAGGCAGTTGCGCCTCGTCGTGCTCGACGCCTGCCGCGACAACCCTTTCGCCAAGACGATGAAGCGCAACGTCGCCTCGCGCAGCATCGGCCGCGGCCTCGCCAAGGTCGAGCCGGCCAGCCCCAACACGATGATCGCGTTCTCCGCCAAGGCCGGCTCGACCGCCGCCGATGGCGACGCCAGCAACAGCCCCTATGCGGCGGCGCTGGTGCGGCATCTGCCGAAGCCGGGCCTCGATCTGCGCCGCGCCTTCGGCTTCGTCCGCGACGACGTGCTGAAGGCGACCGGCTATCGCCAGGAGCCCTATGTCTACGGCTCGCTCGGCGGCAATGACGTCGCGCTGGTTCCGGCGGCACCGGCCGCGAGCGCGGCCGCTGACCCGGACGCGGCGATGCGCCTTGACTACGAACTCGCCGAGCGCATCGGCAGCCCGGCGGCGCTCGACGCGTTCCTCGAGAAATACCCCACCGGTTTCTACGCCGCACTCGCCAAGGCGCAGCGCGCCAAGCTGTCGCCGGCCGCCGCCGCAAGGCCCGCCGAGTTGGCGCGCGCGCCCGAGGCTGCGGCCCCCGAGGTCACACGCAGCCCGCCCGATCCGGCCCAGCAGCCGGAGAAGCCGGTCCCCTCTTCCGCACCGACCGCGGTCGCGGCGGTACCGCCTCCCGCCGCGACGCCGGCGGCCGTGCCGCCGCCGGATCTGCCGCGCCTGCTCGCCGCGGAGCTGCGCCGCGTCGGCTGCAGCACCGCCGACAGCGACGGCACTTGGGATCTCAACGCGCGCCGGGCGCTGGAGCGCTTCAACAAGCAGGCCGGAACCAGGTTCGACGTCCAGGTCGCCAGCATCGATGCGCTGGAGGCCGTGAAGGCGAAGACATCGCGCATCTGTCCCCTGCTGTGCGGCAAGGGCCAGCGCGCCGAGGGCGAGGCATGCGTCAGGATCACCTGTCCCGCGGGTCAGGCGCTGGA
>NZ_CAFJ01000449.1 GCF_000239795.1 Bradyrhizobium sp. STM 3809 | reverse complement strand
GGTCTGTGGGCCCAGACCGACCGGACGATCGTACTTGTAATGGGTGACGTGATGTAATGCGACGTAGATTGACACGTGGGTTCAGCGCTCCAGCAACTTTTTTGAGCAGAACATTGCAATGCTCAGGGATCAAGCACTAACAACGGGCAGCGCTGCCTATTGAACCATCCTTGGCCCGAAACCCGGCGTCCGGGACGGATTCCGACCTCATCCGAACCCGATCAAGCGTCTGCCCTGCACGCGCCGGTCGCTTTTCCGGCGGCCACACGACTTAATCCGGCCTCATCGCGAAGAACGGGAGAAGAACAAACAAGTCATCAGCTGCCTGTTCCCCCGAAGTTGTCCACAGGCAGAGGTACAAATGCTCACGGAAGATTGACCACTTTGCCATATCTGGGGTTAACCCCGAATGTTGAACTAACAAGAACTAATAGCGTTGCATCCGCCGCAATCGCTTGATAGCTCGACTACACGTGCTATTTAGGACGCCCATTGCCAAAAGGAGAATCAAGTGGCGAAGACAGCTAAGAAGGCAGCTACCAAGAAGTTGGCGCGCAAGCCCTACACGCCGGCCGACATCAAGCTGCTGAAGCAGCACTCGAAGTCCAAGACCCCGGTTGCCAAGATCGCCAAGGCGATGAAGCGCACCGAGGGCTCGCTCCGTCAGAAGGCTCTGGCGCTCGGCATCGGCCTCGGCCACCAGCGGTAAAATCGTTCGGCGCCGCTGCCGCGCGAGGCGCGATCAGACGAAGGCGCAATCAAACGATGGCGCAGCCATTCAATGGCGGCGCTCCCCACCGGTTATCTGATCGCAGTTGCGATCCAGTCTCAGCTAGTTGACGATCTCAGCTGTGATCAGATGCCGGCGCGCGAAACAGGCCCGCATCCTGGGTTCCCGAGTCGAACGGCGAGCTACATCGTCGCGCCGAGCACCCAGGGTGCGAACTCGGCCCCGCCGAAATCGAAGCTCTCGCTCTTGGTCGGCTGGCCCGACGCGGTCTTCAACATCAGCTCGAAGATGCGCTGACCGCACTCCTGCACGCTCTCCTCGCCGTCCAGGATCGTGCCGCAATTGACGTCCATGTCGTCTTCCATCCGCTTGTACATCGGCGTGTTGGTGGCGAGCTTGATGGACGGCGCCGGCTTGCAGCCGAACACGCTGCCGCGGCCGGTGGTGAAGCAGACGAGATTCGCGCCGCCGGCGACCTGCCCCGTCGCGGCGACGGGATCGTAGCCGGGCGTGTCCATGAACACGAAGCCCTTCTTGGTCACGGCTTCGGCGTAATGCAGCACATCGACCAGATTGGTGCTGCCGGCCTTGGCCATCGCGCCGAGCGACTTCTCGAGGATGGTGGTGAGACCGCCGGCCTTGTTGCCGGGGCTCGGATTGGCGTTCATCTCCGCGCCCTCGCGCGCGGTATAGTCTTCCCACCACCGCATCAAAGACACCAGCTTCTCGCCGACCTCGCGGCTGACAGCACGACGGGTCAGCAGATGCTCGGCGCCGTAGGTCTCGGGCGTCTCCGACAAGATCACCGTGCCGCCATGCCGCACCAGCAGATCGCTGGCCGCGCCGAGTGCCGGATTGGCGGAGATGCCGGAATAGCCGTCCGAGCCGCCGCACTGGAGCGCGACCGTTAATTCGCTTGCCGGAACCGTCTCGCGCTTGACCTTGTTGGCGTCGACCAGCGCCTCCTTGACGAAGGCAATGCCCGCCTCGACGGTCTTGCGGGTGCCGCCGACCTCCTGAATGTCCATCGCGCGCAGCCGGCCGGCGAGCTTCTGCTCCTCCATCAGCCCGCCGATCTGATTGACCTCGCAGCCGAGCCCGAGGACGATCACCGCAGAGAAGTTCGCGTGCCGCGCGTAGCCGCCGAGGGTTCGCCGCAACAGCTTGAGCGGCTCGTCGAGCGTCATGCCGCAGCCGGTCTTGTGCGTGAGCGCGACGACGCCGTCGACATGGGGATAGTCGGCGAGCGGATTGTCGCCGGTGAAGGGATTCTTCTTGAAGACGTCGGCGACCATGCCCGCGACATGGGCGCTGCAGTTCACCGAGGTCAGGATGCCGATGTAGTTACGAGTCGCAACGCGGCCGTCGGGGCGGCGAATGCCCTCGAAGGTCGCGGGGAGATCGAAATTCGGCGTCGGCTTCACGTCGACGCCAAAGGCGTAGTCCTTGGCGAAATCGCCCATCTCGCAGTTCTGCGTATGAACATGCTGGCCGGGCGCGATCGCCGTGGTCGCAAAGCCGATGATCTGCCCGTAACGCCGGATCGGCTCGCCCTGTGCGATCGGACGCACTGCGACCTTATGCCCCGCCGGAATGCGGTCGACCGTGGTCACACCGTCGGCCACCGCGAGCCCGGGCGGCAGGCTTGACCGCGCGATCAGGACGCTGTCCTCGGGATGAAGCCGGATGACGGGCGCGGCAGCCATGACACACTCTCTCGTTTGAATAGATCGGTCGAACCTGAGCGAATTGCGAGTAGCGAATGGTGAATAGCGAACGGGATAGTCCCTATTCGCTCCCCCCCCATTCGCCATTCGCGACGTCTGCTACGCCTTGCCGCCGGACTCCTTGCGCGTCTGGGCGACCTGCTGACGCGCATAGACCTGCATCAGGCCGACCTCATTCGACAGTGTGACCAGCTTGAAGCCCATGTTGATGGCGCGGACCGCGCCCTCGGCGCCGCTGCAATGGATGCCGGGATTGAGGCCGCGCTTGCCGCATTCCTTGACGATCTTCTCGTAGATCTTGAGGATCTCCGGCTCGTCGCGATCGAGCTTCGGCACCAGACCGTAGGAGAAGCCGAGGTCGGACGGGCCGATATAGACACCATCGATGCCCTCGACATCGAGGATGGCCTCCATGTTCTCGACCGCCGTCTTCGTCTCCATCATCGGCAGCAGAACGATCTCGTCATTGGCCGTCTTCTGGTACTCGCCGGCGCCGCCATACATGCCCGAGCGGATCGGCCCGTTCGAGCGCACGCCCTTGGGCGGGTATTTGGAATAGGACACGAGATTGCGCGCTTCCTGCGGCGTGTTGACCATCGGGCAGATCACGCCATAGGCGCCGCCGTCGAGAACCTTGCCGATGATGCCCGGCTCGTTCCACGGCACGCGCACCATCGGGGTCACCGGATGGCCATGCATCGCCTGAAAACACTGCACCATCGACAGATAGTCCTGGACGCCATGCTGCATGTCGACGGTGACGCTGTCGAAGCCGCACTGCGCCACGACCTCCGCGGAGAACCCCGAGGGGATCGCGAGCCAGGCATTCACCACCGCTTTGCCCTCGGCCCAGAGCTGCTTGACCTTATTGTTCGCCACGACTGCGTTTCCTTCCCTTGTTGTTCAGATCGAACCGACTTGGTCGACGTTTGGTGATTCCGACGATGACGGCAACACTGCGAAATGATCCAGCCGCAGCTGGGCTCCGCCGCCTTCAAGGTTCACGATGTCCTCACGAGGCCGCCCGCTGGATGCTCGCTTCGCTCACTCCGACCTCGCGCGCGGTGCCGACTATCGCTGCCCAGGTATCATCGGGCAAGGGCACGCCGTTCGCGGTCCGATCCGCCCGCGTCTTGCGCTCGACGTCGCCCGGCACCTGGACCTGGTCGACGCCGGCCATCGGCTTCGTCGCCCGGATGAAATCGGTGTAGCGGGTGATCTCGCCGTCGAAGACGTCGGCGGGATCGACCACCTTCGGATCGATGTAGATCGCCAGCATGCCGTTGGCGAAGCGCCGCCCCCCGGAGGTGGCCCCGGTGCCGGTCAAGGCGCCGCCGAGCAATTCGCAAATGAAGGCGAGGCCCGATCCCTTGTGCTCGCCGAACGCGCGGATCGCGCCCGTCCCCTTGGTGTGGTCGCGCGGACCTTCCGCCTCGTAGGGCCCGTAGAGGACCGCGGGATCCTCGCTCAGCGTGCCGTCGGCATCGATCAACGCCCCCTTCGGCAGCTTCTTGCCGCCGCGGCTCGCCACCAGCACCTTGCCTTCGGCGACGATCGAGGTCGCGAAATCGAGCACGATCGGATCCTGCCCCTGGCGCGGAATGCCGACGCAATAAGGCGCCGTCGAGAACCGCTTCTCGACGCCGCCGAACGGCGCAACCAGCAGCGAGCCCGCTGCGTTGACGAAATGGATCGACACCAGGCCTTCCGCGGCTGCCATTTCCGCCCAGTCGCCGACGCGTCCGAGATGGCCGGAATTGCGCAACGCCAGCGCGGCCAGTCCGCTCTTTTTGCAGCGCTCGATGCCGATCTTCACGGCCTGCGGCGTCACCGTCTGGCCGTAGCCGAACTTGCCGTCGACCACCACCAGCGAGGGCGTATCGACCACCACCTCGGCGGTCTGGTTGGGTACGACCGATCCCATCTTCTGCCAGCGGATGTAGACGGGGACACGGATCACGCCATGGCTGTCATGCCCGGTGAGATTCGCGGTCGTGAGGTAAGTGGCGATCCGGCGCGCCTCCTCCGGCGAGGACTGGGCATGTTCAAATACGTCGGCAACGAAGTCGATGAGACGCTCAACCTTGATGGTGACCATGGCAACTCGCGGGTTCGATCGGCAGGCGGGACAGAGTTAGCATGGATTGCCATGCCTGCGACGCACGTCATCTCCGCTCGACTGCATCGCTTCTTATCAAACTGTTGAAGTGACTGCCAAGCTTCGGAACTGATCAGCGGTCAAATTGCCGGATGTTTGCACGACGTCATTCATCTGCCGTGGTGTCCGGCTCGACATCGCCGCCCATGCTCTGCTCGAGCTCGTCCAGCATTTTGTGCAGCGCGGCAAGCTTGCGCGCGCCGTAGCGGCGCCCGATCGAGGCGTAGATCGCCTCGGAGTTCGGCGCGACCTGCGCGATCAGCTTCAACCCCTTTGTTGAAATCGACAACACACCCCTGCGCATGTCGCGCGCATCCACCTCGCGCTGAATCAGGCCGCGCGCGTCCAGATCGCGCAGAATGCGGGACAGGCTGGGACCGAGCAGGAAGGCGACCCGCGCCAGCTCCGTCACCTCGATCGCATCCACTGCCGCCAGGGCGCGCAGAATGCGCCATTGCTGCTCCGTCAACCCATGCGCGCGCAGATTGGGCCGGAATTGCCGCATCACGGCCTCGCGCGCCCGCAAGAGCGCCATCGGCAGCGATTGCGAGAAATCGCGCATCGGCACCTTGCGGGCATCCTTCGCCGGCGGCCTCGCGCCCTTCGGCTTACTCTCGCTCATGTCGCCAATCCCCGCCGCCGGATAATTTGCACTGCAGCAATCGCCATTTCGGTTTGCCGCCTGAAACTTAACATGTTAATCATCTCCCGCCATCTGTTTCTTCACGAGGGTCCGTTCCATGCCGCTGTCGAGCGACCAGATCCACAGCTGCGCCCTGCGCCTGGACCAGGCGGAGAAATCCCGCCATCAGATCCGGCAGTTGTCCCAGGAGTATCCGGACATCTCGATCGCCGACGCCTACGCGATCCAGAAGGCCTGGATCGACATCAAGGTCTCCGACGGCCGAACCATCAAGGGACACAAGATCGGGTTGACGTCGAAGGCGATGCAGAGCGCGCTCAATATCGACGAGCCGGATTCGGGCGTGCTGCTCGACGACATGTTCTTCGCCGACGGCGGCATCGTGCCGTCCGACCGCTTCATCGCCACGCGGATCGAGGCCGAGCTGGCCTTCGTGATGAAGCACCGTCTCGCCGGCCCCGACTGCACGCTGTTCGATGTGCTCAACGCCACCGACTTCGTGGTGCCGGCATTGGAAATCCTGGATACCCGGATCGAACGCGTCGATCCGCAGACCAAGGCGACGCGCAAGATCTTCGACACGATCGCAGACAATGCAGCCAATGCCGGTATCGTGCTCGGCGGCCGGCCGATGCGGCCTGGTGATACCGACCTGCGCTGGGTCGGCGCACTTTGTTATAAGAACGGTCAGCTCGAGGAGACCGGCCTCGCCGCGGGCGTGCTGAACAATCCAGCGACGGCCGTGGCCTGGCTCGCCAACAAGATCGCGGCGCATGGGCTTGCCCTCGAACCAGGTCAGGTCGTCCTCGCCGGCTCGTTCATCCGGCCGATCGAGGCGCGCAAGGGCGACACGATCCAGGCCGACTATGGTCCCTATGGAACGGTGAGCTGCTACTTCGCCTGACACCTGCACCGGAGCGACCACACCATGCCCCATTTCAGCATCGAATATTCCGCCAATCTCGACGCCTATATCCGGATGGACCTCGTCTGCGAGGTGGTCCGCAAGGCTGCCAGCGAGACCGGCATCTTCCCGATCGGCGGCATCCGCGTGCGCGCGATCCGTTGCGAGCATTACGCGATTGCCGACGGCAAGCCCGACGCCGCGTTCCTCGCGATGCTGCTACGGCTCGGCGAAGGCCGCGACCTCCCCGCGCGGCAGAAGGCCGGCGAGCATGTGTTCAAGGTGCTTTCGGACTACCTCGACCCTGTCTTCGCGAGCACCAAATTCGCGCTGTCGTTCGACATGCAGATCAACGACGCCGCGACCAGTTGGAAGCGCAACAACATTCACGACGCCCTGAAAGCGGAGGCATCCCATGGATAAGGCCACTCCCAAAGCCGACGTCTACAAGGCCAATCTCGATCGCGCCGCCCCCCTGCTCGCGAAGCTGAAGGACGAAGGCATCGGCCATTTCATCGACGGCAAGATGGTGCCGGCGATCTCGGGCGCGACGTTCGAGACGAAATCGCCGATCGACAATGCCGTGCTGGCCCGCGTCGCGCGTGGCAATGCCGAGGACATCGACCGCGCCGCCACCTCGGCCGCGCTCGCGTTCAGATCCTGGCGCGAGATCGCGCCGGCGATGCGCCGCAAGCTCTTGCATCGCGTCGCCGATGCGATCGAGGATCACGCCGACGACATCGCCGTGCTCGAATGCATCGACACCGGCCAGGCCTATCGCTTCATGGCCAAGGCCGCGATCCGCGCCGCCGAGAACTTCCGCTTCTTCGCCGACAAATGCACCGAGGCGCGCGACGGGCTGAGCACGCCGAGCGAGGAGCATTGGAATATCTCGACGCGGGTGCCGATCGGCCCGGTCGGCGTGATCACGCCGTGGAACACGCCGTTCATGCTGTCGACCTGGAAGATCGCCCCGGCGCTCGCCGCCGGCTGCACCGTCGTGCACAAGCCGGCGGAGTGGTCGCCGATCACAGCGCTTTGGTTGGCGAAGCTCGCCAAGGACGCCGGCATTCCCGACGGCGTGCTCAATACCGTGCATGGCTTCGGCGAGGAGGCCGGCAAGGCGCTGACCGAACATCCCGCGATCAAGGCGATCGGCTTCGTCGGCGAAAGCTCCACGGGCTCCGCGATCATGGCGCAGGGCGCGCCGACCCTGAAGCGGGTGCATTTCGAGCTCGGCGGCAAGAACCCGGTGATCGTGTTCGACGACGCCGATCTCGACCGCGCGCTCGACGCGGTGGTGTTCATGATCTACTCGCTCAACGGCGAGCGCTGCACCTCGTCGAGCCGACTGCTGGTCCAGCAGAGCATCGCGGAGACCTTTACCGCCAAGCTCGCGGCGCGGGTGCGGGCGCTGAAGGTCGGCCATCCGCTCGATCCGGCAACCGAGATCGGGCCGCTGATCCATGAGCGGCATCTCGCCAAGGTCTGCTCCTATGTCGACGTCGCGCGGCAAGACGGCGCGATCATCGCGGTCGGTGGCAAGCCGTTCGCGGGTCCCGGCGGCGGCCACTATGTCGAGCCGACATTGGTGACCGGCGCGAGCCAGACGATGCGCGTGGCGCAAGAGGAGGTGTTCGGGCCGTTCCTCACCGTGATCCCATTCCGCGACGAGGCCGACGCGATCGCGATCGCCAATGACGTGCAGTATGGCCTCACCGGCTATGTCTGGACCGGCGACATGGGCCGCGCGCTGCGCGTTGCGGACGCGCTCGAGGCCGGCATGATCTGGCTGAATTCGGAGAACGTCCGGCATCTGCCGACGCCGTTCGGCGGCATGAAGGCGTCGGGCATCGGCCGCGACGGCGGCGACTATTCGTTCGACTTCTACATGGAGACCAAGCACGTCTCGCTCGCGCGCGGCACGCACAAGATCCAGCGGCTCGGCGTATAATAAGGAGACCAGCGCATGACCTCCCCTCGCCTCGCCACCTACTCCGCCAATGGCGCGCCCCATTACGGGCTCGTGACCGACACGGGTCTCATCGATCTCTCGGCGCGCTTCGGCAAGGACTATCCGACCTTGCGCGAGGTGATCGCCGCGGGCGCCCTGAACCGGCTGGTCGATGCCGCGGCCGGCCTGTCGCCGGATCTTGGCCTCGATGCGATCATTTGGCAGCCGCCGATCCCCTCACCGGAAAAGATCATCTGCATCGGCGTCAACTATCCCGACCGCAATGCCGAGTACAAGGACGGCCAGGACGCGCCGAAATATCCGTCGATGTTCATGCGCACGCCGCGCTCCTTCGTCGGCCACCAGACGCCGCTGGTGCGCCCGCGCGCCTCGCCGCAGCTGGACTACGAGGGCGAGCTGGTGCTCGTCATCGGCAAGGCCGGCCGGCACATTCCGGAGGCATCGGCGCTCGATCACATCGCCGCGCTGACGCTGTGCAACGAGGGCACGATCCGCGACTGGGTGCGGCACGCCAAGTTCAACGTCACCCAGGGCAAGAACTTCGATTCCACCGGCAGCCTCGGGCCCTGGATCGTGCCCTACACGAGCGAGAGCCAGATCGCCGACATCAGGCTGACGACGCGCGTCAATGGCGAGCTGCGCCAGGACGACCGCACGTCGCGGCTGATCTTCAGCTTCCGCTATCTGATCAACTACATCTCGACCTTCACGACGCTCGTTCCCGGTGACGTCATCGTGACGGGCACGCCGACCGGCGCCGGTGCGCGGTTCGATCCGCCGCGCTATCTGAAGCCCGGCGATGTCATCGAGATCGCGGCCGAAGGCGTCGGACTCTTGCGCAACGGCGTCGTCGACGAAGCTCAGTAAAACGGGAACAGCAGCATGACCACCATGACCGGCGGCGAAGCCATCGTCAGCGGGCTCGTCGCCCACGGCGTCGACACCGTGTTCGGCCTGCCCGGCGCGCAGGTCTACGGCCTGTTCGACGCTTTTCATCAGGCGCAGCTCAAGGTCGTCGGCGCCCGCCACGAGCAGGCCTGCGGCTACATGGCGTTCGGCTATGCCCGCGCCAGCGGCAGGCCCGGTGTGTTCAGTGTGGTGCCGGGTCCCGGCGTGCTCAATGCCGGCGCGGCGCTGCTCACCGCCTTCGGCTGCAACGAGCCGGTGCTGTGCCTCACCGGCCAGGTGCCGACGGATTATCTCGGCCGCGGCCGCGGCCATCTGCACGAGATGCCCGACCAGCTCGCCACCCTGCGCACCTTCGTGAAATGGGCCGAGCGCATCGAATATCCCGACAGCGCGCCGACGCTCGTGTCGCGCGCCTTCCAGGAGATGCTGTCGGGACGCCCCGGCCCGGCCGCGCTGGAAATGCCGTGGGACGTGTTCACGCAGAAGGCCGAGACGTCAGCCGCGAAGCCGCTGATCCCGTTCACGCCGCCGCAGCCCGATCCCGACCGCATCGCCAAGGCGGCGGCGCTGATCGCCGGCGCCAAGACGCCGATGATCTTCGTCGGCTCCGGCGCGATCGAGGCGCGCGAGGAGATCCTCGAATTGGCCGAGTTGATCGACGCGCCGGTCGTCGCCTTCCGCTCGGGGCGCGGCATCGTCTCCAATGCGCATGAGCTCGGACTCACCATGGCCGCGGCGTACAAGCTGTGGCCGACCACCGATTTGATGATCGGCATCGGCACCCGCATGGAGTTGCCGACGACGTTCCGCTGGCCGTTCAAGCCGGACGGCTTGAAGTCGATCCGCATCGACATCGATCCCGCCGAGATGCGGCGCCTGATCGTCGATGCCGGGATCGTCGCCGACGCCAAGGCCGGCACGGCCGCGCTTGCGGCTGCGGTGAGCAAAGCCGGCTATCGCAAAACGTCCGGCCACCGCGCGACCATTCGCGAAGCGACCGCGGCGACCTTGCAGGAGATCCAGACGGTGCAGCCGCAAATGGCCTATCTGAATGTGCTGCGCGAGGTGCTACCCCACGACGCCATCGTCACCGATGAATTATCGCAGGTCGGCTTCGCCTCCTGGTATGGCTTCCCGGTGTACCAGCCGCGCACCTTCATCACCTCGGGCTATCAGGGCACGCTCGGCGCCGGCTTCCCGACCGCGCTCGGCGCCAAGGTCGCGCATCCCGACAAGCCTGTCGTGGCGATCACCGGCGACGGCGGCTTCATGTTCGCGGTGCAGGAGCTGGCGACCGCCGTGCAGTACAACATCGGCGTGGTCACCCTGGTGTTCAACAACAACTCCTACGGCAATGTCCGGCGCGACCAGCGCGAGCGCTTCGACGGCCGCGTCGTCGCTTCCGATCTGGTCAATCCGGATTTCGTCAAGCTCGCGGAGTCGTTTGGTGTTGCGGCGAGCCGCGTCACGGCGCCGGATCAGTTCAAGGCGGCGCTGGACAAGGCGCTGGCGCATGGCGGGCCGTACCTGATCGACGTCGAGGTGCCGCGCGACTCCGAAGTGTCGCCCTGGGCCTTCATCCATCCGGCGAAGCCTTCGGCCTGATCAGCGGGCGCGGCGGAACGTCAGGTTGATGCGGCGGCGGCCGAGCCGCGCATGCTCGCCATCGGCGAGCGGCGCGACGCCATGGAAGGCGAGCCGCGCCGGCCCGCCCCAGACGACGACGTCGCCATGGACCAGCCGATGGCGCTGCGTCTTGTCGGTGCGCTTGAGGCCGCCGAACAGGAACGTCGCGGGCAGGCCGAGCGAGACCGAGACGATCGGCGCATCGATGTCGCGCTCGTCGCGGTCCTGATGCAGCGACATTTTTGCACCGGGCTCGTAGCGGTTGATCAGGCAGGCATCGGGCGCGAAGCCGGCAAAGCCGGCCTCTCCTGCGGCGTTCTCCGCAAGCTTCCGGAACAACGGCGGCATGGCCGGCCAGGGCCGCCCGCTCTCGGGGTCCACGGCGTCGTAGCGATAGCCGCTGCGGTCGGTCACCCAGCCGAACGGCCCGCAATTGGTCATCGCCACCGACATCTGGTGCCCGCCGGGAGTGATCATGCGCCGGAACGGCGCCTGCGCCGTGATCGCCTCGATCGCGGCCAGCAGCCCGGCCTCATCAGGCCGCGCGAAGCCGCGCAGCAGCACCGCGCCCGGCGCGAGCGGCTCGCGCGCCGGACCAGCCGCCTCCAGG
>NZ_CAFJ01000450.1 GCF_000239795.1 Bradyrhizobium sp. STM 3809 | reverse complement strand
TTCGGAGACAGTCAGCAATCATTTTTTACAAATCGGATCGCTGCATCATCGCAGCAGTGTCCGCTTCCGACGAGGACACCTCGAGTTCTGTCCTTGGTTCTGTACTTGGTTCTGTATTGGGAACCTCGACCGTCGCGCTACCCGTCGACGAAGCGAACGGTGTCCGCGAGAGACGCGCGGCTGGTCCGATAGGAGTTCGCCTTGTGGGCGAGATCGGGATAGCCGAACGAGATGCCGCACACGATCTTGCGGTCGTCATCGAGGCCGAAATGTCGGCGGACCAGATCGGAGTGAAAGGCGAGCGCCGCCTGCGGGACGGTGGCCACGCCGAGCGCCTGCGCCGCGAGCATGAAGCTCGTCACGTAGCCGCCGCAGTCGATCGCGCCATAGGTGCCGAGCGCCTCGTCGCTGTGGATGATCGCGACGTGGGGCGCGCCGAACAGGTTGTAGTTCTCCAGCGCCTGCTTCGCATATCCGGCCTTGTCGCCGCGCGCGATGCCGAGCGCGTTGTAGAGCTGGAAGCCGCTCTCGCGCCGACGGTCGAGATAGACGCCCTTGTATTCGCGCGGAAACGGAAAGTCGCCCGAGGCCGGCTTGCCGCTCGAGGCCGCCGCATACATCAGCTTGCGGAACGCCT
>NZ_CAFJ01000451.1 GCF_000239795.1 Bradyrhizobium sp. STM 3809 | reverse complement strand
GCGGCGGGCGCGCGGATCCCGCGGCAGCGGGATGAAGGTCGAGGAGTCCTCGGCGCGGCGCAGCTCGAGCAGCGCGAGGCGCACCAGCAGCGCGGCGCGCTCGGGGCCGCCATCGGGCGCGAACAGCGCCAGGATCGCCTGATGCAGCAGCGGCGACACCTGCACCACGAACTCGTGGTCGAGCCGCACGCCGCGCGTCTCGCGCGTCAGCCAGTCCTGCTCGAAATACAGCGTCCGCATCTGGCTGTCGGCCAGCATGTCGATGGCATGCGCGTGCCGCGCCGGCACCCACACCGCGCGATCCGGCGGCACCAGCCAGCGGCCCTCCGGCGTGGTGACCTGCATGGTGCCGGCAGAGGCATAGATCAGCTGCGACTCGCGGTGCATGTGCGGCTCGAGCCGGCTGCCCTTCTGATAGCTGCGCGCGATCAGATGGACGCCGGGCTCGGTCGTCACCCGGTCGTCGCCGAGCGGCTTCAATGGCGTGTCCACGATGGTCATTGGCGCCTTCTCGTTGGAGCGAGCCAGTATAACCCAAGCCAGCATAACCGATGTCATCGGGAATCGAGGAACCGCGCATGAACAGCCCAAGCCTGAACAGACCGAGCCGCGTCATCGGCTTCGTCAACGCGGCCCATTTCATCGATCATTATGCGATGCTGATCTTCGCGGCCGCGGTCATCATCATGGGCCCGGCGCTGGGCATGGCCTATGCGGATTTGCTGCCCTATGCGACGCCCGGCTTCATCGCCTTCGGCGCCGGCGCGCTGCTGACCGGCTGGCTCGGCGACCGCTGGAGCCGGCGGCACATGATGCTGATCTTCTATGTTGGCATCGGCCTGTCGATGATCTCGGTCGGCCTGGTGCAGACGCCCTGGCAGCTCGGCGCGGCGCTGTTTTCGATCGGCCTGTTCGCCTCGATCTATCATCCGGTGGGAACCGCGATGCTGGTGTCCTATGCCGAACGGCTCGGCAGCGACATGGGGCTGAACGGCGTGTTCGGCAATCTCGGCGTCGCCTCGTCGGCGCTGGTCACCGGCGTCGTCGGCCAGTATCTCGGCTGGCGCTTCGCCTTCATCGTGCCCGGCGTGGTCACGCTCGGGATCGGCCTGGCCTTCGCGATGACGGTCGCGCATGAGGATCGCAGGGGCTCGAAGCAGGCGGCGGCGCAGGCGCGGGTGGCGCGCGAGCAGATGTGGCGCGTGGTGCTGGCGCTGCTCCTGGTGGTGATCGCGATCTCGACCACCTTCAACGCGATCACCGTGGCGCTGCCAAAACTGTTCGCGGAGCGGCTGGCAGGGCTGACGCAGAGCCCGGCGCTGCTCGGCTTCATCGCGGCTGGTGTCTACGTGTTCGGCGCGATGACGCAGTACACGATCGGGCGCTTGCTCGATCGCCACACGCTGAAGGCCGTCGCGCTGCCGCTGTCGCTGGTGCTGGCGCCGCTGCTCTATCTTGCCGCCGATGCCCGCGACTGGGCGCTGATCGTGGCCTCGATCGGCATCGTGATGGGCGCGTTCGGCCAGGTCACGGTCAACGACGCCATGGTCGGCAAGTACACCGCCGAGGAATGGCGCTCGCGCGCCTATGCGGTGCGCTATTTCGTCGGCTTCACCGCAGCCGGCGCCTCGGTCGGCCTGGTCGCCTGGCTGTACGAGCGCGGCGGCTTCGCCACCATGCTGCAGGCCTTCGCCGCGCTTGCTCTGGTCGCGATCGTCGCCGCGCTGATCCTGCCGCCCGAACTGCCGGCGTTGCGGCCGGCGTTGCGGGAGGCGCCTGCGGAGTGAAAACGATCGTACTTGCATCGGACGGCCTGCACGGCATGATGGCCGCCATGACAACGGGGAGGGAACGATGGGCCAGTGGCGCAGGCTGCAAATGGCGGCGCTGGCCGTCGTGGCGGGTATCATGACGTCATCTCACGGCGGAGCCGCCGAACTGAAGGACGAGATCGCGCCGACCGGCCGGCTGCGCGTGGCGATTGCGATCAGCCCGGCGGGCGGCGCGTTCTGGTCGACCAGGACCGAGACCGGCTATGCCGGCGTTCCCGTCGATCTCGGCCGCGCGATGGCCGACAGGCTCGGCGTGCCGGTCGACTATGTCGTGCACCAGAACTCCGGCCAGATCACCGACGCGGCCGACAAGGGCACCTGGGACGTGACGTTCCTGCCGAAGGATCCGGAGCGCGAGGCCAGGATGGCGTTCGGCCCGGTCTACGAGGTCGCCGACGCGACCTACATCGTCAAGCCGGGCTCGGCGGTGACGGGCTTCGCGACCCTCGACGAGCCGGGCGTGAAGGTGGCGGCGGTCAACAACACCACGACGATGCGTGGCGCCATCGCGCATCTGAAGAACGCCAGCGTCACCGGCTATCAGACCTATGACGAGATTTTCGGCCTGCTGCAGCGAGGCGAGATCGACGCTTTCGCGCTCTCGCGCGACCAGCTCAACGCGATGGCCAGGAAGATTCCGGGCACGCGGGTGCTCGACGAGACTTTCAAGAAGACGGTGACCGCCGTCGCCGTCCCGCGCGGGCACGACAAGGCGCTGGCCTTCGTCACCGGCTTCATGACCGAGGCGGTGTCGAACGGGCTGCTGCGCAGAGCCTATGACGCCAACGGACTGAAGGAGACGCCACTCCGAACGCAGTAGGTCTCATTCCGCCGGCTGCGCCACGACCGGTTTTGCCTTGCGCGCCGCGCGCCAGTTCTCGAAGCGCTGCACCACGACGAAGAACGCCGGCACGAACAGCACGGCGAGGCAGGTCGAGGCCAGCATGCCGGAGAACACGGTGATGCCGATCGATTTGCGCGCGCTGGCGCCGGCGCCTGTCGCCAGCACCAGCGGTACGACGCCGAGAATGAAGGCGAAGGAGGTCATCAGGATCGGCCGGAAGCGCGACCGCGCCGCCTCGATCGCGGACTCGATGAGGGGTTTGCCGTCGCGGCCGTGCAGCTCGAGGCCGACCTCGACGATCAGGATCGCGTTCTTGGCCGACAGCGCGATGAGCAGGATGAGC
>NZ_CAFJ01000452.1 GCF_000239795.1 Bradyrhizobium sp. STM 3809 | reverse complement strand
TGTGTGGCTCGTCGCTGGCAGCTTGCCTGCGGTTGCGACAATCCAGAGAAGCCGCCCTGCCCGTCAGCGCCCGCGGCCGTCCTTCGAGACGCACGCCTGCGGCGTGCTCCTCAGGACGAGATCCATGGTCTTGGTGAGGTTTTTGAGGAGGCGTAGAGCGATCCTGGTGAAGCTCTCACCCCTCATGCTGAGGAGCGCCGCTTGCGGCGCGTCTCGAAGCACGAGGCCCGGGATGACGCGATGCGCGATGGGGTGAGTTGTGCTGGCGATCGCCGCCTTCGACCGAGGACGGAGGCAGCAGAGCCGCCCTGCCCCTCAACGCCCGCGGCCGGCGGCCTGCGGCAGGAACGGCGCGGGCTGATGCACAGGCGCAATGGCCACGGCGCGGTTGCGGCCTTCGTTCTTGGCGCGGTAGAGCGCGGTGTCGGCGCGCTTCATGACGTCGGCGATCGGCTCGCCCTTCTGCTCCAAAGTGGAGATGCCGATCGAGACCGTGACGTCGATGCGCTTCTCGCCCTTGTGCACCGAGAACGGCTCGTTGGCGACCGAGCGGCGCAGCCGCTCGGCGACCATGCCGGCGACGTGCAAATCGGTCTCGGGCATCACGATCACGAACTCCTCGCCGCCATAGCGGCAGGCGAGATCGATGCCGCGGATCGACTTGCGCACCCGCATCGCGAACTCGCGCAACACGTCGTCGCCGGCATCGTGGCCATAATTGTCGTTGATCGACTTGAAATAGTCGATGTCGAGCATCATCAGCGCCAGCGGCTTGCCCCGGCTTGCCGCCTGGTCGGCCAACGTCGCCAGATGCGTCTCCATGTAGCGGCGGTTGTGCAGGCCCGTCAGCGCGTCGGTGATCGCCATCTCGATCGAGTTCTGCACGTTGTCGCGCAGGTGATCGGTGTAGCGGCGCTTGCGGATCTGGGTGCGCGCGCGCGCCAGCAGCTCGTTCTTGTCGACAGGGCGCAGGAGATAGTCGTTGACGCCGATCTCCAGCCCGCGCAGCAGCCGCGAATTGTTCTCGGCCTCTGCAATGGCCAGGATCGGCACGTGCCGCGTGCGCTCCAGCGAGCGCAGCTGGCTGCACAGCCTGAGGCCGTCGAAATCGTTGAGGTCGAGCGAGACGATGACGAGGTCGTAATTGCCCTCCGCGGCGTTGAACACGGCCTCCGCCGGATTCGGCTCGACGTCGACGGAATGCTCGGTCGCCAGCATCGGCCCGAGCCGCTCATAGGACGACGGCCGGTCGTCGACCAGCAGCACCCGCCCGCCACGGCCGGCATCGGCCACCGCGTTGCGTTCGGGCGCCTGCACGCCGATCTCGAGCGAGGTCAGCGCGCGCATGCGCAGCTCGTCGGTCATCATCTTCAGCCGAGTCAGCGAGCGCACCCGCGCGATCAGCACGACGTCGGAGACGGGCTTGGTGAGAAAGTCGTCGGCGCCGGCCTCCAGGCCGCGCACGCGGTCGGACGGGCTGTCGAGCGCCGTCACCATCACCACGGGAATGAAATGCGTCGCCGGATTGGACTTCAGCCGGCGGCAGACCTCGAAGCCGTCCATGTCCGGCATCATCACGTCGAGCAGGATGATGTCGCATTCGGCGCGCTGGCAGATCTGCAGCGCCTCGGCGCCGTTCGAGGCGGTCAGCACGTCGAAATATTCGGCCGACAGCCGCGCCTCCAACAGCTTGACGTTGGCGGGGACGTCATCGACGACAAGGATGCGCGCGGACACTGCAGAAACTCCTCAGCCGATAAAACGTCGCACGGTTTCTATGAATTTTCCGACCGAGATCGGTTTGGAAAGATAGGCCTCGCAGCCACCCTCGCGGATGCGCTCCTCGTCGCCCTTCATCGCAAAAGCCGTCACCGCGACCACCGGGATCGCGCGCAGATCCGGATCGTCCTTGATCCATTTCGTCACTTCCAGGCCGGAGACCTGCGGCAGCTGGATGTCCATCAGAATGAGATCGGGCCGGGTCCGGCGCACGATGTCGAGCGCCTCCACGCCGCTGGACGTGCCGGACGTCTGGTACCCATGGGCTTCCAACAGATCGCGGAAGAGCTTCATGTTGAGCTCATTGTCTTCCACGATCAGGACGGTCTTGCCCATCCGCCCCTCCGAATCACTGACACCCGACTGCCCTCCGGTGGACACCTGCCCACCGCTACCCATCTAATTCAAACTAGCCCCAGATTCGTTCAAAGCCGTTAAGGCGGTATTCCATCTTCGACCGAGATGGTTTCCACTTGCTTGAACCCGCTCCAAAGACTCGGGCATGATGGTCTGCAAAGTAGAGACGACAAGTTAATGGAAAGGCAAATGCCCCGTTGAAAAAGCGTTCTCAAAATCCGCGCGAAGTTGCTGAAATCGTTGCCATTCAGGCCTTGTCTTTCCTGGCCGGGGAACCCGAGCGCATCGGCCGGTTCCTGGCCGAGACCGGGATCGGGCCGGAGACGCTGCGGACCTCGGCGGCCGACCCGAATTTCCTGGCCAGCGTGCTCGATTTCGTGCTGCGCGACGACGCGACGGTAAAGGCTTTTGCCGAAAGCTCCAAGTTACATCCGACCAATATCATGGCCGCAAGGCAGGTATTGGGCGACCGGCAATGGGAGCGCGACGTGCCGTGAGCACGCTGGCGCCAGAAAGTGCGTCGCGCGCGGCGGCCGGGCCGGCCTGCTTCTGCCGCGACTGTCTGGCGGATCTCGATGTCAGGGCACGGCGCTGCGGCGGCTGCGGCTCGCCGCGCCTGGTCCGGCATCGCGCCCTCTCGGCGCTGACGCTCGCCCATATCGACTGCGACGCCTTCTATGCGACGGTCGAGAAGCGCGACAATCCAGAGGTCGCCGACCGTCCGGTCATCATCGGCGGCGGCCGGCGCGGCGTGGTCTCGGCGGCCTGCTACATCGCCCGCACCTATGGCGTGCGCTCGGCGATGCCGATGTTCAAGGCGCTGGAGCTGTGCCCTTCGGCTGTGGTGATTCGGCCCGATATGGCGAAATACGTCCGGGTCGGCCGCGAGGTCCGGCAGGCGATGCAGGCGCTGACGCCGCTGGTCGAACCGCTGTCGATCGACGAGGCGTTCCTCGATCTCTCCGGCACCGAGCGTGTCCACGGCATGATCCCGGCCAAGGTGCTGGCGCGCTTCGCGCGTGAGGTCGAGCAGACCATCGGCATCACGGTCTCGGTCGGTCTGTCGTGCAACAAGTTCCTGGCCAAGATCGCCTCCGATCTCGACAAGCCCCGCGGCTTCGCCGCGCTCGACCAGGACGAGGCGACGACGATGCTCGCCGACAAGCCGGTGGGCTTCATCTTCGGCGTCGGACCGGCCACCCAGCAGCGACTGGCGAGCTGCGGATTCCGCCTCATCTCCGACCTGCAGCGCGCCGACGAGATCGAGCTGATGAAGCAGTTCGGCGGTGAGGGCCGAAGGCTGTGGCGGCTGGCGCGCGGCCTCGACGATCGCAAGGTGGTGGCCGACCGCGGCGCCAAGACGATCTCCAGCGAGACCACCTTCGACACCGACATCCGCGACTACGCGACCTTGGAAAAGCTGTTGTGGCGGCTGTCGGAGAAGGTCTCGGCGCGGCTGAAGGCGAGCCAGTTCGCCGGCTCGACGATCACGCTGAAGCTCAAGACCGCCGATTTCCGCCAGCGCACGCGCTCGCAGTCGATCGCAGCGCCCACTCAGCTCGCCGGCAAGATCTTCTCGGTCTGCAAGGAGATGCTGGCGCGCGAGACCGATGGCACGGCGTTCCGCCTGATGGGGGCCGGCGTCAGCGCGCTGCGTCCGGGCTCGGAAGCCTCGGACACGGACATGCTCGACCGACGCTCGGCCTCCGCCGAGCGCGCCATGGATGCGCTACGCAAGAAATTCGGCCAGGCCGCGGTGATCCGCGGCATCGCCTATGGCGGACCGGAGGAGACGGAATGACGTCCGTCTCAGTTGCTGCAGGGCTTGTTGGAGTCCTTGCTGTCCTTGACGTCGAATTTGCCGAGCGCGCCTGCAATGACGAAGTCGTTGTAGTCGAGCACGAGGGCGCGGGAGACGCCGTTCTCATACAGCTCGAACGACATCGCATAGACAGGCGTCTGCTCACCCTCGGTCCGCTTGGCGTCGCGGTCATAATAGCTGACCGTGACCGGCCAGCGCGTCAGCGACTTCATCTCGTCATTGTCGGTCGAGGCGTCCGGCTTGGCGGGGGCCTTGTCGCCCGGCACCGCGGCGCCGATCACGGTCAGGGTGTTGTAGACCTTCTCGCCATTGTCGGAGCCGTCATACACCGACAGTTCGAGCAGCGACTTGCCTTCGCGGGCCGCCGCAATGATGCGCTGGATCTGCTCGGTCGGAAACACGGTCGAGCCATCGAGCGTGAAGGTCTTCGCCTCAGGCTGCTTCAGCTTCACCGTGATGTGGTCGCCGCTGCGCTCCGCGATGCCGTCGACCGGGCTGGAAGCCTGGTCGTTCATTCGCGAGTCGATCTTGAAGCGGTAGCTCTTGCCGGCGCCGTCCTCCCACGCCGTCGAGCGCAGGTCGCTGAGCGTGACCTTGCCTTCGCCGAGATCGAGCTCGGAGACCTGGCGGAAGTCCGAGGTGTAGCCGTTACAGGCATTGCCGGAGAAATTGTACAGGATGCGGCCGCGCGCGCTGTTGACCGGGCTCGATCCGCGCGACTTCAACAGGCTGAGCTCATACAGCGCCTGGTGCGGCAGGAACGGCACCCCTGCCCCGGCCTGCGCCGGACCGAACGTGATCGCGGCAAGCGCCAGCGCTCCCATCGACAGTCGAAACGAATGAGCCATGCGTGTTCCTCGGGAGGCGTATCGATAAACCGTCACATTAAAGACCGCTGCATTACGTCGCAACTGCGGCTGGCTCACGGAAACGTGCGATCGCGGCGCCCAGTT
>NZ_CAFJ01000453.1 GCF_000239795.1 Bradyrhizobium sp. STM 3809 | reverse complement strand
AGTAGGACTAGGCGGACGGCGCCGGCGAGGGATCCGCCCCGCGGGCGGCCATCACCTGGCGCAGCACGCGCGACAGCTCGTCCACCGAATAGGGCTTGTGGATCAGGCTGAAGCCGTGGCGGTCGCCGTCGGCCAGGACATCGCTATAGCCGCTGTTGAGCACGATCGGGATGCTCGGAAGACGCCTTCGGATCTCCTGGCAGAGCGTCACGCCGTCCATTCCGGGCATCACAACGTCGCTGAGCACGAGATCAAAACCGTCCGGATTATCCTCGATCAGGCGCAGCGCATCGAGGCCGCTGCGCGCCAGCACGGTGCGATAGCCGAGGTCCTCGAGCAGCTGCGTCGAGAACTCGCCGATCTCGGGGTTGTCCTCGACGACCAGCACATTCCAGCGCGCGGCGAGCGTGTCGGGACGATCCTCGTTTCGCTCGCGCCGTCCTAGCGGCTTGGAGGTGAGCGGCAGCAGCAGCGTCAGCGTCGTGCCCTTGCCCAGCTCGCTGTCCGCCAGCACGCGTCCGCCGGACTGATGGACGAAGCCGTAGACCTGCGACAGGCCGAGCCCGGTGCCGCGGCCGACTCCCTTGGTCGTGAAGAACGGCTCGAAGATGCGATCGATCTGATCTGCGGCGATGCCGCATCCGGTGTCGCTGACCGCGATCGAGACGAATGGCTGCGCTCCGCTCGCACCTTGCTGTTGAACGCGGTCGCCACGGATGGTCAGGACACCCCGGCCGTTCATCGCGTCGCGCGCATTGGCGACGAGATTCACCAGCGCGGTCTCGAACTGATTGACGTCGACGTCGACGGGGAGCGGCCGCGCGCGGAGGTCGAGTTCGATCACGGCGGGTGCGCCGAGCACGGTCTGCAGCATGTCGCCGATCTGCTCGATATGCCCGGCGACATCGAACACCTGGCGCTCCATCGGCGTGCGGCGCGCGAAGGCGAGCAGCTGGCCGGTGAGCTTGGCCGCGCGGTCGGCGGTGTCCGAGATCGCATCGACATAGCGGCGCATGCGCTCCGGCGACAGCTGGCGCCGCCGCAACAGGTCGGCCGACGAGCGGATCACGGTCAGCAGATTGTTGAAGTCGTGCGCGACGCCGCCGGTGAGCTGGCCGATCGCCTCCATCTTCTGCGCCTGGCGGAAGGCCTCCTCGGCCTTGCGCCGCTCGGTCTGCTCCACCGCCTCGGGCACG
This sequence comes from Bradyrhizobium sp. STM 3809, assembly GCF_000239795.1. Lineage (GTDB taxonomy): Bacteria > Pseudomonadota > Alphaproteobacteria > Rhizobiales > Xanthobacteraceae > Bradyrhizobium. The sequence continues at coordinate 5,797 of NZ_CAFJ01000453.1, read as the reverse complement.
ATGGCCACGACCTGCCCGGTCTCGTCGCGCACCGGACGCATCTGGAAGTCGAACCAGCGCCAGCCGCCGACCGGCAGGTCGAGGTGAAGCTCCTGGCGCGCCTCGTCGCCGCGAGCCACGGCGTCGACCAGCGCCCTGATCGCTTCGGGCATGCCTGGCGTGCCCGCAAACCACGGCGTCTCCCAGAATGGCTGCCCCGCCACCTCGTGCAACGGCGCCGCGATCGCCTCGAGCGACGTCGCGTTGGCGTCGAGCAAGATCCCGTCCGACGACAGCAGGGCCTGGAACGTGTAGCTCGCCTCGAAGACGGTACGAAGCCGCGCCTCCTTGGCCTGCAGCTCCGCTGTGCGCTCCGAGACCTGCGCTTCCAGCCGCTCGTTCACGTCGCGCAGGGTCGTCTCGGCCGCGCGCCTGATACGCGCGAGATCGATGTTGACCCGGACGCGCGCCAGCAGCTCGCGCGCGCTGAACGGCTTGCTCAGATAGTCGCTGGCGCCGGCATCGAGCCCCTCCACCTTCGCCTCCTCGCCAGCGCGCGCCGACAGGATGACCACGGGAACGTCGCGCAACTGCGCATCGCCGCGCAGCGTCTTCAGAAGACCGAAACCGTCCAGCCGCGGCATCATGACGTCGGTCAGGATCAGATCGGGACGGCGGCGGCGAATGGCCTCGAGCGCGGCAACGCCGTCGGCGACAGTCTCGACCTCGTACTCGTCGCCGAGCAGGCGACGCACGTAGTCGCGCATATCGGAATTGTCGTCCGCCAGGACGACGCGGTCACGCACCGATCTGGTCACGTGCTGAAGGCCGATATCATCGGGAGAGGACGGAGGCGGCAGGTCGAGCGACACATCGCCACTCATCCAACCCAGTGCCTCGTCGATGTAGGCCTGCGCGCGGCGGCCGGCGGGGCCCTCCCCCCGTGAGCTGGCCACCTGCCCCGCCGGCAGATGCGCTGTGCCGAGCGGAATGCGTACGGTGAACGTGGAGCCGCGGCCGAACTCGCTCTCAGCCGTGATCTCGCCGCCATGGAGCTTCACCAGCTCCTGGACCAGCGCAAGGCCGATGCCGCTGCCTTCGATCGAGCGCCCGCGCGCGCCGTCGATGCGGCGAAAGCGCTCGAACAGATGCGGCAGCTCGCGCGGCGGAATGCCGGTGCCGGTGTCGCGCACCCGGAGCTCAGCATCGCGGCGGTCCGCCGACAGGCCGATCACGACCGCAATCTCGCCCTCGAAGGTGAACTTGAAGGCGTTGGAGATCAGGTTGAGCACGATCTTCTCCCACATGTCGCGGTCGACATGGACCGGCTCGGGAAGAGCGGCGGCCTCGATGACGAGGCACAGGCCGGCTCGGTCGGTCGCCGAGCGGAAGTTGGAGACCAGCTCGGTCGTCAGCGCGCCGAGATCGACCGGCTCGAACCGTGCCGTCATGCGGCCGGCCTCGATGCGGGAGAAGTCGAGCAGCGTGTTTACCAGCTTCATGAGGCGGAGGCCGTTGCGGTGGATCAGGTTCAGGACCGACCGCTCCTCGGCAGCAATGATCCCCTCGTCGCGCGCGAGCATGTCCTCGAGCGGACCGAGCATCAGCGTCAGCGGAGTGCGAAATTCGTGGCTGATGTTGGAGAAGAACGTCGTCTTGGCGCGATCGACCGCCGCCAGCGCCTCAGCGCGGCGGCGCTCGGCCTCGTAGGCGCCGCCATTACTGACGGCAGCCGCGATCTGTCCAGCGACGAGATTGAGAAAGCGCGCATAGCTCTCGTCATAGAGGCGGAACGGATTGAGTCCGGCGATGACGAAGCCGCCCTGCCCCGTCTCCCCGGAGGACGGGATGGGCATCACCACCGCCTGCTGCGGCGGCTGGCGCCAGCCGCCGCTTGGGAAGGCGACGCCGAATACGCGCGGCAGCTCGCGGACCAGCACGGCCGCCTGTCGCCGCAGCGCCTCGGCGAGGGGCCACGGTTGCTCAGGGTGAAGCCGCAGCCGCGGCTGCACGGCGGGATGATCGCGCGCGATACCGGTCAAGGCTTCGAGCCGCGCCGTCTCGCCGTCGGGCTCGGTCATGTAGATCATGACGAAAGGCAGATCGCGCGGCTCCTGTGCCAGCGCTTGCGCGCAGCTCGCACAGGCCTGGTCGACGCTGCGCGCCTCGGCTCCGGCATTGGCGAGCGCGCGCAACAGCGACAGCTGGCGCTCGCTGATCACGCGCTGGGTGTCATCGGTATTGGCGCAGAAGATTCCGCCCGGCGAGCCGTCATCGTCGGGAATGGGGCTGTAGGAGAAGGTGTAGTAGGTCTCTTCGGGAAAACCGTTGCGCTCCATGATCAGGAGCTGCGCCTCGACATAGGTCCCCTGGTCGCCCCCGCTCGCCTTCGCCAGCAGCGGCCCGATGTCCTCCCAGATCTCGTGCCACACCTCGGATGTGGGCCGGCCGAGCGCCCAGGGATGCTTGCCGCCGATAATTGCCTTGTACGGATCGTTGTAGAGATAGATCAGCTCCCGTCCCCAGCCGATCCAGATCGGCTGCTGGGACGTGAGCATGATCCTCACGGCGGTCTTGAGGCTCTGCGGCCATTGCTCGGGCGCACCGATGGGAGTGCTCGCCCAGTCAAGCCGCAGCATCAGTCCCGCGAGCTCGCTGCCGCCGGAAAAAAGCCGCTCGCGCTCGGCCGCGCCGAGTCCAACGTCTTGTCCTGGTTGCCGCCGATCCGGCAAACGTCCCCCCATTCCGAATTCCGCCGTCACGGGAAACGTCGGTATTCCCTTGCGGTTCCAACAAGCGGAACAAAAAGGGCCCGTCGCGACTTCGAGACATATCCGCTGTCTCCGGAGACCGCCGCCGTGACGATGATCGTTGCATCCGAGCCGAACAAGCCGAAGCGATCGAACTGGAGCGTCTTCCGGCTGCTGGGCCCGGGTCTCGTCACCGGCGCGGCCGACGATGACCCATCGGGCATCGCGACCTACTCCCAGGCCGGCGCGCAATTCGGCTATGGGCTGCTCTGGACGGTGTTCCTGACGACGCCCTTCATGATCGCAATTCAACTGGTGAGCGCCCGCATCGGGCGCGTCACCGGCAAGGGTCTCGCGGCCAACATCACCGCGCTCGCGCCACGCTGGATCGTCTTCGCCCTGGTGGCGCTGCTGGTCGGCGCCAACACCTTCAACATCGCGGCCGACATCGCCGCCATGGCCGAGTCGCTGTCGCTCGTGATCGGCGGCCTCAACCACGAGCATGCGCTGATCTTTGCGGCCGCCTCGACCCTGCTGCAGGTCTTTCTGCCCTACCGGCGCTATGCCCCGTTCATCAAGGTGCTCACGCTCAGCCTGTTCGCCTATGTCGCCACGGCGCTGATGGTCAAGGTGCCGTGGAGCACGGCGCTGCTCGCAGCGGTTTGGCCGAGACCGTCCACCGATGCCGACTACCTGCTCACGGTGGTCGCCGTGCTCGGCACCACCATCAGCCCGTATCTGTTCTTCTGGCAGGCCTCGCAGGAGGTGGAGGAGATGAACCAGGGCAAGGTCGATCCTCCCTTGCGCGAGCTCTCCTGGAAGAATCATCCCGAGCTTCGGCGCATGCGGATCGATACCACCATCGGCATGATCTTCTCGAACGCCATCGCCTTCTTCATCATCCTGACGACCGCGACGGTGCTGCACGGCCATGGCATCACCAAGATCGACTCGGCGACACAGGCGGCCGAGGCGCTGCGGCCGCTGGCTGGGGACTTCACCTTCCTCCTGTTCGCGCTCGGCATCATCGGCACCGGCATGCTGGCGATCCCGGTGCTGGCGGGATCGGCCGCCTATGGGGTCGCCGAGATCTTCGGCTGGCACGCGACCCTGGAGGCCAAGCCGGACGAGGCGGCCGGCTTCTACAGCATCATCGCCGCGGCCACGATCATCGGCTTCGGCCTCGGTTTCACCGGCATCGATTCGATCCACATGCTGGTGTGGAGCGCCGTGCTCAACGGCATCGCGGCGGTGCCGATCATGGCGATGATGATGGTGATCGTCTCCAATGCCGGGCTGATGGGCCGCTTCCGCGCCAGGTCCTGGCTGATCGGCCTCGGCTGGGTCGGCACCGCGATCATGGCGGTCGCCGTCGTGGCGCTGCTGTGGTCATTCGTCACGGGACAGGCCTAGAGCACGTCCGCCATCTCCGTCTGCGTCCGCTGCAACGCAGTTGCACAACGTCATTGCTGCAACGCGGAACGCAAACTGTGTTAACAGTCGCCTCCCGCCATCCCGCCGCTGTTGATGCCGATCAACGCCGGCGCGCTCCGGTATGGCGAGGCTCGAACAAAGCACCTCGGAGATTGCATTGACCCAACCGCAACGTATGAGCGCACCGCCGCTGTCGACCTATTCCCCGCGCGGGCTGACGCTGCTGCGCGATCCCCTGCTCAACAAGGGCACCGGCTTCACCGAGCAGGAGCGCGACGCGCTCGGCCTGCGCGGCTTCCTGCCCGCGGGCGTGATGTCGATGCAGGCCCAGGCCGAGCGCATCCTGGTCAACCTGCGCAGCCTTTCCAGCGATCTCGAGAAGTACGTCGCGCTGAACGCGCTGCACGACCGCAACGAGGCGCTGTTCTTCCGCGTGGTGTGCGACAACATCGACGAAATCCAGCCGCTGATCTACACGCCGACCGTCGGCCTCGCCTGCCAGAAGTACGGCCTGATCTTCCAGCGTCCGCGCGGCCTGTTCATCTCGGCCAACGACCGCGGCCGCATCGCCGAGATCCTCGCCAACTGGCCGTACCGCGCCAGGCTGATCGTCGTCACCGACGGCGAGCGCATCCTCGGCCTCGGCGACCTCGGCGCCAACGGCATGGGCATCCCGGTCGGCAAGCTGTCGCTGTACTCGGCCTGCGCCGGCATTCATCCCGAGGAATGCCTGCCGGTCATGCTCGACGTCGGCACCAACAATGAAGAGTTCCTGGCCGATCCCTACTACATCGGACTGCGGCAGAAGCGGCTCACCGGCGAGGCCTATGACGCCTTTGTCGACGAGTTCATGACCGCGGCCCGCGCCGCCTTCCCCGGGGTGCTGATCCAGTTCGAGGACTTTGCCAACCACGCGGCGTTCAAGCTGCTGCACAAATATCGCGACGAGGCCTGCGTCTTCAACGACGACATCCAGGGCACCGCGGCAGTGGCGCTCGCCGGCCTGTTCTCGGCGCTGCGCATCACCGGCGGCAAGCTGCGCGACCAGACCGTACTGTTTCTCGGCGCCGGCGAAGCGGCGACCGGCATCGCCGATCTCGTCGTCTCGGCGATGATGGCCGAAGGCCTGTCCGAGGCGGAGGCGCTGCGGCGCAACTGGCTGACGGATTCGCGCGGCCTCGTCATCAAGGGGCGCGACAATCTCCACGGCCACAAGCTGCGTTATGCGCACGACCAGGCGCCGATCGGCGACTTCTTGTCGGCGATCAAGACGCTCAAGCCGACGGCGATCATCGGCGTGGCCGCGGTCGGCGGCGCCTTCACGCCGGAGGTGCTGCAGGCGATGGCCGAGCTCAACGAGCGCCCGATCATCTTCGCGCTGTCCAACCCGACCTCGAAGGCGGAATGCTCGGCGGAGGCGGCCTATCGCTACACGCAGGGGCGCGCGCTGTTCGCCTGCGGCAGCCCGTACGACCCGGTCAAGCTCGACGGCAAGACCTTCGTGCCGCGCCAGGGCAACAACTCCTACATCTTCCCCGGCGTCGGCCTCGGCGCCATCGCCAGCGGCGCGCGGCTCGTGACCGACGAGATGTTCATGGCCGCGGCCCACACGCTTGCGAATTGCGTGACCGGCG
>NZ_CAFJ01000454.1 GCF_000239795.1 Bradyrhizobium sp. STM 3809 | reverse complement strand
CTTTGCCCACCCTACGTCATTAAAATCGGTAGTTGACATGTCCACGATCGATCTCGCACCGACCAGCCCGAGCGACCTGCGCGCGCTCGCCGAAAACGCCAATGCCTGGCCGTTCGAGCAGGCCAAGGCGATCGTCAACCGGCTGAAGAAGGCGCCGAAGGACGAGGTGCTGTTCGAGACCGGCTACGGTCCGTCCGGCCTGCCGCATATCGGCACCTTCGGCGAGGTCGCGCGCACCACCATGGTGCGCCACGCCTTCCGCGTGCTCACCGAGGACAAGATCAAGACGCGCCTCCTCGCCTTCTCCGACGACATGGACGGCCTGCGCAAGGTGCCGGACAACGTGCCGAACAAGGAGATGCTGGCCTCCCATCTCGGCAAGCCGCTGTCGCGCATCCCCGATCCGTTCTCCAACGAATATCCGTCGTTCGCCGCGCACAACAATGCCCGGCTGCGCGCCTTCCTCGACACGTTCGGCTTCGACTACGAGTTCGCCTCCTCGACCGAGTACTACACCTCCGGCAAGTTCGACGCGGCGCTGCTGCGGATGCTGGAGCGGCTGGAGAAGGTGATGGCGATCATGCTGCCGTCGCTCCGCGAGGAGCGCGCCGCCAGCTACTCGCCGTTCCTCCCCATTTGTCCGCGCACCGGCCTCGTGCTGTACGTGCCGATCGTCGAGCACGACGCCAAGGCCGGCACGATTTCCTATGACGATCCCGAGACCAAGGAACGCATGACCGTCCCGGTCACCGGCGGCCATTGCAAGCTGCAATGGAAGCCGGACTGGGCGATGCGCTGGTTCGCGCTGGGCGTCGACTATGAAATGGCCGGCAAGGACCTGATCGATTCGGTGAAGCTGTCGGGCAAGATCTGCGCGGCGCTCGGCGGCACGCCGCCGGAGGGCTTCAACTACGAGCTGTTCCTGGACGAGAAGGGCCAGAAGATCTCGAAGTCGAAGGGCAACGGCCTGACCATCGACGAGTGGCTGCGCTACGCCTCGCCGGAATCGCTGTCGCTGTTCATGTATCGCGAGCCCAAGGCGGCGAAGCGGCTGTATTTCGACGTCATCCCGCGCAACGTCGACGACTATCAGCAGTTCCTCGAGGGATTCCCCAAGCAGGATGCCAAGCAGCAGCTCGGCAATCCGGTCTGGCACATCCACTCCGGCACGCCGCCGAAGGCCGACATGCCGGTGACGTTCCAGCTGCTGCTGACGCTGGTGTCGTCGTCGAACGCGGAGAATGCCGAGACGCTGTGGGGCTTCATCGGCCGCTACCGGCCGGGCGTGACGCCGGCCACGCATCCGAAGCTCGACGCGATGGTCGGCTATGCGATCAACTACTACCGCGACTTCGTCGCGCCGACGAAGACGTTCCGCGAGCCGACCGAGGGCGAGCGCGTGGCGCTGCAGGATCTGCGCGACGCGCTGTCGAACCTGCCGGCGACGGCTTCGCCTGAGGACATCCAGAACGTGGTCTATGAGATCGGCCGCCGCGAGCCGTTCCTCGACCACGCCAAGAAGGGCAAGGACGGCCGGCCGGGCGTATCGCTGGACTGGTTCAACATGCTCTATCAGGTGCTGCTCGGCCAGGAGAAGGGCCCGCGCTTCGGCTCCTTCGTCGCGGTGTATGGCATCGGCAATGCGGTCAGCATGATCGACGGCGCGCTGGCGCGCTCGGCGTAAGGCCCAC
>NZ_CAFJ01000455.1 GCF_000239795.1 Bradyrhizobium sp. STM 3809 | reverse complement strand
CATCACCTCGCAGCTTCGCTACATTGCCAAGCTCTACCACAACGAGGTCCATATCATCGCGCGGTCGTCGATCAAATCGATCTTCGACCTCCAAGGCAAACGGATCGTCGCGCAGACCGATGTCGGCTACTACTCCGCCAAGGTCATCTTCTCGCGCTTGAAGATCAACGCGTCCTTCGACTACGCGACCGACGATACGAGATCGATCCAGAAGCTGATCGATGGCGAGGCCGATGCCTATATGACGACGACGGGCAAGATCTTCCCGCACGCCCGCAACATCAAGAACGAGGATCGCGCGCTGCATCTGGTCTCTGTTCCCTATGATCCGAGATTGCAGGACCTGTATCTGCCGACCACCTTGTCGAGCGACGAATATCCCAATCTGCTGGGACCGGGAGAGAAGGTCGATACGGTGGCGATCGGGATGCTCCTCGTCACCTTCAACTGGCCCGAAAATTCGGAACGGTACAAGAAGGTCGCGCGCTTCGTCGAGGCGTTCTTCGCCAAGCAGGACGAGTTCATGAAGCCGCCGCGACATCCGAAATGGAAAGAGTCGAGTATCGTTGCCACCATCAATGGCTGGAAGCGCTTCAAGGCGGCGGACGACTGGCTGGTCGCGCACAACATGACGCCGCGGCCGCAGGTTGCGGACGTCCAGCAGCAGCAGTTCGAGACTTTCGTGCGCCAGACCGGCGGCCAGGTGCCGAACGATCCGGCCGAGCGCGCCGCGCTGTTCCGGCAGTTCCTGCAATGGCGCCAGCAGCACGGCGGCGAGCCGACGCCGTCACGCTGAGTCCGCGTGCCGCAGTCAGACCGACTGGCCGGCTTTCAACAGCGAGCAGCCGGTGATCTTGAGGCTGCCGTCCGGCTGCGTCTGCAGCGTATAGAGCGCCTCCCACGCCTCGCCATCGGCATCGACGATGTGGACGCGCTGCGCGATGCTGCCATCCTCGGCCTGCGCCGGGCCGAATTCGAAACTGCGGTGGCGATAGACCGGC
>NZ_CAFJ01000456.1 GCF_000239795.1 Bradyrhizobium sp. STM 3809 | reverse complement strand
CGAGACCGTTTCCGGCGTTGAGATGGAGCAGCGACCGCTCGCCGTCCTTGATGTCGGCATAGGCCCGGCCAAGCGTGAAGTGCAGCGCGATCCGACCGTCCTCGCTCAGCGTCTCCGAGCTTGCGGCCTGCTCCAGGAGCGGTGTCCAGCGCTGGTCGTCGACCGTGAACGGCTTGACGATGCCGTAGTTCAGGTGAACGCCGACGTTGCGCGGATTGACGGCGAGCGCCATGTCGTAGGCTTTGGCTGCCTCGTCGAGCCGGCCCAGGATCATCAGCACGCCAGCCAGATGATTCATCGTGGTGACATCGCGCGGATCATGGTCGAGGGCGGTCCGGTAACTCGCGATCGCCTCCTCGAAACGCTTCATGTCGCGCAGCGTGTCGCCGCGGTTGCGGTGGGCCGCCGCGTAGCCGGGACGACGGCGCAACGCCTCGTCATAATGTGCCAGCGCCTCATCCGATCTGCCGCGCGACTGCAGCGCGTTGGCGAGATTGTTGTGCGCCTCGGGGAAATCCGGACGTTCGGCGATGGCGCGCTCGTAGTGGAAGACGGCGGCCGGCCAGCTGTTCATGTCCAGATGAAGATTGCCGAGATTATAGTGCGCCTCGGCCAGATGAGGACTCACGGCCAGCGCCTGCTGGTAGGTGCGGATGGCCGCATCGGTCTGGCCGATCGCCTGCTGACAGCCGCCGATATTCAGCAGCACGACCGGCGCATTGGGCTGGATCGCGAGGGCCCGCTGGTAATGGGCGATCGCCTCGGCATGCCGCCCGAGCATGCGGCAGGCGTCACCGAGGCTGCCGGCGGCCACCGCGAAATCCGGCCGCGCCGCGAGTGCGGCCTCGTGGTGCGACAGGGCGCGCTCGAATTGGCCGAGCCGTTGCAGCGCAAAGCCCAGGGCCTGATGCGCATCAGCATCCCTGGGCTGCGCGGCCAACGCCAGCTCGAGATGCCGCACGGCGCTCGCGGGATCACCGAGGCTCGTGAGCGCGCTGCCGAGCAGAAGCCGCGCTTCGGCCGATTGATCGTCGAGCTCGACGGCGCGTTGCAGATGCGTGCTGGCCTTGGCGACATCGCCGAGACCTGCATAGGTCTTGCCAAGCGACACGTGCAGCTCCGCGGACTCGCCGGCTTCTTCTCCGGCCTGGTCCAGCAGCTTCCGTGCCTCATGCGCATCGCCGAGCTGCAGCCGGACCATCGCCAGGCTGCACAGCGTCCGGAAGTGCCGGGGCTGAAGCTCCAATACCTTGCGATAGGCCTCTTCCGCGACGCGCAAAGCGCGTTCGTTGATCGCGGCTGACGGCGCTTGTCCGCCGTCGGCGGTCGCGGAGACGAGGCGAGGGCGGATGGCGACGGCGAGCTCGTTCATGTTCACAACTTACTGAATGTTCGACCGAAACCGTTGTCTGGGCGGAATGAAGCGAAACGGAGGCTAAGGCGAGGCCGAACGCGATCGATGGTCTAGAACCGTTCGAGCGGTAGAGGCCGTCCTGCCCGTTCGGGATCGCTTGCCCCGGAACGCGACAACGCCGGCACAGATGGAATCTGTGCCGGCGGAATCGAGAGTCCGTCGCGAGGGGCTCAGCCCCACATGTGATGCATCGCGTGGTGGTGCGACACGTCCGCAGCGCCTGCCGCCGCACCCGCCGTGGCGGCCGCAGCTGCTGCCGCCGTATGGTGGTCGTGGCTGTGATGGTGGTGGTGACAGTGATGCGTCGTGGTCGTCTGATGATTACCGGTGTTGTTGCCGGTGCCGGTATTGCCGCCGGTCGTACCGCCGCCGGCCGTGCCTCCTCCGGCCGCGCCGCCGCCCGTCGTTCCGCCGCCGGTGGTGCCACCGCCCGCGGCTCCGCCACCTGCAGCACCGCCACCTGCAGCTCCGCCACCGGCCATCCCGCCGCCGCCCGGCGTGGTCGTGCTCGCAGGCGTGCCGCCGGTACCGTTGGCGATGTTCGGGTTGGCGCCGGCCGGTGCGCCGGTGCCCATGGCGATGCCGTTGACGGCGGTGGCGGTGATGAAGCTCGTCACCGAGTTCACATAGGCCGAGCCACCGATTGCGATGTTATTGCCGGAGATGTCGCCGGCGTTGCCGATGAAGTTGGCAGCCGCCGCTTTCAGCATGGCCTGATCCGTCGCCAGGGCTGCGCCGG
>NZ_CAFJ01000457.1 GCF_000239795.1 Bradyrhizobium sp. STM 3809 | reverse complement strand
CCAGGACAGGCTCGCCTCGACCTTGACGTCGCCGAGGGGCGTCTCCGCGTTGACGATTTCGGGGCGAAGGGTCAGCGTCTCGCTCATGATCTTTCTCCCGTCCTCAGTGATGGCCGAACAGCATGTCGTTGATGCGCCCTTCGAGCGCGACCTGCTCGGGCGAGCCCATCGTGCCCGGCGGCACGCTGTTGAGTTCGGCGCGGACGCGGCCGGGATGCGGCGACAGGAGCAGGATGCGCGAGCCGATCTTGATCGCCTCCTCGATCGAATGCGTCACGAACAGCACGGTGAAGCGGGTGTCCTGCCAGAGCTGCAGCAGCTCGTCCTGCATCTTGCGCCGGGTCAGCGCGTCCAGCGCGGCGAACGGCTCGTCCATCAACAGCACGTCCGGCTCCATCGCCATGCCCCTGGCGATCGCGACGCGCTGCTTCATGCCGCCCGACAGCATGTGCGGATAGCTATCGATGAACTTGGTCAGGCCGACTTTGTCGATATAGGACTTGGCGCGCTCCTGCGCCTCGGCCGCGCCGAGCCGGCCGCTCGCCGTCAGCGCGAACACGACGTTCTCGCGCACCGTCTTCCATGGCAGCAGCTGGTCGAACTCCTGGAACACCATCATGCGATCCGGGCCGGGCTCGGTGACCTCGTGGCCCTTGAGGCGGATGCGGCCCTCGGTCGGCTTCAGATAGCCGCCGATCGCCTTGAGCAGCGTCGACTTGCCGCAGCCGGAGGGTCCGAGCAGCACGAAGCGGTCGGAATCGAACACCTTGAAATCGACCCGGTAGGTCGCCGTGACCAGCGTGTCCGGCGTCTTGTACTGCAGGGTCACGCCCTCGACGGAGAGCAGCGGCTCGAACTGTGACGGTGTCTGATGGACGGTCATGATTCCTCCCCTCTATATTGCAGTGCGAAAATTCGCCTGGTGCACTTCGGCGCCCTTGTTCGAGGTGATAGAGGAGGAGACTGACGCGAACCTGACTCCGAGGCGGACCCAAGACTTTGCGCATCCTGCTGGTGGAAGACACGCCCGAGATCGGCGCCGCCGTGACCAACCGGTTCGAGCGGATCGGCTACGCCGTCGACTGGGAGAAGGACGGCCGCATCGCGAGCGAGCTGATCGAGGTGCAAAATTACGATCTGATCGTGCTGGACGTGATGCTGCCGAACATGGACGGCTTCGCCGTGCTGAAGCACTTGCGCAAGCGCGGCCTGCGCACGCCGGTGCTGGTACTGACGGCACGCTCGGCGGTCGACGACCGCATCGGTGCGCTCGACCTCGGCGCCGACGACTATCTGGTCAAGCCGTTCGACTATCGCGAGCTCGAGGCGCGCGCCCGCGCCCTGCTCCGTCGCGCAGCCGGGCAGTCCGACAACCTGCTGACCCTGGGGCCGCTGGTGATCGACCGCGCCGGCCGCACCGCGAGCGTCGCCGGCCAGCCGCTCGACCTGACGCGGCGCGAGCTCACCGTTCTGGAGATTCTCGCAGGTCGGCCCGGGCGCTACGTCGCCAAGGAGGAACTGGTCGAGCAGCTGTTCAGCTTCGACCAGGACCCGAGCCCGAACGCCGTCGAGCAGTTCATCGCGCGGCTGCGCCGCAAGCTCGCGGCCACGACCGTCGAGATCAGGACCGAGCGCGGCCTCGGCTATCAGCTCCATGCTTCGTGAGATCCGGGCGTCGCTGCGCGCGCGTCTGCTGGTCGCGATCGGCGCGATCCTGGCGATCGGCGCCATCGTGCTCAGCCTCGCCGCCTGGCAATATGCCGCCACGGCGGCGCGCGACGCCTACGACAAGCTGCTCGCCGGCGGCGCGGTGCAGGTGGCCGAGAACATCTACATGCAGGGCGGCGTGGTGACGCTCGACCCGCCGGCGGCGGCGTTCGCGACCTTGTCGGCCTATGACCTCGTGTTCTACCGCGTCACCGACCCGCGCGGCGTCGTCGTCGCCGGCTATGACGATCTCACGATCCAGGCGCCTCAAGGCGCGCTGCGCGAGGGCGTCGTGCTGCGCGACGGCGTCTATCGCGACCAGCCGGTGCGCATCGCCGCGGTGGCGCGGCGGCTCGACGGCGCGCCCGGGGACGGCTGGAGCGAGATCGTGCTGGCGCAGACCCTGCGCGCCCGCGACGGCCTGACATGGGATCTCGCCTCCAAGGCGATCGGCCTGATTGCCGCGATGAGCCTGCTGGCGCTGGTCGCCACCGCGCTGTGCCTGCGGCTGGTGTTCGCGCCGCTGACGCGCATCGAGGCCGAGATCGTCAAGCGCCGGCCTGATGATCTCAGCCCGATCGCGATCACCCCGCCGCGCGAGGTCCGTGCGCTGGTCGGCGCCATCGACGGCTTCATGCAGCGCCTGTCGGAGCGCATCACGCTGATGCAGCGCTTCATCGCCGATGCCACGCACCAGCTGCGCACGCCGCTCGCGGCGATCGACGCGGAGGTGGAGCTGCTGAGCGGCCAGACCAGCGATCCCGCGGCACTCGATAAGCTACGCAGCAGAATTTCCGACCTGGCCCGGCTGACGAGCCAGCTGCTCGATCACGCCATGATCCAGCACCGCGCGCAGGCGCCGCGCTTCGTCGCGACCGACATCAATGCGCTGGCGAAGTCCGTGCTGTCGCAGAGCGTGCCGCTGACGCTCGACCGCGAGGTGTCCGTGAGCTTCGTTGCGTCCGAGGAAGACGCCGTCGTCGCCGCCGACGCCGTCAGCCTGCGCGAGGCGCTCGCCAACCTGATTCACAACGCGCTGGCGCATGGCGCGCGGACGCGACTGATGGTGCGTGTGGAGCGGACAGCGGAGAGTGTCGCGATCGTCGTCTGGGATGACGGGCCGGGAATCGCGGCAGACGCACAGGTGGGACTGCTGGTGCCGTTCCAGAAGGGTGACGGCTCGCATGGATCGGGGCTCGGACTTGCGATCGCCCACGAAGTCGCACAGGCGCATGGTGGTCGCCTCCGATTTGCCGGCAACGTGGGCGATTTCAGCGTCGCGATCGAATTGCCGTTGGACAAACAGTAGCGGCGCCAACGGCGGTGCGCCCCCTCTCCCCGTTCTTCACGGGGAGAGGGTCGGGGTGAGGGGCAGCGGCATCGGCGGTGTGAGTTGTTAGATCACTTCCTACTATATCTTTGATGTAGTTGAAGTGAGAGATCACTGGCTCTCACAATACTTCCCGTGTGGCTGCCCCTTGTATCTGCAAGGCCATGAATTTTGTGGTTCAAGCGACTTAGCGCCGTGGCCGGTGGCCACCGGCCACGGCGCGTGGCGATGTCGCCCGTTACCCCTCCGGCTACAACCGTGGGTGAGCTCTGGGATCTTCGCCATGTCACGCACGACCGAACAGTCGCTTGAGTTCCGATCGCATGGACAAGGCAGGTTACCGTGAAGAAGACGATTTGTGGAGTGGATATCTCGAAGGCCACGCTCGATGCCGGCATTGAGCCTGGGCATCTGTTTGCGAGCTTCGACAACGACGCGGTAGGCATCGCAGCACTCATCGCGTTCTGCGAAGAAAACGGCGTCGAGCTGGTGGTGATGGAAGCCAGCGGCGGCTACGAGAGACGTGTCTTCGCTGAGCTGTGGGCACACGGCATGAGCTGCGCCCTGACTAACCCCCGCAGCGTGCGGCGTTATGCCGAGGCGATGGGTATCTTGGAGAAGACGGATCGGATTGATGCCTTTGTCATCGCCCGGTTCGCCGATGCTAAGAATCTTGCGCCCACGCCACTGCTGAGCCAAGCGCAGCAGCGCCTGAAAGCCCTCGTGGCTAGGCTCCGGCAGGTCACCGACGACCTGACCGTCCAAAAGCAGCGTCGCTCCAGCGCGTTCGGCAACGCGGAGATACAGACCAGCATCGACGAGGTGATTGCCCTGCTGAAACGCCAATCTCGTTTGCTCGAGGGAGAGATCGCATCGATGATCGATGACGACCCCTTGTGGGCGAAGCTCGCCGAGGCCTGGCGCGAAGTGAAGGGTGTCGCGGGAAGAACCGTCGCGCGTCTGCACGCCGAGCTTCCGGAGATCGGGATCCTCTCCAACAAGGCCATCGCAAAGCTTGCCGGTCTGGCCCCGATCGCCGACGACAGTGGGAAGCGAAGAGGCAAACGATCCACCCGCGGCGGCCGCGAAGGCGTCCGTACCATCCTCTTCATCGTGGCGGCCACGGCTGCTCGCTACGACGAAAATCTCCGCAACTTCCGCGACAGGCTGACCAAGGCCGGAGGGGAAAAGATGGTGATCCGGATCGCTCTCGCCCGCAAGCTCCTCGTCATCCTTAACGCAAAAGCTCGCGAGGCGCGCGCGGAATACGCCAATGCAACTTGACAATCCAGATAGTCGCTCACCCCAGCCCTCTCCCCGTGAAGAACGGGGACAGGGAGCGCACCGCCGTTGCGGCACGAGCGCCGCGTCAACGAAGTAGCTCAGCCGCCTCACGCCGCCTTCTTCGCCCTCGCATCCCGGATCGCGGCCCACACCTTCTCCGGCGTGAGCGGTGTCTGCAGGTTGGTGATGCCCAGTTCGAACAGCGCGTCCATGACGCCGTTGGTGACGCAGGGCGGGCCGCCGATGGCGCCGGATTCGCCGCAGCCCTTGGCGCCGAGCGGATTGGTCTTGCACGGCGCGGAATCGTCCAGCGTGACCGCGATCGGCGGCACGTCGTCGGCGCGCGGGATGCAGT
Organism: Bradyrhizobium sp. STM 3809; assembly: GCF_000239795.1. Lineage (GTDB taxonomy): Bacteria > Pseudomonadota > Alphaproteobacteria > Rhizobiales > Xanthobacteraceae > Bradyrhizobium. The sequence goes on along the minus strand of NZ_CAFJ01000457.1, from coordinate 9,123 downwards.
AGTCCTGATAGGTCGCGGTCAGCAGCTGGCCGTCGGCATCATAGGCGACGTTCTCGTACAGCGCCTGGCCGATGCCCTGCGCGACGCCGCCATGGATCTGGCCGGCCACCAGCATCGGATTGACGGCAACGCCGACGTCGTCGACCGTGGTGTAGCGCACCACGCGGCTGATGCCGGTCTCCGGATCGATCTCGACCTCGCAGATATGCGTGCCGTTCGGCCAGCTCGGGCCGTCGACCTCGCCCTCGCTGTCGACCGACAGCTTGGCGCCCTGTTCCTTCCCGGCGATCTCGAACAGGCTGATGCGGCGGTCGGTGCCGACGACGGTGAGGACGCCGTCGCGATACTCGATGTCCTCGACGGCGGTCTCCAGCAGGTTCGATGCCTTCTCACGCGCCTTGGTGATGAGATCGTTCGACGACACCGCGACCGCCGTGCCGCCGACGAACAGCGAGCGCGAGCCGACGCTGCCGAAGCCGGTGGCCAGATCCGTGTCGCCCTGCACGACATCGATCTTGTCGAGCGGAATGCCCAGCGTATCGGAGATCATCTGCGTGTAGGTGGTCTGCAATCCCTGCCCCATCGCCATCGTGCCGGAATGCAGGATCACGCGCCCTTCCGACGTCGCGTGCAGCGAGACCTTCTCGGTGTGGGCGCGGCCGCCGGTCCATTCGATGTAGCTGGTCAGGCCGCGGCCGTAGAGCATGCCGCGCTTTTTCGCCTCGCGCTTGCGCGCGTTGAAGCCGTCCCAGTCGGCGAGCTTGGCCGCGCGCTCCAGCATGTGGGCGAAGGCGCCGGAATCATACACCTGGCCGACGGCGTTGGTGTAGGGCAGCTGCGCCGGCTTGATGTAGTTCGCTTTCCGGATGGTGCGCGGATCGATGCCGATCTGCCGCGCAGCCGTATCGAACAGCCGCTCGACGATGAACACCGCCTCGGGACGCCCGGCGCCGCGATAGGCGCCGACCGGCGCCGTATGCGTCATCACGGTCTTGACCTCGAAATGCACCAGCGGCAGGTCGTAGACGCCGGTCTGCACGAACGGGCCGAGCACCAGCGGGATGATGTTGGCTGCACCGGAGGAATAGGCGCCGGTGGCGCCGATCGAGCGCACGCGATAGGCCAGCACCTTGCCCTTGGCATCCAGCGCGAACTCAGCCGTCGAGGTGAGGTCGCGGCCATGCGTGCCGCCGACGAACTCGTCGGTGCGCTCGGCGCGCCAGCGGATCTTCTTGTTCAGCTTGGTCGCGGCATAGGCGACGATGCCGTCCTCCGGATAGAGGTTGGTCTTCTGGCCGAAGCCGCCGCCGATGTCGCCGACCAGCACGCGCACGCTCTCCTTCGGCCGCTTCAGCACGGCGTCGGCGAGCACGTCGCGGGTCGAGGCCGGCGTCTGCGACTGCACGTAGAGCAGCAGCCGGCCGGTCTTCTTCTCGATCTCGGCGATGGTCGAGCGCGGCTCCATCGCCGAGGGCACCAGGCGCTGGCTGTTGATGTCGAGCGACACCCTGTGCGGCGCGCCGGCGAACACCTCCTCGACCTTGGCGGCATCGCCATAGCTCATCGCGGCGACGATGTTGTCGGGCGCCTCGGCCCAGACCACCGGCGCGCCCGGCTCGAGCGCCTTGACCGGATCGGTCACCGCCGGCAGCACCTCGTAATCGACGGCGATGGCTTCCGCCGCTTCCTGGGCGATCGTGCGCGAGGTGGCGACCACGGCGGCCACGGCCTCGCCGGTGAAGCGGACCACCTCATGGGCCAGCAGCCGGCGCGGCGGCACCGTCATCGGCTTGCCGTCGGGCCGCTTGAAGATCGCGAGCGTCGGAATGGTGCCGATGTCGTCGGCGACGAGATCGGCACCGGTGTAGATCGCCTCGACGCCGGCGATCTCGCGGGCTGCGGCGGTGTCGATCGACAGGATCTTGGCATGCGCATGCGGCGAACGCAGGACATGGAGCCACAGCGCGCCGTCGTCCGGCTTGTCGTCGATGAACTGCCCCTTCCCGGTCAGCAGCCGCTGATCCTCCAGCCGCTTGACCGGCTGCCCCGCACCGAACCGCATGTTGTTGGGAAGAATGTTCATTCGTCAGTCCTTGATGAGTTCAATGTAATTGCATGCTTTTTAGCGGATCGCCGTTGCGCTGGCCAAGCCGTGATTGTGCCGGTGCGTCATACCGCATCGTCATGCCCGGGCTTGACCCGGGCATCCACCACCCCGTCCCCTCCTGGCGTGGATCGCCGGGTCAAGCCCGGCCAAGACGGCCTTTTTCACCCCAGGCTCTGCAGCACCTCTTCGACGATCTTGCGCTGCTCCGCCGTCAGGGCCGCCTGCGGCGGGACGGGGTCGCCGACGTCGTAGCCCTGGATCGACAGGCCGGCCTTGATGCAGGCGGCCAGGTTGAAGCGGGCGAACGCCTCGTTGACGCGCCACAGCTTCTTCTGCAGTTCGAGCGCATCGTCCCAGCACGACGCCTTGCAGAGATTATAAAGTTCCACGCTCTGTCGCGGGATGATGCAGGCCGGCCCGGCCATCCAGCCGTGACCGCCGATCAGCATCACCGCCGCGGGGATGTGCGACGACGCCGCGAACACACGCAGGGCATCGCCGCAGCGGTTGATGATCGACAGCAGCCGCCCGGTGTTGGTCGAGGCGTCCTTGATGTAGTTGATCCGCGGATGCTCGGCCAAGCGCGCGATGACATCGAGCGACAGGTCGGAACGCTGGAACTGCGGATTGGTGTAGATCACGACGGGCACGTCGACCGCGTCGGCGATGGCGCGGAAATAAGCCTCGATCCCGGCGTCGCTGACCGGGAAATAGGCTTCGAGGACGGCCAGAATACCGTCAGCCCCGCGTTTTTCGTAGGCCTTGGCCTGGGCCACCGCGTCGGCGATGGCGGTCGAGGCGACGCCGGCGATCACCGGCACGCGGCCCTGCGCGGCCTCGATCGTCGCTTCGACCACCGTCATGCGCTGGCCGCGGTCGAGATAGGCGAACTCGCCGGTCGAGCCGAGCGGTGTCAGCCCATGCACGCCAGCATGGATCAGGTCATCGCACAGCCGGCCCAGCACCGTCGTGCGGATGGCGCCGTCGGCGCCGATGGGCGAGGCGAGATAGGGAAAAACGCCATGAAAATCGGTCATGTGGCCGGTATAGCGGCCCGGCCCGTTGATCGGCAAGCTGGTCGCCCCCTCCTCCCCCGCGCGAGGCACGACCGCCCCGAGACGCGCATCGGCGCAGCCAATCACAAAGGCTCCGACGAGACACGAAGGGTTCCGGTAGCCCGTTAAGCGCGACTTCAAACTTCGTCTTCATCATCGTCCGTCTTCAGGCGGACGCGACGATGAGTTATTACACAATCCCAGATTGTACTAATCGCGACAGGATGACTGATCCAAACACGGCAAAAATGGCTCCGCGCTTCGCCATTTTTAGTCATTTTTCCGCCGAATTAGGCGCCTATTGTGCCAAGCGGTAAGAGTTAGTTCGAGTGCTCCAGCGTAAATTCGCCGTAGGAATTTCGATCGGAGACGAGGAAAGCCTGCAGCGAGTGCGACCATGAAGACGCTTTACGATTTACTCGGAGCTCTTCCGGACGATGACGCTGAGGACATCCGGGCCGCCTTCCGACGTGCGGTCAAGGAAAGCCATCCCGACGTCAATCCCGGCGATCCCGACGCGGCGCTGCGCTTTCGACAGATCATCCGCGCCAACGACATCCTCGGCGACAAGGAACAGCGCACTGCCTATGACCGGCTGCTCGGCGCGGCGCGCGACGAAGAACGGCAGGACTCCAAGATCGCCGTCGCCGCCAAGGTTCACAAGGTCGCTTCCGGCGTGATGGCGCTGGCCGGGGCTTCCGTGGTGGCGATGACCGGATATCTGCTGTTCACGCACATGTCGGCGGCCTCGGTTGCGCCGCTCAAGCCGATCGTGGTTGCGATCAACAAGGTCAAACCGCAAGAGGTCCCCGCCAATCCGATCGAGAGCGTATCCCCCGCGGCGATCACGGTCGGTGAAGCCGCCGCGACCACCGGCGGCGATGCAACGTCCAGTCCGGCGAGTGGCAATTCGCTTAGTGGCAATTCGCTCGGTGGCACTGCCGGTAGCGCCAACGCCGGCCCTGCCAATGCCGGAGAGCCAGCGCCGCTGCGGGCGAGCAAGGTGGACGCGGTCTCTACGGTCGAGCAGGAGCGTCCCGCTTGTGCGCAGGGGACGAATCCCCCATGCGCATCGGACGCATCGCAGCCCGGCGCCACCGCCTTGAGCGAGGCCCGCGCCCTCCACGATCGCGGCATGGCCGCGTTCCAGAAGGGCGATTTCGCCGCCGCGATGGCCGATCTCGACGCGGCGATCCAGCTCGATCCGCGCTATCAGGACGCCTATATCGACCGCGGCATCGTGTTCTATCGCCTGCGCAAGTTCGACCGCGCGTTTGCCGACGTGGCCGCCGCCAAGCGGATCGAGAAGACCAACCGCGCCGTGCTCGACGCGATGGCCAAGCGCCAGCCGCTGCGCCCCTTGAAACTGGAGCCGCCCAGGGCCGATGCGAGGACCGACGCCAAAGCGGACGCGCCCAGGGCAGAGACGCCGAGGGTCGCTGCGGCTGCGCCCCTGCCGGCGCGGCTGTCGACGGCGACACCGACCTACGCCACCAACGATCCCAGCCGGGCTCCCTGAGCGATTGACGAAGATTTAAGGTAATCGCGAAGCTCCGTCGCGCGAATCGAAACTGCCCATCACCTGTTAGGAAAGGTGTCCCATGGTGGTGCCATGGGACATGGGCTGCTGTCGAAATTCATCCATCCGAACCCGGCGATCCGGCGCGAGCTGGTCGATCTGCTGTATACGTCCCTGCCGCAGGTCATGTCGATCAATGCGGCCGCCATCACCGGGTCGGTGACGCTTGCGATCCTGCATCGCGATCCCGGCTACATCGCGATCGCGATCGCGATCATCATCAACGCGGTTGGCCGCGTGGTGAGCCTGTTGCGCTACAAGCAACATGCCGCGCGCCTCACCGACCATGACGTGGTCCTCTGGGAAAAGGTCTATGCGGCCGGCGCCACCGCATTCGGCCTCGCCCTCGGCGCCCTCACCTTCCGCGCGTTCCAGCTCGACGATGCGCCAGGCGCCTGGATCGGGTTCGGCCTGTCGATGTCGTATTGCGTCGGCATGGTCTCGCGGGCCGCCATCCGGCCATGGGTCGTGCTGACGGCGACCGCGGTGCTGTTCACGCCGACGCTGATCGCCGGCCTGATGCGCCCGGAACTGCCCTATCAGCTCGGTGCCGCGATGCTGGTGCTGTTCTGGTTCTCGATCCGCGAGGCATCGCGCCATCTCAGCACCGCCTTCATCGAGCGGCTCGAGGCCAAGCATGCGCTGGCGCGCCAGGCCAGCCACGACTTCCTGACCGGCCTGCCGAACCGCGCGGCGTTTCTCGCCGCTCTCGAAGGCGCGGTCGGCAGCACCGCGATCATCGCCATCGACCTCGACGGCTTCAAGCCGGTCAACGACCGTCACGGCCATCATGCCGGTGACGACCTGCTTCGCCAGGTCGCCACGCGGCTCTCGAGCTGCGTCGGAGCAGACGGGCTCGCCGCACGGTTCGGCGGCGACGAGTTCATGCTGCTGAAGCCGGTCGCGAGCGGCGCGCAGGCGCGCGACGAAGCGTTGCGGCTGGCGCGCGACGCCGTCCGCGCGCTGTCGATGCCGTTCCTGCTGTCGGACATTCCCGTCATCATCGGCGCCAGCGCCGGCCTGCTCGTCAACGACCGTCCGCTCACGGACGATGCGGTGGACGAGTTGCTGCGCCAGGTCGACAGCGCGCTCTACGCCGCCAAGCGTGCCGGCGGCGGCGGCTGCACCTGGGTCGACGCCGACAGCGGCGCCTTGCGCCAGGCGGTCTGAGCCGCGCGCCGGTCTCAGGAGACGATCACACCGCCCAGCAGCGCGTCGATCTCGCCGGCATCGAGCTCGCCCTCGCGGCCGATCAGCACCAGTTGCGCCGTCAGCCCGTCGGCGGGCGGCACCGGCGACGGCGCCAGAGTGCCGCGTGTCGCCACCGACTGGAACAGGATCGGCTGCGCGGGATGCTCGGTGAACAGCAGCACGCCCTTGATGCGCAGCGTCCGCGGCGCGAGCCTGCCGATCACCTGCTGGAAGCGCGCCAGCGACAGCGGCGCCTGCGAGCTCCAGGTCACGGTCGCGAAGGGCTCGGACATGACCGGCATCTGACGCGGCGCTGCGCGCGGCGCGCTGACGTCGCGGCTGAACAGCAGGTCCGGGGCGACGACGCCGCGCGCGGTCTCGAAGATCGACGCGGGCGGTTTGAAGCGGCCGACGACGGCGCGCGCCGCGTCGAGCGCGGCGCGATCGAGCAGATCGGCCTTGGTCAAGAGCACGAAGTCGGCGGCGCGCAATTGCGAGCGCCACAAGGCCTCCTCCGCCACCGCGGGATCGTCGCGCAGCCGCTGCGGATCGACCAGCGTCACCACTGTCTCCAGCGGCGCGACCTTGAAGATCACGGGGTCCATCAGGTTGCGGATGATCTCGGCGGGATCGGAAATGCCGGAGGTCTCGATCGCGATCGCATCCGGCGCGGGGTCGCGCTTGATCACCGACGACAGCGTGCGCAGCAGGTCGCCCTGCAGCGAGCAGCAGATGCAGCCGTTCTTCAGGCTGATCACGCCTTCGGTGACGGAGCCGAGCAGTTGCGCGTCGATGTCGACCGCGCCGAAATCATTGACGACAGCGGCGATGCGCCGTCCGTCGGGATGAGCGAGCAGGTGATTGAGCAAGGTCGTCTTGCCGGCGCCGAGCGCGCCGGCGACGAGCAGGACGGGAACGATCATGACAGCACGGGCCGGCGCACGGCCCGCCCGGGCCTTGCGTCGCGGATCAGCGCGCCGTCGGCGATCACCGCTTGGCCGTTGACGAGCAGATGTCTCACACCGTCCGACGGCCGGTTCATGTTGAGGAAGTCGGCACGGTCGCGCAGCGTGGCGAGATCGAGCACGGCGATGTCGGCGTCGCATCCCGCCTGCAGCCGGCCTTTGCGGCGCAGCGCCGGTGTCGACGGCTCCAGAATTTGCGCCGGGATCAGCGTGCACTTGGCGAGCCCGTCCAGCAGCGACACCGTCTTGCGCTCGATCACCCATTCGCGCAGGAATTTCGTGAAGGTCGCCGACGAGCGCGGATGCGACACGGCGTCGTCCGGAAGCGGCCAGGCCTCGCCGGTGTAGTCGGTGCCGTTCGACAGGATCCACGGCATCGCATCGGAGGCGATCGCGCCGCCCGGAAACAGCACGGAGACGTCGAGCAGATCGCGATGGCGCTGGTTGGCCGCGACATCGAGGAAATGGATCAGCACTAGCGCGCCGGGATCCTCCTCCTGCCGCTTGAGGAGCTCGTCGCGGCTGCCGAGGCGATGGCGCTCGGCCACCATCTCGATCGCGTCATAGCCGGTGCCCATGCGCTGGCAGAAGGCGGGATCGGCGAAGAAGCCGGCGCCGACCACGGTGGATCCGGTGCCGTAGGGGTACGCTTCCGTCGTGACCTTGAGGCCCTGCCTCTGCGCGGTCTGCACCAGTTCGGCGCAGCGTTCGACGTCCTGCAGGCTGGTGCTGTTGAAATGGCAGATGTGCATATGCGCGCCGGTCGAGCCGGCGAGCCCGATCAGCCTCGTATAGGCGTCGACCGAGCTGCGCGGATCGACGTTCGACATGTAGGCGATGTGCGTGTAGGTCGGCACGTCGTGGCTGGCGGCGAGGCTGCACAGCTCCGACAACTCCTTCATGCCGGTGCCCGGCGCATAGGCGTTCGGGAAGGCGATGCCGAGGCCGCCCTGCTCCAGGCCCTGCCGCGTGCGCTCGACGATCTCGGCGGTCTCGGCCGGGGTCGCGACCTCCTCGACCCAGCGCCTGTCGCGCGTCGCCTCGCCCATGCCGGCGATGGTGGAGGCGGTCTGCTGCGTCGTCATCGTCGCGATGCGCGCGAACACCCAGCCGGCCGCGGCGCCGTAGTTGAGCGTGCGGCCGATCGCCTCCTGCTCATCATACCAGCGCGCCACCGGCATCACGCCGATCTCGAGTTCGAGCGTCGTGGTGACGCCGTCGAATGCCTGCATGCGGTCGGCCGGCAGCGACTGGCCATGGGCGTGCAGATCGATGAAGCCGGGCACGACGGCGAGGCCGGCCGCGTCGATCACCTTGTCCGCGGCGCCGGCAACGTCGCCCACGGCGGCGATCGCGCCATCCTTAATGGCGACATCCGCCGTCGCGTCGAGCCTGGTTTCCGGGTCGAGCACGCGACCGCCGCGAATGATCAGATCGTATTGGGACATGCCGTCAGCAGGCTCGCATCGTGGAACTGGTTCCAGGCCTAGCACAGCTGCGCCTCGGTGAGAACGAGGCGGGCCGGATCGATGCCCTCCGTTCCGCGCATGGCGGACACTTATCAGTTCGTTCGTCCTGTGATCCCCTTTTCTCGCCGCACCGGATCGGTCAGGATCGGCCAAGCGTGCGGCGTTGGCCGGGGCGCCCAGTTCGGACCGGAGATCCTGCATGACGTCTAATCGCGCGCGGCGCATCGCCGATTTCAGTTGCGAGAAGCAGCCGGCCTCCGGCTCGCGGGGCATGGTGGTGACCAACCATCCGCTCGCATCGAGCGCCGGCGCCGAGATGCTCATGCGCGACGGCAACGCGATCGACGCCGCCGTCGCGGCGCTGTTCGCGCTGACGGTGGTCGAGCCGATGATGGTCGGCATTCTCGGCGGGGGTCTGTCGCATATCCGCCTGGCCGACGGCCGCCACATCGTGCTCGACGGCTTGAGCACCGCGCCGCTGCGCGCCACGCCCGGCATGTATGATCCCGTCTCGGACGAGATCGCATTGGCGCGCGAGACGCGCGGCCGTCGCAACGTCGTCGGTGCGCTCGCCGTCGCCGTGCCCGGCGCGCTGAAAGGCTGGTGCGAGGCTCTGGAGCGCTTTGGCCGGCTGCCGTTGGCCGAGGTGATCGCTCCGGCGATCCGGCTCGCCGAGCACGGCTTCATCGCCAGCCCCTATCTCAACGATTGCGTGCGGCTGGTCGCGGGAGATCTCGCGCGTGATCCCAATCTCGCT
>NZ_CAFJ01000458.1 GCF_000239795.1 Bradyrhizobium sp. STM 3809 | reverse complement strand
GGCTCGAACCGGTATTGCGCGGTGAGCGCAGGGCTGACGAACCAGCCACCGTAGGAGGCGGTTGCCGTCTCCGGGGTCAAACCGCCGCTGACGTTGCGTTTGCCGGCATTGTCGAGATTGCCGCCGATGAACGACATGTCGAACATCGCTTGACCCCGGCTGAGCTGACCGTAGACGCCTCCGAATACCGTACTGACGCTCCCGCTGCCGAAATTCTGATCGAGCCGCACCGTGCCGGCGCTGGTGCCCATCAGGGCGCCCAGCCAAAGCCAGGGAGCAAACGCTTGTTCGTAGCCCGCGGCCACGCCATAGCCGGTCACGGTGCTGGCGGAGACAGCGCCAGATCCATTCTGCTGGCTTTGGCCGCCGAACGATTTCGTCCAGATCGTGCGACCATCCGAATAGGTCGCGCTCGCGTTGGATGGCGTTGGTGGAGCGGAGATGAAGCCGGGTGATGCCGGCGTGGTCGCTGCGAACGAGTCGAACGGCGAGCGCGGTCGCCGCTCGGATGCATCCTCCGGCGTTCGTGCGAGCGCATCAGGCACCACCGAGCCGATCCAGCCGGTGAGATCCATCACGGCGCGGTTCTGTGCGCCGAAGCCCGAACGATCGATGGCGACGATGAAACTCGCCGTGGCCAGATAGGGATTGCCTTGCGCGGATACGGTCGACAGCGCGGAGTTGAAGTTCGCCGCGCCGAGCACCCAGTTGCCGGTGCTGAAGCGCACGGTGTCCGCGCCACCGCCGAAATCGATCAGCCCGCCGAAGCGCGCGCCGGGTCGCACATCGAGCACATCCGAAAGGCTGGCTCCGGTGAAGCGGATGGCGACGCCGCCGCCGCCGAGTATGGTCCCGGCGTTCACGACGTTGCCGCTGACCGCCCTGATGCCAATTCCGCCCGGACCGGGCGCGGTGATGACACCGGAATTGTCCACGTCGGCGCGGCCGGCGGTCACCACGACCCCGAGTTGGTTGCCACTGCTGCGAAGGCTGGCAATCGTCCCCGCATTGGACAAAGTGAGGCTGTCATAGGACGCGATGCCGACGCCGCCGCTGATCGTACCGGTATTGGCGACGTTTCCACCTCCGGCCGGGATCAGGGCGTTGCCTGCGGTCTTGTCCGAGCTGATCACGCCGGAGTTCACCAGGATCGTTTGGAGGTTGACGTTGATCCCGGATTGGAAGCCGCTGATCGATCCCGAATTGACCAGCGTCAGGTCGCCAATGACCGCCACGCCGATATCTGCCGCGCCGACGATGGAGCCTGCATTCGTCATGGTCACCGCGCTGTACGACGTCGCATTCACGCCCCTGCTCACGCCGGAGATGATGCCCGTCTTCGCGTTGGTGAGCGTCAGCACATCGTCGGCGAACACGCCGCTCGATCCGCTGATCACGCCGGAGTTGTTGATCGACGAGGGGCCCGTGGCGATCACCCCTTCCGCCACGGTGCCGTAGATCGAGCCGGAATTCGTGAGATTCAGAGCGACGGAATTGACGCCTCCGCCGCCGCCTCCCTGGATCGATCCGGAGTTGCTGACCGTCGCCGATGAGCCGATCAGGACGCCGTCGAGATTCGTGCCCGCAATCGAGCCGGCGTTGTTGAGAGTGCCCGAGTTGAAGTTCATTCCGTAGTCGGTACCGATGACCGCCGCTCCCCGGGCGACGCCGATCGAAATGTTGTCCTCGCCTCCCGTGCCGTAGCCGTTGGGCGCGTTCTGGTCGACCGTGATGCCAGTGCAGTTCGCCGCGACGTTGCTGCCGGCATTCGGCGTACATGCGGCGAGCACGCGAGGCCCCGAGACGAAGGTCACGAGCCCGGCCACGGCGAGCAGCCTCGCCGTGTACCGAACCCCGGCGCGATGCCGTGATCTGGATTCCCGGCGCCCCACATCCGTCTCCGTTCCAGGATGCGGAACGCTAGAAACCTCATGGTTAACCGGACGTAAACGACGCCAAAATGCGTTTGCTGTCCAGTAGTTCCCCCGGGGAACATGCCATGGATGCGAATGCATTCGTCCGAGTTGCCGAACTCAGCGCAACACGCCCGTCCCGACAGCGCGCATCTGTCTTGCGGGGTTGCAACTAGATTGGCGCCGCGGCGCGGCCTGAGGGCATTCTCATCGGTCCAGTTCGCCGGAGACCGGAGATGCGACTCCCGGTCGAAATGTCGCGGCCTCCAACGCGCGAGGTCGGCAGCCGCCACGCACCTCGTGACGATCGCTTCGGTCGAGCTCAAGCCGGATGCACCAAACGATCATGGCCGTTCTCGCACCGGCGCTCGTGGTTCAGTCCTGAAGCGCGTACTGCTTCGAGAGGTGGTCTCCGATCTGGACCAGCATGGCGACGCATTCGGGATAGCCGGGCTTTGCGATCGTCTCCTGGTCGGCGCTGGCGCGGAACTCCCAGGAATGGCCGTCCCGCACGACGAAGATACGGATGCCGTCCGTATAGTCCTTGTGCCCCTTCAGCTCGGCGATCGCCATCGCGATCAGTTCGGCCTCGGTCTTGGTCGGCTTGCTCATCCGCTCGGTCCTCGCACCAGAATCCACGGCGCCGTTTTATCGGGCTTGAGCTCCGGCGCCAACCCGCGCGCGGCGTCGCGGACAAGGATCCGCGGAGCACGCCCCACCCGATCGGCGCGCTCGTCCGCCGCGTCGCATCGCCGCAACGGCGCCCCCCTCACTGTCGGGCCATCGCCTGCGCGCGGTTACGCCCTGGCCGCCCGCGGCGGCGTCCATGGCGTGTGGACTGCCCGCTCCTTCAGCACAACGACGCCGCAGGCACCGCACCCGCCGATCCAGGTTTATCGAGCACCGCCAGACTGTTGCCCATCCGTCAATGTGTCCATTTTCCGATTGACGGCAGGACGGAGCGCTGAAATGGTGCCCACGCTTTCCGGCCCCGCGCGGCCGATGGGCGCTCGCCCGTCAACCAAGCGCCGAACAAGAGCCGAAGGCGATCGAGGGGGAGGACGTTTCGTTGGATTCGCTTCAAGCGCGCCGTCAAGACGACATGCACGTTCTGCGTGATCGCGAAACCATGCCTCCCGGAAGCTTGGGCGTGCTGTCCTGACCAGCGCCCGCAGCGGAGAGAATGATGCGCCCCTTGTTGGCAATTAGTACGGCCATCGATCAGCTCAACGAAAAGATCGGCTACGTCTGCAATCTCCTGGTGCTGCTGGCCTGCCTGGTCAGCGCGATCAACGCCATGATCCGCTACGCCTTCAGCTATTCGTCGAACGGCTGGCTCGAGCTGCAGTGGTACATGTTCGCGCTGCTGGTGATGTTCGGCGCCTCCTATACGTTCCGCCGCAACGAGCATGTCCGGGTCGAGCTGCTCTATCTCTATCTGTCCGAGCGCGGCCAGCTCTGGCTCGATCTGATCGGCACCTTGTTCTTCCTGATCCCGACCTGCCTGCTGCTGGCCTATCTGTCCTGGCCGTTCTTCATGCAATCCTATTCGGTGAACGAGATGTCGGCCAATGCCGGCGGCCTGTTGCGCTGGCCGGTCAAGCTGGCGATTCCCGCGGGCTTCGTGATGCTGGCGCTGCAGGGGCTGTCCGAGGTGATCAAGCGCGCGGCGGCGCTGCAGGGTTACGTGACGATCGACGCGAAGTACGAGAGGCCGACGCAATGATTACGCTGGAGATGATGCCGCCGCTGATGTTCGGCGGGCTGGTCCTGGCGATGCTGATCGGCTTCCCGGTGGCCTTCACGCTCGCCGCCGTCGGCCTGTCGTTCGGCTTCCTCGCCATCCATCTGGGCTTCTTCGACCTCAACTTCCTGCAGGCGATTCCGGGCCGCATCTTCGGCAGCGTGCTCGCCAACGACCTGCTGCTCGCGATCCCGTTCTTCACCTTCATGGGCGCGATCCTGGAGAGATGCGGGCTCGCCGAGGACATGCTGGATTCGATGGGCCAGCTGTTCGGCCCGATCCGCGGCGGCCTCGGCTATTCCGTCATCATCGTCGGCTTCATCCTCGGCGCCATCACCGGCACGGTGGCGGCGCAGGTGATCGCGATGGCGCTGATCTCGATGCCGGTGATGATGCGCTACGGCTACAACATGCGCTACATCACCGGCGTGCTCGCGGCCTCCGGCACGATCACCCAGCTGGTGCCGCCGTCGCTGGTGCTGATCGTGCTCGCCGACCAGCTCGGCAAGTCGGTCGGCGACATGTATCTCGGCGCCTGGGGCCCCTCGATCTTCCAGGTCGTGCTGTTCGCCGGCTATACGTTCGTGCTCGGCCTGGTCAAGCCGAGCCACGTGCCGCCGGTGCCGAAGGAGGCGCGCACGCTGACCGGCTGGGCGCTGTGGAAGAAGTGCCTGATGGGCATCATCCCCTCGGCGGTGCTGATCTTCGTCGTGCTCGGCACCATGATGATGGGCCTGGCGACCCCGACGGAAGCCGGCGCCATGGGCGCGGTCGGCGCCATCGTGCTGGCGGTGATCCACCACAAGGAGTTCACCAGGAAGGATCGCAGCATCCTGATCGTGGGCGTGGTCGCGGCCGGCATCGGCACCATCGTCGCGATGCTGTTCACCGAGAACCTGGTGTTCAAGCTCGCCTTTGCGATCACCTATCTCGCGGTCGCCTGGCTCGGCATCCGCGCGGTCGCCATCCCCGACCTGCGCGACCTGATCAAGCAGGGCTACGAAACCACGATGCGCATCACCTGCATGGTGACGTTCATCCTGATCGGCTCGACCTGCTTCTCGGTGGTGTTCCAGGGCGTCTCCGGCGGCGAGTGGCTGGAGCATCTGCTGACGTCCCTGCCCGGCGGCGTCTGGGGCTTCCTGATCTTCATCAATATTTTCATCTTCTTCCTGGCCTTCTTCCTCGACTTCTTCGAGATCGCCTTCATCATCCTGCCGATGATCGCGCCCATCGCGCAGAAGATCCTGGCGCCGGTGGTCGGGCCGGAGGCCGCGCTAATCTGGTTCGGCGTCATGCTGTGCGTGAACATGCAGACCTCGTTCCTGCACCCGCCGTTCGGCTTCGCGCTGTTCTATCTGCGCGGCGTCGCGCCGAAGGAAGTCAAGAGCTCCGACATCTATTGGGGTGCGATGCCGTGGATCGGCCTGCAGGCGATCATGGTGCTGCTCGTGATCGCCTTCCCGATCACGGTCACCGGCCTGCTCGACAAGCCGGTCCAGGTCGATCTCGACAAGGTCAAGATCGAGGTGCCGCAGATGGATCTGCCCCCGCCGCTCGATTTCGGTCCGCCGAAGCAGTAGCGGCCGGCCGCTCTATGCAGCGGCCGAAGGGGCCGGGGCGGCCCGGAAGCGCAGCGAGAATTCGGTGCCGCCGCCCGCGAGGTCGCCGACCATGATGCTGGCGCCGTGATCCTCGATCACGGCGCGCACGATCGACAGTCCGAGCCCCGCCCCTTCGGTGTCGCGGTTGTCGCCGCGCCAGAAGCGCTGGAAGATGAAGCCCCGCTCCGATGGCCGGATGCCGGGACCGCGGTCGCGAACCCAGACGGCGCCGCCGGCGCCGATCTCGACCTCGACCGACGTGTGCGGCGCCGTGTACTTGATCGCATTCTCGGCCAGATTGAAGATCGCCCGCTCCAGCATGCCGGCATTGCCGTGCACGTAGACCGGCGTGTCCGCCCCCTTCAGCGCGATGTCCTTGCCCTGCGCCAGCGCGAACGGCGCGATCGCGGCGACCACCTCGGTGCAGACCGCCTGCAGGTCGGCGGTTTCGTCCGGATCGAGCGCAAGCGTGTCGAGCTCGGCGATCTCGAGCAGCTGGTGCACGATCCGGCTCATCCGCGTGATATCGGCGAGCAGCTCGGCCCGGCCGGCGGATCGGCCTGCGGTCTCGATCCGCGTGCGCAACACCGCCAGCGGCGTGCGCAGCTGATGGGCCGCATCGGCGGTGAACTGGCGCTGCATCCGGAAGCCGTCCTCCAGGCGCTCCAGCGCCTGATTGACCGCGAGCACCAGCGGCCGGATCTCGGCCGGCAGCGCGTCCGCCGGCAGCCGGATATCGGTCCGCGCCGGACCGATGCGGCTCGCCTCCTCCGAGGCGCGCAGCAGCGGCGCCAAGGCGCGGCGGAAGATCACGATGTCGGTCGCGAGCAGAACCAGCAGGATCGGAATCGTGATCCAGCCGACCCGGCGGAAGAAATTGGCCGCGATGTCGTCGGTGATGACATCGCGATGGGCAAGGTCCTCGGCGACCTCGACCCGCAGCACGCGATCGCCGATCATCCGGGTGACCCGCGCACCGGACATGCTGCCCGCGGACGAGGCGCCGGCCGGCAGGATGGCGCTGCCATCGGCGCGCGATGAGAACAGCACCTGCCCGCCGGCATCGCGGACATCGTATTCGTAGCGGCCGTAGGCCGCCGAGTACAGGTCGCGCTGGCTCTGGGTGAGATTGAGCCGCAGCGTGCCGTCGGCGGCCTGGGTCAGGCGCTCGCCCAGCGCATCAGCCTGCTCCTGCATGGCCTCGCGATGCAGAACATCGATCTCGGAGGTGAGCAGCCAGAACAGCACCAGCGGCAGGAACACCGCGGCGATGGCCACGGCGACGATGTGCAGCAGCACGATGCGCGAGAGCAGCGACTCGAAGCGCACGCTCAAGTCTCCGCCGTCATCATGTAGCCGACGCCGCGGATGGTGTGGATCACGACCGTTGCGCCATATTCCGAAAGCTGCTTGCGCAGGCGCGACACATAGACTTCGACCGCGTTCGAGCCGACCTCGCCGGCCAGGCCGAAGATGTGATCCTCGACCGCCTTCTTCGGCACCACACGGCCCTGGCGCCGCAGCAGGATCTCGAGCACCGAGAGCTCGCGGGCCGACAGCGTGCGCGGCGCACCGCCGACGAAGGTCTGCCGGCTCTCGGTGTCGTAGGTGAGATTGCCGAGCTCGAGCGAGCGCCCGAGCAGCTGACCGGGACGGCGCAGGATCGCCTGCAGCCGGGCGACCAGCTCCTCGAGCGCGAACGGCTTGACGAGATAATCATCGGCGCCGTTGCGCAGGCCCCCCACCCTGTCCTGCAATCCGCCGCGCGCGGTGAGCACGATGACCGGCAGCGGATCGCCGCGCCGGCGCAGCTCGGTCAATATCGACAGGCCGTCCTCATCGGGGAGGCCGAGGTCGAGAATCATCGCGGCATAGCTGATGTCGCTGAGCGCATCGCGGGCGTCGGCGGCCGAGCTGACGGCGTCGACCTGATAGCCGGCGCTGCCCAGCCCCTGAGACAGCAGCTTGGAGAGCTCATTGTTGTCTTCGACGACCAGCAGACGCATGCAGGCTCACGCTTGGATGATGGAGGCGCGGTCGTGCGCCAGCGCGCGCCACGATGCCCGACCGCACCCGCGCGTGGCAAGCCCGGCCGAAAGAGCGGCGCGGCGGCCCCTGTAAGGCTGTTGTCAGCCAACTCTGCTATCGCCAGTTCCGGCGGGGGCTCCGTCAAACAGGGTCACCATACAATTGCGTACACGTGAATACCGGATATCGCCGTGGCTTCGTCTCCGATCAAATTCGTGGCTCTCGTCGCGGCACCAGCCGCTCTCCTCGGTGGCGCATGGCTCGCGATGCGCCCCGAGGCTGCTGTCGCGACCAAGCCTGCCGAGGTCCAGGCGCCGCCCACCGTCAACGCCGCCCAGCAGACCGTCGAGCTGACCGCCCGCCAGGCCGAGGCGCTGAAAGTCCAGCCGGCCGAGACGCGCGCATTCAGGGTTGTCAGAAACACCGTCGGCTCGATCGACTTCAATCAGAACATGCTGGTGCAGGCCTACACGCCGAATGCCGGCAAGATCGTCGATACGTTCTTCAACGTCGGGGATGACGTGAGGCGCGGCGAGGCGCTGTTCACGATCGACAGCCCCGACCTGCTGCAGGCGGAATCGAGCCTGCTGGCAGCCGCGGGCGTGCTGGAATTGCAGACGCGCACCCTGGCGCGCGTCCAGCAGCTCCTGAAGGCCGGCGGCGGCGCGCAGAAGGACGTCGACCAGGCGACCTCGGACCAGCAGACCGCCGACGGCAACTACAAGGCGGCGCGCGACGCCGTGCGCATCTTCGGCAAGACAGACGCCGAGATCGACCGCATCCTGGCGCAGCGCAAGGTCGATTCGATCCTGATCGTGCGCTCGCCGATTTCGGGCCGCATCATCGCGCGCAACGCCGCTCCCGGCATCTATGCCCAACCCGGCATGTCGCCCGCGCCCTATACGCTCGCCGATCTCTCCACGATGTGGATGGTCGCCAACGTGATCGAGACCGACGCCCCGGCCTACCGGCTCGACCAGCCGGTGGAGGTCAGCGTGCCGGCCTATCCCGGCGAGATCTTTCGCGGGCGGGTGACGACGCTCGGCCTGAACATCGATCCGACGACGCACCGCCAGCTGGTCCGCTCGGTCGTCGACGACCCCGCGCACAAGCTGCGCGCCGGCATGCTGGCGAGCTTCACCATCGAGACCGAGCCGCCGCGCGACTCGCCCGCGGTGCCCACCGAAGCACTGGTGCGCGAGGGCGACGGCAGCATCACAGTGTGGGTCACCACCGATGGCCGGCGCTTCGTCCGCCGCGCCGTCACGGCAGGCCTGACGCAGGACGGCTGGCGGCAGATCCTCGCCGGTCTCGCCGCCGGCGAGCAGGTCGCGACGACAGGAGCGATCTTCCTCAGCAACGCCTTCGCCAACGCCGCGTCCGGCGCGTCATGAACCATGTCGGCAGCCGGGCGATCCCGCCGCGCTGCGAGTTCGGTCAATCACCTTGGTCAAGAGCCTCATCCAGTTCGGTCTCACGCGCAGCGCCATCGTGGTGCTCGGACTGCTCGTGTTCTGCGCCGCCGGCATCGCAGCCTTCCTCAGGCTGAACATCGAAGCCTATCCGAACCCTGCTCCCGTGATCCTGGAGATCACGGCGCAGGCGCCGGGCCTGTCGGCGGAGGAGATGGAGAAGTACTACACCATCCCGATGGAAGTCGGCCTGTATCCGACACCGGGCGTGGTCAACATCCGCTCGACCTCGTTCTACGGCCTCTCCTTCGTGCGCGTGACCTTCAAATACGGCATCGACTATTATTTCGCACTGACGCAGGCCGCCAACAGCATCCAGCAGAACATCCAGCTGCCCGGCAATCTGGTCCCCACCATCCAGCAATCGAGCCTGGTCGGCGAGATCTATCGCTACCGGCTGGTCGGGCCGCCGAATTTCGGGCTGACCAACCTGCGCACCTTGCAGGACTACGTCGTAACGCGGCGGCTGATGACCATTCCCGGCGTCGTGCAGATCAATTCCTGGGGCGGCACCACCAAGCAGTTCAACGTCGATGCCGATCTGCAGAAGCTGGAATCCTACAACATCACGGTACCGCAACTGGTGAGCGCGCTCGGCAATGCCAACGTCAATGTCGGCGGCCGCGAGATCACCATCGGCCAGCAATCGGTCAACATCCGCGGCATCGGGCTGATCGATTCCGGCGGTGCGGACGACATCACCAAGGGCGATCGAGTCTCCGATATCGAGGCCATCGTGCTGACCCAGTCGGGCGGGCTGCCGATCCAGATCAAGGACGTGGCCAAGGTCTCGGTCGGCTACGTTCCGCGGCTCGGGATCGCCGGCAAGGACAAGGACGACGACATCGCCGCGGCGATCGTGGTGATGGGGCGCACGCAGCACACCAACGACATCATCCCGAAGGTGCAGGCCGAGGTCGCCAAGATCAATTCCGACGGCACGCTGCCGGCGGGCGTCCGCATCGTGCCCTATTACGATCGCAGCTCATTGGTCGGCGTCACCACCCACACGGTGCTGCACAACCTCGTGTTCGGCTGCCTGCTGGTGTTCGCGATACAGTGGATCTTCCTCGGCGACCTGCGCAGTGCGCTGATCGTCAGTGCCAACATTCCGTTCGCGCTGTTCTTCGCGATCATCATCCTGGTGCTGCGCGACGAGGACGCCAACCTGCTGTCGCTCGGCGCCGTCGACTTCGGCATCATCGTCGATTCCGCCGTCATCATGATGGAGAACGTGTTCCGCAATCTCCAGTCGTCGCCGGAGGCGCGGCAGGTGACGCTCCAGCGATTGTCCGAGGGCTATTGGGGCGTCGACCCCACCGTCGCCACGCATGGTCATCCCGCCGCGATCCGCTGGAGCGAGCGGCTGCGCATGATCTTCGTCAGCGCGCTGCAGGTCGACAAGGCGGTGTTCTTCACCGCCGCAATCACGGTGACCGCGTTCGTGCCACTGTTCACGATGCAGGGCGTCGAGGGCCAGATCTTCGGACCGATGGCGCGTACCTATGGCTATGCGCTGGCCGGCGCGCTGCTCGCGACCTTCACGGTCACGCCGGTGCTGGCGGCGCTGCTGCTGCCGCGGCACGTCGAGGAGGTCGAGACATTGATCGTGCGCGGGCTGCGGCGCATCTACACGCCTGTGCTGCAATGGTCGCTCGCGCACGTCCGGCTCGCCGTCGCCGGCGGGCTGCTGTTCCTGGCGCTCAGCACGCTGGCGGCCAGCCAGCTCGGCAGCGAATTCCTGCCCGCGCTCGAGGAAGGCAATTTCTGGATTCGCGCCTCGATGCCGCCGACGATCTCGCTCGAGGCCGGCACCGAGGCGACCCGCAAGATGCGCGAGATCCTGCTGCGTCATCCCGAGATCATCACCGTGGTGTCGCAGCATGGCCGCCCCGACAACGGCAGCGACGCCTCGCCCTTCTCCAATGTCGAGCTGTTCGCGCCGATCAAGCCGTTCGACGAATGGCCCGATGGACTGACCAAGGAGAAGCTGACCGAACAGTTGCAGCAGGAATTCGCGGCCGAGCTGCCCGGCATCAGCTTCAACTTCTCGCAGTACATCCAGGACAATGTCGAGGAGGCGCTGTCGGGCGTGAAGGGCGCGAATTCGGTCAAGGTGATCGGGCCGAATCTCGAGGTGCTCGAGCAGATCGCGGCCAAGGTGATGGACGAGATGACCAGGATCCGTGGCGTCGCCGATCTCGGCGTCTTCCATCTGGTCGGCCAGCCCAACCTGAACATCAAGGTCAATCGCGAGAAGGCGGCGCGCTACGGCCTGAACACCGGCGACGTGACCACGGTGATCCAGGCGGCGCTCGGCGGCACCAATGCGACGACCGTGCTCGAAGGCGACCGCGCATTCGCGGTCGCCGTCCGGCTCGACGCGAGATTCCGCAAGAGCATCGACGCGGTGAAGGACATCAAGGTCGCCTATGCGACGCCGTCTGGCACCAATGCCTATATTCCGCTATCGGAGCTCGCCGACATCTCGCTCGATACCGGCGCGCTGTTCATCTATCGCGAGCTGAGCCAGCGCTATATCCCGATCAAGTTCTCGGTGCGCGGCCGCGATCTCGGCAGTACCGTCAAGGAGGCCCAGGAGCGGATCGCGCAGGCGGTTGCGCTGCCGGCCGGCTACCGCATCGTCTGGTCGGGTGAGTTCGACAATCTCGAAGCCGCCAAGGCACGCCTTCTCGTCGTGGTGCCGATCACGCTGCTCTTGATCTTCGTGCTGCTCTACAGCCTGTTCAACTCGCTGCGCGACAGCCTGCTGGCACTGGCCGGAATTCCCTTTGCGATCGGCGGCGGCCTGATCGCGCTGTGGCTGGCCGGGCTGGCCTTCTCGATCTCGGCTGCGATCGGCTTCATCTCGCTGTTCGGCGTCGCCGTCATGGACGGCATCCTCAACATCACCTATGTCCGCGAGCTTCGCGCCACCGGGCTCGGTGTCGCCGAGGCGGTGTTTCGCGGCTCCGAACAGCGCATGCGGCCGATGCTGATGACCGCACTGTCGGCAGGCGTCGGGCTGTTTCCGGCCGCGCTCTCGCACGGCATCGGCAGCCAGGTGCAGCGGCCGCTCGCCACCGTGGTCGTCGGCGGCATGTTCATCGGTCCGCTGCTCCTCCTGATCGTCGCGCCGGCGCTGCGCCGCATCTTCCTGGCGCACGACCATACGATGGCGCCGGTCGACGACGGCACGGCGGCCTCTCCCGAGCCCGCGGAATAGGAGCCGGCCGATGCGTCAGCACCATCTGCTCTCTTCCGCTGTCTGGCCTGCCTGCCGGCCATGGCTCGTCCTGGCGCTCTCGATCACGACGAGCGGCTGCGCGGTCGGTCCTGATTTCAACACCCCTGCTCCGCCTGCCGTGGCGGGGTATACACGCGAGCCGTTGGCTTCGCCGGCGACCGACCATGCCGGACCGCACGTCGCCGCCCAGCATTTCCAGCCGGGTGCCGATGTGCCGGCGCGGTGGTGGGCCGCGTTTCGCTCGGCCCCGCTCAACGAGCTGATCCGCCGGTCGGTCGTGCACAACCCGACGCTCGATGCCGCCGATGCCGCGATTCGCATCGCCAGTGCGAACGCGCTGGCCCAGCGCGGGCTGTTCTATCCTCAGCTCGGCGCGAACTACACGGCAGCCGACCAGCAGACCTCGAACATGGCGACCCAGCAGGGTCCGGCCGATCCCGCGCAGTCACGCTACACGCTGCACACGGCGCAGCTCACGATCAGCTTCGTGCCCGATCTCTGGGGCCAGAACCTGCGCAGCGTCGAAAGCCTGGAGGCGCAGACCGAGCAGGCGCAGTTCCAGCTCGAGGCGGCCTATCTGACGCTGACGACCAATGTCGTGACGGCGGCGATCCAGGAGGCTTCGCTGCGCGGCCAGATCGCCGCGACCGAGCGCATCATCAAGATCGAACGCGACATCCTCGGCATCCTGAAGAACCAGCTGCAGGCGGGCCAGGCCGCGCAGGTCGACGTGCTGACGCAACAGACGGCGTTGGCGCAGGTCGAGCAGACGCTGCCGCCGCTGCAGAAGCAGCTCGCGATCCAGCGCGATCTCTTGACTGCGCTCGCCGGCCAGTTCTCGGCCGATGAGATCAACGAGCGCTTCGACCTGCAGCATCTCGCCCTGCCGCGCAACCTGCCGATCAGCCTGCCGGCGACGCTGGTGGCGCAGCGGCCCGACGTGCGCGCGGCCGAGGCCAATCTGCATGCGGCGAGCGCGCTGGTCGGCGTGGCGATCGCGGCCCGGCTGCCGAACATCACGCTGTCGGCCAATCCCGGCAGCAGCGCCTTCAAGGCAGCGGAGCTGTTCACGCCGGGCACGCTGTTCTACATCGTCGCCGGCAGCGCCACGGCGACCGTGTTCGACGGTCTCACTTTGTATCACCGGCAGAAATCCGCGGAGGCCGGCCTCGACCAGGCCGGCGCGCTGTACCGCCAGGCCGTGATCACGGCCCTGCAGAACGTCGCCGACAGCCTGCGCAGCCTGCAGGCGGACGCGCGTGCGGTGCAGGCCGCCATCAAGGCCGAGGACAGCGCACGCGCCACCCTCGACATCGTCCAGAAGCAGCTGAGTCTCGGCCAGATCAGCCAGGTCACGGTGCTCAACGCCCAGCAGGCCTACCTGAACACGGCGATCGCCCGCGTTCAGGCCGAGGCGACGCGGCTGACCGATACCGCGGCGCTGTTCATGGCGCTCGGCGGAGGATGGCCCGCCGCCTGCACCACGCCGGTGTGGCGGGACTGCGTGCTGAGCGACGGCCGCCGCGATACCGTGCGAACGGCCGACGCCGCCCCGAGGTGATCGGCCGGCGCGCCTTGCACGCCGGCTGTCACGTCAGCTTTGCGAGCGCCGCGCCATGAAGTTGTCGTAGCCGACCTCGGCGACCTGGAACCAGGAATAGCCGGCGCCCGAAAACGCCGTCAGCGAGTCCAGCGCCTTCTTGAAGTTGGGGTTGCCGGCCGCGACCTCGGCGTGCAGCTCCTTGGCGGCCTTGAACGAGGCCTCCATGACCGGCGCCGGGAACGGATGCAGCTTGGCACCGCCGGCGATCAGCTTGCGCAGCGCCAGCGGGTTGGCCGAATCGTACTTCGCCATCATCCAGTTGTTGGCGTAGTGGCCGGCCTGCTCGAGCAGCTTCTGATAGTGCTTCGGCAGCGCATTCCATTTGTCGAGGTTGATCATGGCGAGCAGCATCGGCCCGCCCTCCCACCAGCCGGGGAAGTAGTAGTGCGGCGCGACCTTGTAGAGGCCGAGCTTCTCGTCGTCATAGGGACCGACCCACTCGGCGGCATCGATCGTGCCCTTCTCCAGCGCCGGATAGATGTCGCCGCCGGCGATCTGCTGCGGCACCGCGCCGAGCTTCTGCAGCACCCGGCCGGCAAAGCCGCCGATGCGGAATTTCAGCCCGTTGAGGTCGTCGACGCTGTTGACCTCCTTGCGGAACCAGCCGCCCATCTGGCAGCCGGTGTTGCCCGCGAGCAGCGAGGTCACGTTGTAGGCCTTGTAGAAGTCGTTGAGGATCTCCTTGCCTCCGCCCATCAGATACCAGGCCTGGTTGATGCGCATGTTCGGGCCGAACGGCACCGAGGAGCCGAAGGTGAAGGTCGGGTCCTTGCCGAAGTAGTAATAGGACGCGGTGTGCCCCATCTCGACGGTGCCGTTCTGGACGGCGTCGAGCACCTGCAGGCCGGGCACGACCTCGCCGGCGGCGAAGGTCTGGATCTGGAATTTGTTGTCGGTGGCTTCGCCGACCATCTTGGCCATGATCTCGGCGCCGCCATGCAGCGTGTCGAGCGACTTGGGCCAGCTCGTCGTCATGCGCCATTTGATCTCGGGCAGGCTCTGCGCGACCGCGGGTGCGGCGATCGCGGCGGCGCCGGCAGCGCCGAGCCCGGTGACCTTGATGAAGTCTCTCCGCTTCATGTTCGTTCCCTCCCTCGGGGTGTTGTGTCCGTTCCTGGGCAGCCTTCTTGTGAGGCCTGGGTTCCAGTGTGGATCAAACCGCGGCGAAGCGCCATTGCGAAACGTTGTCGCAACGCGAAAGCCCGGCCTCTTGCGAGGCCGGGCTGGTAGCGATCCGCCGATTGAAGTCTGAGATCAGCCGCGGGTGCGCGAGCGGATCATGAAGCTGTCGTAGGTGTACTCGGCCACCTGCCACCACAGATATTCATCCGAGCGGTAGGCCTGCATGGCGTCGATCACCTTCTTGAAGTCGGCATTCTTGGCCGAGATCTCGCCCCACAGCTCGTTCGTCGCCTTGAGGCAGGCTTCCAGGACCTCGTTGGTGAACGGACGCAGCTGCGTGCCGCCGGCGACGAGACGCTTCAGCGCGGACGGGTTCTGCTGGTCGTAACGCGCAGCCATCCAGGTGTTGGCGGCCATCGTCGCGTTGGTCAGGATCGCCTGGTAGTTCTTTGGCAGCGTATTCCACTTCTCCAGATTGGAGAACGCATGCACGGTCGGGCCGCCTTCCCACCAGCCGGGGTAGTAGTAGTACTTGGCCACCTTCTGGAAGCCGAGCTTCTCGTCGTCATACGGACCGACCCACTCGGCGGCGTCGATGGTGCCCTTCTCGAGCGCCGGATAGATGTCGCCGCCCGCGAGCTGCTGCGGCACGACGCCGAGCTTCTGCAGCACCTGGCCGGCGATGCCGCCGATGCGGAATTTCAGGCCCGAGAGATCGGCGACCGTCTTGATCTCCTTGCGGAACCAGCCGCCCATCTGGGTGCCCGTGTTGCCGCAGGGGAAGCCGATGACGCCGAACTTCTTGTAGAACTCGTTGGCGAGCTCGTTGCCGCCGCCCTGGTACAACCACGAATTCTGCTGCCGGGCGTTGAGGCCGAACGGCACCGACGCGAAGATCGCAAACGTCGGGTCCTTGCCGACATAATAATACGACACCGTGTGGCACATCTCGACGGTGCCGTTGGCGGTGGCGTCCAGCGCCTGCAGGCCGGGGACGATTTCGCCCGCCGCGAACACCTGGATCTGGAACTTGTTGTCGGTCATTTCGGCGACGTATTTGGCGAGCTCGGTGGCGCCGCCATAGATCGTGTCGAGCGACTTCGGGAAGCTCGAGGTCAACCGCCACTTGATTTCGGGCATCGACTGCGCGATCGCCGGCGAGGCAATGGCGCCCGTCGCCGCGGCACCCGCAGCCGAAACCTTCAGAAAATCACGACGCTTCATATTCAGGCATCTCCTTGTTGGGGGCGTTTCCCGGAAAACAATTATCCGCCGACGCGATTGGCCGCGTACGGTCGAAGACGAGCCGGGCGCGGCTTTAGCACGGAACCGGTTAAGCGAAAACGCGACGTTCGAATGACAAACAATCCGATGGTCGCAACGGCTTCGCTGCAGCGCATCAAGCGGCGGCGATGACGTCCTTCAGCTGATCGCGGACGGCGGAGGCGATGGTCCGGTAGATCGCCGCATGCGGTCCATGGGGCTCGCTCTCGACCACCGGGGTGCCGGCATCCGACGTCGCGCGGATGTCCATGTGCAAGGGGATCTCGCCGAGGAACGGCACGCCGAGCCGCTCGGCCTCGTGGCGCGCGCCGCCATGGCCGAAGATGTCGGAGCGGGTGCCGCACTCCGGGCACTGGAAGTAGCTCATGTTCTCGATGATGCCGAGCACGGGCACGTTGACCTTGCGGAACATCGCAAGCCCCCGGCGGGCGTCGATCAGCGACAGGTCCTGCGGGGTCGAGACGATCACCGCGCCCTTCAGCGGCACGTTCTGCGCCAGCGTGAGCTGGGCGTCGCCGGTGCCGGGCGGCATGTCGACGACGAGAACGTCGAGCGTGCCCCAGGCGACGTCGCGCAGCATCTGGTTGATCGCCGACATCACCATCGGGCCGCGCCAGACCAGCGCGGAGTCCTCCTCGACCAGAAAGCCGATCGACATGATCGACAGGCCGAAGCGCGCCAACGGGATCATCTTCTTCTCGGGCGTGAGCTGCGGCTTCTCCTGCAAGCCTGTCAGCCGCGGCACCGAGGGGCCGTAGATGTCGGCGTCGAGCAGCCCGACCTTGAGGCCGAGATCGCGCAGGCCGAGCGCGAGGTTGATCGCGGTGGTCGACTTGCCGACGCCGCCCTTGCCGGAGGCGACCGCGATGACCGCGGCAATGCCGGGGATCGGCGCCTGGCGCGACATCGGCGAGTCGGAAGGATGCTGATGCTGGTGCGGGCGATGCGCCGACACCGGCTGCACGCCGCCCTGCCGCGGCGCCGGGGCTGCGGAGCCGGCCTTGCGCTCCGCCGTCAGCGCGATCATCGCCATGGTCACGCCGGGAATGGCGCGCACCGCGGCTTCGGCCTGCGCCCGGGTATCCTCCCAGGCGCGCGCCTCGCTGGCCTCGACATTGATCGAGAAGAACACCTTGCCGTCATTGGCCGTGATCGGCGACAGCGCGCCGGAATCCGGCAGCGCCACGCCGCGCGGCGAGCGGACCCGCTTGAGGGCTTCGAGAACCTGCTGCTGCGTCACGCTCACGGCGCGTCTCCTGAAGTGCTTCAGAACGCGCCACATCGTCGCGCCCTATCCCGTTGACCGGACGCGATCTTCCGTCGTCGCCGAAAGGATCGCGCCAGCCCTCTGTTGCGCTGCTTCATAATGAAGGTCGGCTCAAAACGCCACCATGGTTCCGACGTCGGCGGCGTTCTCGTCCGGCGCATCCCCGGCCTGCTCTTTCGCCGCCTCGTAATTGAGCTCGATCATCACGCCGTTGGGGTCGCGCACGAAGATCTGCCACAGCTCGCCGCCGGGCACCTGCCGGGCGTCGAACGGCATGCCCTTCGCGGCGAGCCGCGCCTTCATGCCGGCGAAGCCCCGGCTGACGAAGGCGACGTGGTGGACGACGCCGGAGTCCGGCTTCTGGGCCTCGGATGTCGGCGAGATGTCGACCAGATGCACCACCGGACGCCCCTCGCTGTACATCCAGGCGCCGGGGAATGCGAAGTTCGGCCGGGCCCCGTTCTCCAGCCCGAGCACGTCCTCATAGAAGCGGACTGTCTCCGCGAGGTTGCGGGTCCGGATGTTGAAATGATCGAGCACGCCGACGCTGACGCTCATGCGAGACACTCCCCTGGCTTGATCGTTGAGTTCTTCGGATTTCCTTGCCGGATGACGGCTTTGCAAGCAGCCATGATGACGCCTCTTTAGCACGATCGCGCGCGTTCGCATCCGTCACGAAGCCGTTGCCCCTGCCCCGCAAGCGGTTATGGTGCGGCGTCCAGCGCGCGGCCCGGAAACCCGGCCGGCCGCTGATGTTCTCCATCAAGAACCGCCCGGCCATCCCAAGGCCGTCGGCAGAACCCAATCAGAACTCCAAGGGCAAGGCAGCTCATATGGCTAAAGTCGCTTTCATCGGTCTCGGCGTCATGGGGTTCCCCATGGCAGGACATCTCGTGAAGAAGGGTGGTCACGAGGTCACGGTCTACAACCGCACCGCGGCCAAGGCGAAGGAATGGGCGGACAAGTTCGGCGGCAAGACCGCCACGACGCCGAAGCAGGCCGCCGAAGGCCAGGACTTCGTGATGTGCTGCGTCGGCAACGACAACGACCTGCGCTCGGTCACGATCGGCCCGGACGGCGCCTTCGCCGGCATGACCAAGGGCGCGACCTTCGTCGACCACACCACGGCCTCGGCTGAAGTGGCACGTGAGCTCGACGCCGCAGCCACCAAGGCCGGCTTCAAATTCATCGACGCGCCGGTGTCCGGCGGCCAAGCCGGCGCCGAGAACGGCGTGCTCACCGTGATGTGCGGCGGCACGGCCGACGCCTATGCCGGCGCCGAGCCGGTCATCGCCGCCTATGCCCGGATGTGCAAGCTGCTGGGGCCGGCCGGCTCCGGTCAGCTCACCAAGATGGTCAACCAGATCTGCATCGCCGGCCTCGTCCAGGGCCTGTCCGAGGGCATCCACTTCGCCAAGAAGTCGGGCCTCGACGTCCCCGCCGTGATCGAGACGATCTCCAAGGGCGCGGCGCAGTCCTGGCAGATGGAGAACCGCTACAAGACCATGAACGACGGCAAATATGACTTTGGTTTTGCGGTGGAATGGATGCG
>NZ_CAFJ01000459.1 GCF_000239795.1 Bradyrhizobium sp. STM 3809 | reverse complement strand
CGGGGAATGCCGGGTGTTCCCGGCTGAACCTGTGGTGACTGCCGCCTGCTTATCTTTCTGCAGGCGGGCCATGGGTGCGGCCAGCGCCCGGCATTCCCCGTGCCCTCTTCTCGGAGAGGGCAGGACGAAGAGCAAGGCTCGGACGCGACATGCGCCGCGAGAAGATGACCGCATGTCTGACTGCCATTACGAGTCTCGCCGCGCAATACAGCTCTTCACGTCGTCATTGCGAGCGCAAGCGAAGCAATCCAAGGCCGCGCGCGCGACTCCGGATAGCTTGGTCGCTTGCGCTCCTCGATATGATAATGCGCAGAACGATCCCGCGCAGAGGCACTTCAATGCGTTGCTCGTCATGCCCGGGCCTGACCCGGGCATCCATCTCTTTGCGAAGAGTGATGGATGGCCGGGTCAAGCCCGGCCATGACGAGGAGATATCTGGGCTTAGAACACCGCGTGATCGCCGCGCTCGGCCATCGCCTCGCCACGGACCAGCCTCGCGTAGTAGTCGAACAACGTGTCCGATCCGGTCGACGGCGTCGCATCGGCATCATAGCGGCCGGTGGCGGGGTCGAGCACCAGCATCGACTCCGTCGCATAGTAGCGGCCGATGCGGGCGAGTTCGGCCTTGTCGGCGAGCCGTGGCACGATCCGCTTGGCAACATCGAGCCCGCCGATGATGGCATCGAGCAGGCCCACCGGGACGCGACGAATGTTCGGCTTGCGGCCGAGCAGCGCGAACAGATGCTCGGCCTGATCGAGCGGAGTGATGGCGGGTCCGGGGCCGCCGATCGGCAGCACGCGGTTCCAGCGCGCCTCATCATCGAGACAGCCGCCGAGATAGGCGCCGAGATCGGCATCGCTGATCGGCTTGCACGCGGTGAGACGGCCATCGCCGAACACAAGGTAGGGCCGGCCCTGCTGCACCCGCGCGACCTGGCCGGACAGCGACTTGAAGAACGCGGTAGGGCGGACCACCGAATAGGTCAGGCCGGACGCCGTCAGTTGCGCCTCGAACGCGAGCTTGGCCTGCTGAAACGCCAGCAGCGGCTTCTGCACGCAGATGGCGGACAACAGCACGAACTGCGTGACGCCTGCCGAACGCGCCGCTTCCAGCACGTTGACATGCGCCTGATGGTCGATTGCCTGGGCATCCCGGGGCACGCCGGTCCGCGACGCCATGCAGGACACGACGGCATCGAAATGCTCGCCGCGAAAGCCATCGCGCGCCACCGAGACGGGATCGCTGACATCGCCGGTTCTGACGGTAGCGCCTGGGATCGTTATTGCGTCGCTGCGCGGGCGGACGAAGCAGACCACCTCATGACCCCGCGCAAGCAGCGCCCGCACCGTCGCGCGGCCGATCGTCCCGGTCGCGCCGAGCATCAAGACGCGGCGGGGATCAAGCGAGTGGGATGCGGCAGGAACGGCCGGCGAGCTCATAGGCAGAAATGCGTCTCTGAGAACCAGTTCGATCTATACCACAGCTGTCTCGTCGCCGATGCAATGCCGCTCATCTCCGCCGCGAGATCGCCGAGCATGATGTTGCACGGCCTGGGGCCCCATGGTTCGAGACGCGCCTGCGGCGCTCCTCACCATGAGGGTGTCGTACCGAACTCTGCGCGGCACATCGACCCCGAGCAGCCTGCTCGTGCACACCGCTCAGTTCGGTGGATGTCGTGGTCGCGCCGTCCAGTGACCTTAGCCCCTCACCCTGAGGAGACCGCCGAAGGCGGGCGTCTCGAAGGGCGAGGCCCCGCCTCTATCCTTCGCAAGCCAACAGCGAAACGCGTGAACGACGCTGCGGGCCCTCCTTGCGAGAACTGCGCATCTGGATGCGCCGTATCAAGCAGCCTCACTCCGCCGCCTGCGGCGTCTTCTCCAAAATCAGCGTATGAATCCCGCAGGTGCCGCTGTAGAGGCTCATCACCCGCGTGCCCGGCTTGCGCCCTGCCCGCGGCTCCGACACCTGCAGGCCGGCGGCGACGAGGCGGGCGCGGGTGGCTTCGATGTCGGCGACGCGCCAGCTCAGGCCCCACAGCTTGTCATTGGCCTTGTCATTGCCGGCGACCGGCCGCTTCACCACCTCGACGATCAGGTCGCCGCAGCGGAAGAACATCAGCTGGCCCCATTCCTGGTGGCTGCGGTCGAGCGCCATGTCGAGGCCGAGCCGCGCGCCGTACAGCGCCGCGGCGCGCTCGGGATCCTCGGTCGAGACCACGATATGGTCGAGGCCGAGCACCGCGGAGTCGGCGGTCTTCTCCGAAGCCGGCCGCGGGCCGGCGAGCTCGAGGAAGAACATGCGCACGCCGCGGGTGAGATCGGTCATCGCGCGCGTGCGCTTCCAGTGCAACGTCGCGCCGGAGGCGCGGTCGGTGCTGTCGACCTCGGCGACCGGGTCCGGCTTCAGCGCCACGCGCTCCAGCCGGCGATGCATCTTGCCGATGTCGGGGGTCGCGAAACAGATGCTGGCAAGCCCCTCGCCCCAGATCTTGAGCACGTTGCGGATGCGGTCGGCGGCGGGGCTCTGTCCCGCCGGGGCCATCAGCTCCAGGCTCATGTTGTCGAGCGTGAACAGCACGCGGTCTGCGCCCTCGCCCGAATTCTGCCAGGACGGCTTGCGCGCCAGCAGCGTCTCGAACGCGGCGCTGCCCGCCTTGATGTCCTCGAGCAGGACGACGACGTGGTCGAGGCCGATGATCACGGGAACAGCCCTCG
The DNA here is from genome assembly GCF_000239795.1 of Bradyrhizobium sp. STM 3809. Classification (GTDB taxonomy): domain Bacteria; phylum Pseudomonadota; class Alphaproteobacteria; order Rhizobiales; family Xanthobacteraceae; genus Bradyrhizobium. The sequence goes on along the minus strand of NZ_CAFJ01000459.1, from coordinate 11,082 downwards.
CGTGTTCTTGGCGTTGCGCACCTTCTCGACGCCGATCGCCATCGCCGCGGTCCGGTGCGGGATGTCGTCGGCCTTGGCGCGGGTCACCATCTTTTCGAAGGCGCGGTCGAGGATCTGGTACTCCCTGCGCATCACCTCTTCTTCTTCCCAGAACAGCTGCTGCAGATCCTGCACCCATTCGAAATAGCTGACGATGACGCCGCCGGAATTGCAGAGAATGTCGGGAATGAGGAAGATCTCCTTGCGGCGCTGGTCGAGCACCAGGTCGGCATCCGGCGTGGTCGGGCCGTTGGCGGCTTCCGCGATGACGCGGCATTTCAGGTTCGCCGCGACCTTGGCGTCGATCACCCGCTCGATCGCCGCCGGCACCAGGATGTCGCAGGCCAGCGTGAGAATTTCGTTCGGGTCGAAGGCGAGCTCGGTGGAGAAGCCGGCGATGCTGCCGTGCCTGCCCGCATGCGCCATCAGCGCGGGGATATCGAGCCCCCTGGCATCATGGAGCGCACCGGTATGATCGCTGACCGCAATCACCTTCATGCCCATCTGGTGGAAGCCGAGCGCGGCGTAGGAGCCGACATTGCCGAAGCCCTGCACGACGACGGTCGACTTGGCGGGATCGATGCCGAGCACGTCCATCACCCGGCGCGAGACGTGGGCGACGCCGCGGCCGGTCGCCTCGCGGCGGCCGAGCGTGCCGCCCGAGAACACCGGCTTGCCGGTGACGATCTCGGTCACGGTCTGGCCCTGATACATGGAGTACGTATCCATGAACCAGGCCATCACCTGCTCGTTGGTGCCCATGTCCGGCGCCATCACGTCGGTGTGCGGGCCGACGAAGGGGATCATCTCCTGCATGTAGCGGCGCGACAGCGATTCGAGCTCGCGCCGGGACAGCTTCGACAGATCGACGTTCACGCCGCCCTTGGCGCCGCCATAGGGCAGACCGACCAGCGCGCATTTCCAGCTCATCCAGATCGCGAGCGCCGCGACCTCGCCGATATCGACGGTCGGCGCAAAGCGGGTGCCGCCCTTGGTCGGCCCCATGGTCAGGAGATGCTGAACGCGGTACCCCTCGAACACGGCAATGGTGCCGTCATCCTTGTGGATCGGACACGAGACGGTGATCGCCCGCTTGGGCAGCAGCAGCCGATCGCGCTCGTCGCCTGGGATGCCAAGGTGATCGGCGATCACGTTGAACTGATTGGTCGCCATCTCGAAGACCGGACCCGCATAGACAGTCATCTTCCCACTCCCGAATCTGCGCTCCTGCAGGCCGGCAACCATAGCGCGACCCATGCGCCGGCGGCAGGGGGCCGGCGGTTGCAAGGGGTCGATCTCAACCACCATGGTGACGATTTGACGAAGAATTTCAGCGTTGATCCGCTTTAACCGCTTGCTAATCTGCGGTGCCGGGGCCGCGACCACCCCTCAGTGAGACATAAATGCCCATGCAGGCCCTCTTTATCGGACAGACCTACATCGACGTGACGTTCATCACCGACCACATGCCGACCGGAGACGAGAAGCACGTCGCCTCCGATTACGCGGTGTCGTTCGGCGGCAATGCGGTCACTGCGGCATTTTGCTGCGCCAAGCTGGGCATTGTGCCGGACCTGATCGCCACCGTGGCGAATGACTGGCTCGGCCGGATGTTCCAGGACATGACCGCGAAATACGGCATCTCCGTACATCCACGGAAAGTGAACGCCTCCTCGCTGTCCTTCATCATGCCGAAGGACGGCAAGCGCGCCATCGTGCGCTGCCGCGACGACGCCCACATCCACCCGTTCCCGCTGCTCAATCTCGGCAATTGCCGGGCACTGCATGTCGACGGCCACCAGCCGGACGCTGCGCTGCATTATGCCAAGCTGTGCCGCGAGGCCGGAATCCTGACCTCGCTCGACGGCGGCGGCCTGCGCACCAACACGCATGAGCTGCTGGAATATATCGACGTCGCGATCGTCGCCGAGCGGCTGTGCGAGCAGATGGACCTCACGCCGGAGAAGATGCTCGACTACCTCAAGAGCCGCGGCTGCCGCATCGGCGGCGTCACCCAGGGCGAGAAGGGCCTGCTGTGGTACGACGAGGTCGGCGCCGTGCATACGCTGCCCGCCTATCCGATCCCGCGCGAGCGCGTCATCGACACCAACGGCGCCGGCGACGTGTTTCACGGCGCCTACGTGTATTCGTATCTCGCCAATCCGGCGCAGAGCTGGAAGGAGCACTTCGAGTTCGCCCGTGCGGCCTCGACCTTCAAGATCCAGAAGCTCGGCAACGAGGCCGGCCTGCCGACGCTCGCCGACATCGATCTGGTGAGACAAGAGTTCGAAGCCCGCGTCTAGCGGCTGTGTGGGAGAGAGCGGATGGGGCGGGTCGTCGTTGCCGGCAGCATCAACATGGATGTGGTGGCGACGGCCGAGCGCCATCCCCGCGTCGGCGAGACCGTCGCGGGGCGGTCGGTGATGTATTTTCCCGGCGGCAAGGGCGCCAACCAGGCGGTGTCGGCGGCCAAGCTCGGCGCGCCGACGTCGCTGATCGGCCGGCTCGGCAGCGACGCCTTCGGCGAGCAGCTGCGCGCGTTTCTCGCGGATCAGGGCATCGATCTCGCGGCGGTGAAGGACAGCTCCGCTGCATCCACCGGCACGGCGATCATCACGCTGGCGAACGCCGACAACACGATCGTGGTGATCCCCGGCAGCAATGCTGAGGTGAGCAGCGATGATGCCGCGCAGATCGCGTTGAGGGCGGGTGACGTCGCGGTGAGCCAGTTCGAGATTCCGCAAGCGACGATCGCCGCCTTCTTCCAGCGCGCCAAGGCGGCCGGCGCGACGACGATCCTCAACCCAGCGCCGGCCAGCGCGTTCGCTGGCGGTCTCTATCCACTCGTCGACGTGCTCGTGCTCAATGAGACCGAGCTGGGCTTCCTGGCTGGCACGGAGCTCGGCGACGCGCCGACGCCGCGGCAGGTCATCGATGCCGTTCGTCGGCTCGATCCCCGGCCGGACCAGACGGTCTGCGTCACGCTCGGTGCACGCGGGGCGGTCGCGGTTCGTGGCGGCGACGCCAGGCTGGTTGAAGGCCGCGCCGTGAAGGCCGTCGACACCACCGGCGCCGGCGATTGCTTCGTCGGCGCGCTGGCCGCGCGGCTGTCGCAGGGCGCGGACATTGCCGATGCGATCGCCTACGCCAATATCGCGGCCTCGATCTCCGTGCAGCGCATGGGCGCGGGCCCGTCGATGCCGACGCAAGAGGAGGTGCGTGCGGCTCTCTAGGCGAGAGCGCTCTTCAGGTCGAAGCTGGGGTCGGCCGCCTTGGCCGGATCGATCGTGCCGCCCGCTGCCAGCAGCTTGCGGCCGAACATGTGGTCGCCGGCGCGGTTGACGGACTCGATCCCGACCAGCCGGCCCTCCTTGTAGCAGAATGCGGAGAATGCCTTTTGCGCCGGATCCCCGCGCAGCACGACCTGGTCATAGCCCGTGGTGAGCCCCGCGATCTGCAGCTTGTCATTGGCCTGGTCGCTCCAGAACCAGGGCTGGCCGTCATAAGGCTTGACGTCGCCCGTCAGGCGCGCGGCGACGCAACGCGCATGGTCGGTCGCGTTCTGCACCGACTCCAGCCGCAAGGTGCCGCCGAAGCGCGGGCTCGCGAACAGCGCGCAATCGCCAATCGCCGAGATGTGCGGATCGCTGGTCAGAAGATACTCGTCGACCACGATGCCCGAGGCGACCTGCAGGCCGGCCTCCGCGGCGAGCTCGACATTCGGCAGCACGCCGACGCCGACCACGACGAGATCGGCGGGAATGTGCCGGCCGTCGCTGAGGCTGACGCCGGTGACCTTGGTGCCATCCGCCTCGATGCTGGTGGACTGCACGCCGAGATGGATGCGCACGCCAGCTTCGGCATGCTGCTTCTGGAAGTAGTCGGAGATTTCCGCCGTCACCGCCCGCGCCATCACCCGCGCGCCGAGCTCGAGCACATCGACCTCGAGGCCCTTGATGCGCGCGGTGGCCGCGAATTCGAGGCCGATGAATCCGGCGCCGATGACGACCACCCGCTTGGCATCGCCGAGCAGACCACGCAGCGCCTCGCTGTCATCGAGAATGCGCAGATAGCGCACCGCCGGAAGGCTGGCGTTGGGAATGTCGAGCAGCCGGTTGCGCGCACCGGTCGCGAATACCAGGTGGCCGTAGTCGAGCGCCGTGCCGGAGGCGAGCAGCACCTTGCGCTGATCGCGCTGGACCGCGACGGCGCGGTCGTAGACGAGGTCGATGGTCTGGTCGGCGTAGAACTTCTGCGGCCGGAACATCAGCGTCTCCGGTCCGCCGGTGCCCTTGAGGTAGGCCTTCGACAGCGGCGGGCGCTGGTAGGGCAAATGCGGCTCGTCGTTGATCAGGTGGATGGGATCGGCAAAGCCTGCCTGACGCAGCGAGGTCGCAAGCTGAAAGCCCGCATGCCCCGCACCTACGATCACCACCGGTCCCTTTGTCACTGCACCCTGCCCCATTCGATCCGTGTCCCGTGTTTGCGCGCTTTGTCCGCTCCGGGTTTACCTCCCGTCATGCCGGCCCAGCCGGGTTGTCGCAGACTTCCCCGGCATTGTCACCGGGCCGCTGTGCGCCTTAAATGCGGCAACGACCATACGAGGGAGGACTGAATGTCGGATGCAGCAGCTGCGGAACCCGCTCGCCTGAACATCGAGGGGCCGATCGCGACCCTCACGCTCGACCGTCCGGCTGCGTTCAACGCCATCAACCTCGCCATCGCCAAGCGCCTGAAGCAGCTCGCCGCGCAGGTCGAGGCCGATCCGGCCATCCGGGTGCTCGTCCTCAAGGGTGAAGGCCGCGCCTTCTGCGCCGGCGGCGACCTGCAGACCATCGGCGCCGCGGCCGAGGCCGACACCATCACGCCCGTGGTCAGCGAGCTCTTGCACCACTACCACGCCTTCATCGCGAGTCTGTGGCGCATGCCCAAGATCGTGCTGGCCAGCGTGCACGGCTCCGCCGCGGGTGCAGGCATGTCGCTCGCTTTCGCCGCCGACCTCTGCATCGCGGCCGAGGAGGCGCGCTTCACGCCTGCCTATGCCAAGCTCGGCGTCTCGCCCGATGGCGGCGGCACGGTCGGCGTCGTGGCCACCGCCGGTGTCCGGCGCGCGCTGCAGATCTTCCTGGCCGAGGACAGTTTTACGGCCGCGCAGGCCTACGAATGGGGCCTCGTCGCCAAGGTCGTGCCGGGGTCCGAACTCGCCGCGGCCACCGAGGCGCTGGCGCAGCGGTTGGCGCAGAACATGCCGGCGGGGATCGCGGCGACCAAGGCGCTGATCCATCGCGCCCCCATCAGCTCCGTCGAGGACCAGCTCGGCGCCGAGCGCGACGCGATCATCGATTGCATGCACACCGACGAATTCCGTGCCGCCGTGAAGCGGTTCACCAGCAAAGGAAAGTAGGACTGCGCTCACCCCTTCCCCTTGCGGCGCATGAAGTCGAAATCGCAGCCGTCATCGGCCTGCAGGATCGTCTCGTGAAACAGATGCGCATAGCCGCGCTCCGCCCAGTCCGGCGTCGCAGCTTGGCTGAGGGACGCGCGACGCCGATCCAGTTCGGCGTCGTCGACCAGCAGATCGATGCTGCGCTTGGCGACATCGAGCCGGATCATGTCGCCGGTCCGCACCAGCGCCAGCGGGCCGCCGACGGCGGATTCCGGCGTGATGTGCAGCACGATGGTGCCGAACGCCGTGCCGCTCATGCGCGCATCGGAAATCCGCACCATGTCCTTGGTGCCGCCCCGCGCCAGCTTTTTCGGGATCGGCAGATAACCCGCCTCCGGCATCCCGGGCGCCCCCTTCGGCCCCGCGTTCCGCAGCACCAGCACGTCATCAGCCGAGACGTCGAGGTCGGGGTCATCGACCCGCAGGGTCATGTCCTCGACCGATTCGAACACGACGGCGCGCCCGGTATGCTGCAGCAGCTTCGGGCTCGCAGCCGAATGCTTGATCACGGCGCCGCGCGGCGCGAGATTGCCACGCAAGACAGCGAGCCCGCCCTCCGGCTTGATCGCGTCATCGCGCGAGCGGATGACGTCCTGGCCAGGCACGTCCTCGGCCGCAGCGACGATGTCGCGCAGCGACTGGCCGGTGACGGAGCGGCAATCGAGATCGATGAGGTCTCCGAGCTGCTTCATCAGCTTCGGCACACCGCCGGCGTGGTGGAAGTGCTCCATGTAGTGATCGCCGGACGGCTTGAGGTCGACCAGCACCGGAACCTCGCGGCCGATGCGGTCGAACGCATCGAGGTCGATCTTGTGCGGGGTGCGTCCGGCGATCGCGGTGAGATGCACGAGGCCGTTGGTCGAGCCGCCGATCGCCTGCAGCACCACCTGGGCGTTCTTGAAAGCCGCCGGCGTCAGCAGCTCGCTGGGCTTCGGTCCTTTCGCCTTCGCCATCTCCGCCGCGACGCGGCCGCTCGCCTCCGCCGAGCGGAAGCGCTCGGCGTGCGGCGCGGGGATGGTCGCGCTCATCGGCAGGGACAGGCCGAGCGTCTCGGTGATGCAGGCCATGGTCGAGGCCGTGCCCATCACCATGCAGGTCCCGACCGAAGGCGCGAGACGGCCGTTGACCGCCTCGATCTCGCTGTCGTCCATCTCGCCGGCACGATACTTGGCCCACAGCCTGCGGCAATCGGTGCAGGCCCCGAGCACCTCGCCCTTGTGATGCCCGACCACCATCGGCCCGACGGGAATGACCACCGTCGGAAGATCGGCCGACACCGCCGCCATGATCTGCGCCGGCAGCGTCTTGTCACAGCCGCCGATGACGACCACCGCATCCATCGGCTGGGCGCGGATCATCTCCTCGGTTTCCATCGCCATCAGGTTGCGCAGATACATCGAGGTCGGATGCGCAAAGCTCTCGGCGATCGAAATGGTCGGGAACACGAACGGCATCGCGCCGGACAGCATGACGCCGCGCTTCACCGCCTCCAGGATCTGCGGCACGTTGCCGTGGCAGGGATTGTAGTCGCTGTAGGTGTTGGTGATGCCGACGATCGGGCGATCGAGCGCGTCGTCGGAATAGCCGGCCGCCTTGATGAAGGCCTTGCGCAGGAACAGCGAGAATCCGGCATCGCCGTAAGCGGTCAGTCCTTTGCGCAAGCCATCGGTCATGGTCTTCTCTTTCATCCTCACCGCCATTCCGGGGCGCGCGAAGCGCGAACCCGGAATCCAGAAGTTGTTTTGCACTCTCACTGCGAGATTCCGGGTTCGCGTCCTGCGGACGCGCCCCGGAATGACGACCTTGTATCAACCCCAGTCGATGATCCGGCTGGTGTCGCCGTCGAACTCCGTGGTGCAGAACGCGCCGCCCTGGAAATGGTCGCCGATGGGATCGGCCGGCAGCTTGGCCTGCTCGGCGAGGGCGTGCTCGCGAAAGTCCTCGGCGCGGCCGGTCGGGCGGTAGCCGAGATCATAGGCGCGCTGGTTGTCCCACCAGGCGCGCTCGTTGAGCGACGCCCCGTAGAGCACCTCGAAGTGGATATCCGGATGCTCCAGGCCGATGCGGCAGAGCTGGACGAGGTCCTCCGGCTTCAGCCAGATCGACAACCGGCGCCTGTCGAGCGGCCTCTCGCCGAAATTGCCGATGCGGATGCAGGTCACCTTCAGCCCGTGCTTGTCGGCATAGAGCGAGCCGAGCGCCTCGCCGAACACCTTGCTGACGCCGTAGCGGCCGTCGGGGCGCGGCTGCACGTCATTGTCGATCTTGCGGTGGCGCGGATAGAAGCCGACCGCATGGTTCGACGACGCGAACACCACGCGCTTGACGCCCTTGCGGCGTGCCGCCTCGAACAGGTTGTAGCCACCGATGATGTTGGCCTGGAGAATGTCGTTCCACGGGCCTTCGACCGAATAGCCGCCGAAATGGATGATGCCGTCAACGCCTTCGCACAGCGCCTCGACCTGCGCGAGGTCGGCAAGATTGGCCGCCTTGAACGTCTCCTGGCTGGAGAGGTCGGCCGGCGGTTTGAGGTCGCTGAGCAGAAGGTCCGGATAGATCGGGGGCAGCAGCTTCCGCAAGGAAGAGCCGATTCCTCCGCTCGCACCGGTCATCAAGATACGTGGCATTTCATCCCTCGTGTTCGGCCCGCAGGTTTGCGGTCGCTACCGGCCAATGATAGCAGAGATCGCAACCGCGCAATAACAGGACGGCCCGAATGTCCGACGGAAACGCTCACGCGCAGGGCTTTCGCCCCGCCACCTTCTATCCCGATCCGGCCATCCAGGCGCTGGATGCCCGCTTCGAAAAGTACTGGCTCAAGCTCTCGGCCGTGGAGCGCCTGGCGACGGGCCTGCGCTGGGCCGAGGGGCCGGTGTGGTTCGGCGACGGGCGCTATCTCCTGTGCAGCGACATCCCGAACCAGCGCATCCTCAAATGGGACGAGGAGACCGGGGCGGTCTCGATCTTCCGCAAGCCCTCCAACTTCGCCAACGGCAACACCAGGGACCGCCAGGGCCGGCTCGTCACCTGCGAGCATGGCGGCCGCCGCGTCACCCGGACCGAGTATGACGGGTCGATCACGGTGCTGATGGACTCCTTCGACGGCAAGCGGCTGAACTCGCCGAACGACGTCGTCGTCAAATCCGACGGCTCGATCTGGTTCACCGATCCGACGTTCGGCCTGCTCGGCAATTACGAGGGCTACAAGGCCGAGTCCGAGATCGACGCCAACGTGTACCGGATCGACGGCGCCACCGGTCGGGCCACGATCGTCGCCGAGGGCGTGCTGGGGCCGAACGGGCTGTGCTTCTCGCCCGATGAATCCATCCTCTACGTCGTCGAATCCCGAGGGCAGCCGACGCGCAAGATCCTCGCCTATGACGTCTCCGCTGACGGGACGATGCTTGCCAACAAGCGGGTCCACATCGATGCCGGTCCGGGCACGCCCGACGGCATGCGCTGCGACGTCGACGGCAATCTCTGGTGCGGCTGGGGCATGGGCTCGCCCGAGCTCGACGGCGTCATGGTGTTCGCGCCGGATGGCGCCGCCATCGGCCGCATCGCTTTGCCCGAGCGCTGCGCCAACCTCTGCTTCGGCGGCCTCAAGCGCAACCGCCTGTTCATGGCCGCCAGCCAGTCGATCTACGCGCTCTACGTCAATACGCAGGGCGCGCTCGGCGGGTAGGCCTTGACATCGTAGGGTGGGCAAAGGCGCGGAGCGCCGTGCCCACCGTTCTTGTTGCTGGCGTGGACGGTGGGCACGCTGCGCTTTGCCCACCCTACGCATCCTCGCCGATCAAGCCGCGTTGTAGCCCGCGACGGCCTTGACCTCGAGATACTCCTCGAGACCGAAGCGGCCCCATTCGCGGCCGTTGCCGGACTGCTTGTAGCCGCCGAACGGCGCGGTGCGGTCGTTCGGGACGCCCTGCAGATTGACGTTGCCGGCGCGAATCTTGCGGCCGACCTCGCGGGCCTTCTCGAGCGTCGGCGCCGTGACGTAACCGGCGAGACCATACGGCGTGTCGTTGGCGATCTTCACCGCCTCGTTCTCGTCCTGGGCGCCGATGATCACCAGCACCGGCCCGAAGATCTCCTCGCGCGAGATCGTCATCTCGGGCTTGACGTCGGCGAAGATCGTCGGACGGACATAGAAGCCCTTGTTGACGCCCTCGGGCAGGCCCGGACCGCCGGCGACGAGGGTCGCGCCCTCCTCGATGCCCTTGTTGATCAGCGCCTGGATCTTGTCCCACTGGCCGCGATTGACGACCGGACCGATCGTGGTGCCTTCGCCGCGCGGGTCACCCGCCTTCGTCTTGTCGGCGACGCCCTTCGCGATGGCCGCCACTTCCTTCATCCGGCCGGCCGGCACGATCATGCGCGACGGCGCGTTGCAGGACTGGCCGGAGTTGTTGAACATGTGCATGACGCCGCCGGTCACGGCCTTCACGAGGTCGGACCCTTCCAGGATGACGTTCGGCGACTTGCCGCCGAGCTCCTGGCTGACACGCTTCACGGTCGGCGCGGCGCGCTTGGCGACGTCGATGCCGGCGCGGGTCGAGCCGGTGAACGAGATCATGTCGATGTCCGGATGCTCGCTCATCGCGGCGCCGACCTCAGGCCCCAAGCCGTTGATCAGGTTGAACACGCCCTTCGGCACGCCGGCCTCATGCAGGATCTCGGCGAAGATCAGCGCCGAGGTCGGGGTGAACTCCGACGGCTTCAGGATCATGGTGCAACCCGCGGCCAGCGCCGGCGCGACCTTGCAGGCGATCTGGTTGAGCGGCCAGTTCCAGGGGGTGATCATGCCGACCACGCCGACCGGCTCGCGCACCACCACCGACGACGGCAGCGTCTCCTCGAACTCGTACTTCTTCAGCACGTCGAGCGTCGACATCAGATGGCCGAGGCCGGCCCCGGCCTGCAGCTTCTCGGCCATCGGCAGCGGCGCGCCCATCTCGTCGGAGACGGCGGCGCCGATCTCCTTCATGCGACCCTTGTAGATCGCGATGATCTTCTCCAGCAGGGCGACGCGCTCCTCGCGCGAGGTCTGCGAAAAGGTCTCGAAGGCGCGCTTGGCGGCGGCGACGGCCTTGTCGACATCGGCCTTGGAGCCCAGCGCAACCTCATACATCGCCTCTTCGGTCGCCGGATTCACGACCGGGGTGGACTTCTTGACGACCGGATCGACCCAGGCGCCGTCGATGTAGAATTGCAGGCGATTGACCATCGGAAAACCTCTTGACGTGGAAGCATATGGGAGGGCGGCAGCACGCGGCCGGCATCCTGGCACGCGCGATCCGCGGGATGAACCCGCCACACGCGGGGACCGGGGTTGCGTCCCGCGGATATAGGAGCAAGGGCGCGACCGGCGCAAGCCGACGCGCCTGCGTTTCGTCGCCGCTTCCTATTGCATCGCAGCAAGCATCAGCCGTTCTGACGCCACCATTCCGGATGGCAGAATTCCCAGTCTGAAGATTCATTTCCCGACATGTGAACTGCTTCACATTCCCAGTCATGCGGGCCGGCTAGACTTTCCTCCATCGACAGCCCCGGCTTCTCGGAAGGACGCTGGACACAATTCGATCACGAATGACTTC
>NZ_CAFJ01000460.1 GCF_000239795.1 Bradyrhizobium sp. STM 3809 | reverse complement strand
AGGTCGCAAGTTCGAGACCGGCAGGATCGGCATCGTCGCCGATCAGCTCTTTCACGAGATCCGGTGCCAGCGACGCCATCGTGGCGCCGCGATCGAGCGGCCCGAGGCGCGCCTCGATGAAGGACTTCTGCCAGTCGCCATCGGCCTTGCCGAACGCCGGGCTGGTCTGTGCCAGCACGACTGCGGCCGCCATGAGCGGGCGCGTCGTCAGCCATTCCTGCACGATCATGCCGCCGATCGAGTGTCCGACGAGGATCGGTTTGCGGGCCTCGATCTGGTTCAGGAAATCCTGAAGCGCCGCCGCGAGAGTGGTGATGCTGACCGTGTCAAGTCTGGCGGACTGCCCGTAGCCCGGCATGTCCCAGGCCACGGCATGAAAGCGCTCGCCGAAATAAGCCAGCTGGCCGCGCCAGGCGCGCGCGGCGCCGCCGATGCCGTGGAGGAACACCAGGGTCTGCCGATCAGGCGCTCCCGCGGCCTCGTAGCCGAAGCGGCCGTCCTTNTGGTCAGGAGTT
>NZ_CAFJ01000461.1 GCF_000239795.1 Bradyrhizobium sp. STM 3809 | reverse complement strand
CCCGGCGCGTGCCAGGGCCTTCGGATTATCAGATGTGACCGGAGCGGCGCTCCGTCAAGATCAGCGCGAGTAGAACTCGACGATCAGATGCGGCTCCATCTGCACCGCGAACGGCACGTCCGACAGCGCCGGGATGCGGATGAACTTCGCGGTCATCTTGGAGTGGTCGGCCTCGATGTAGTCGGGCACGTCGCGCTCGGCGAGCTGGGTGGCTTCGAGCACCACGGCGAGCTGCTTGGAGGCTTCCTTGACCTCGATCACGTCGCCCGGCTTGACCTGGTAGCTCGCGATGTTGACCTTGCGGCCGTTCACCTTGATGTGGCCGTGGTTGATGAACTGGCGGGCGGCGAACATGGTCGAGACGAACTTGGCGCGGAACACCACGCTGTCGAGACGACGCTCGAGCAGGCCGATCAGGTTCTCGCCGGTGTCGCCCTTGAGACGGCCGGCCTCGACATAGATGCCGTGGAACTGGCGCTCGGAGATGTTGGCGTAATAGCCCTTCAGCTTCTGCTTGGCGCGCAGCTGCACGCCGAAGTCGGAGAGCTTGCCCTTGCGACGCTGGCCGTGCTGGCCCGGGCCGTATTCGCGACGGTTGACGGGGCTCTTCGGGCGGCCCCAGATGTTCTGGCCCATGCGGCGATCGATCTTGTACTTCGCCTCACTGCGCTTAGTCATCGCGTCCTCTTTCTACGTCTTTCGTTCGGGTTTGAGGAAACGCGCCCTCCTGTGTGTCCCGGAAACCGGGTCCACCGACAGGCCCATCCCCAAAGCATGAAGGGACGAGGCCACGGGTCGCGAAACGCAACGCGGGCCGAAAGCGGCCCGCGAGCAGGGCGGTTCTTAAGGGAGAAACCGCTGACTTGTCAAACCGGAATGGCCGTCTTGGCCGGCAAATCACCCCTTTGGCCCCCCGACGACGGTAATTTTCGGTCGCGACGCCTCGGATCTCCGCTCGACCTCCGCCGGCGGGCTGCCGGCCGCCGGACAGGCCCGCAGCTCGGCCGCGATCTCGCCGTTCAGCACCTGTTCGAGCCGGATGACGGTCCGCGCGATCATGGCGCCGTCGGTCACCCGGTGATCCCAGCGGATCAGGACGGGGATGGTCTGGTCGGGCCGGACGACGTCGTAATTGACGATGAACGGCCCCGGGCTGAGCGCGTGCAGCTGGCCGCCGCCGCAGGCCGCGATGCTGGTCACCGAGAAATTGCCGAACCAGTTGGCCCGCTGCCGGCCGAAGCTCAGCCCCACCCACCAGGCGAACCGCCGCAACGGCAGCGGCAGCCGGGTCGCCCGCATGATCTTGCGGAACATGGCGACGTCCTCGACCGGCGCCTCCTTGCCCTGGCGGATCATGGCGTCGATCTCGGCGAGGGTCATGGTCTCCGGGCCGGACACACGCTGCGGCAGCACGCAATCCTCGCCGTTCTCGACCCGGGCGATGGTCACGGTCGCGACGCTGCGCGGCAGCTCGTAGAAGCTGGGCCATGGCCATTTGACGTAGAGCGTGCGCAGCACCGGCTCGTCGCGGGCGATGAGCGCGAAGGCTTTCACGAACAGCGCGGCGAAGCCGGGCGGCCGGGCAGCAGCGGCGCGGGCTTCCAGCAGCGGGCCGATCTGGATGGTGCGGGACAGCGACACGAACGGCACGTCGCGCGAGGCATGCATCAGATCGATGATCAGACGGCGGTGCAGCGAGATCGGCCTGGTCTTTCCGCGCATCCTGAAACCCGTCACTCCCGCCGGTTCTGCTTGGCCTGGTCCCGTTGCCGGCGGCGGCTGCTGTTACCACCGCCCGCCGGGTCAGGGAAGCGCGGCTCTAGGGCGCGGGCGAGGCGAGCGGCTTGGTCTTGTCGACCACATAGACGCCGAGCACCTTCAGCCCCTTGTCGCCATGGACCTTGGCGTCGTGAACGACCCCGGCAGGGGTCTGGAACGAGTCGCCGGGCTTGAGGTGCCGGTCGGGCTGGCCCTCGACGATCAGATCGGCCTCGCCTTCCAGGATGTAGGCGGTCTCCATACCCGGGTGGGTATGCCGGCCCGCGGCGCCGCCGGCCGGGACCTCCGCGATCGCCTGGACGATGGTATGGCCGTCCGGAAAATCGGTCTTGTTCAGCATCGTCCGCTTGATCGCCGGCTGCTGCGCCAGTGCTGCGCCGAGCCCGAGCACGGCCAGCGACAGGCCGAAAATCGTCTTCTTCATCATGAGCTTCTCCCCCAATCTTGGTTTTCGTTCGGAACCTGAAGTGACGGTACCAACCAGCCGAATCAGCGCTTGATCCCCTCGAAGCTTGCGGCAATGCCGCGCTGGAACAAGGACCAGTCGAAGCCGAGCGCCAGGGCCAGGTAGCCGCGCGCGATCATCGCATTGGCCTGCGCGGCGGTGCGCGCGACGCCGCCGATCGGCACGCCCGACTTGAGGATGCCGGCCTCGGCGCGGGCCATCAGCGCCTGCACCTCGGGATCGTCGATCAGCCCGCGCTTGTTGATCGAGGTGGCGAGATCGCCCGGGCCGATGACGGCGATGTCGATGCCGGGGGTGGCCATGATCTCGTCGATGCGCTCGACCGCCTCGACATGCTCGATCGTGACCATGCAGATCATGTCGTCGTCGGCGGTCGCCATGTACTCGGCCATCGAGACGTTCCAATGGAACGGCGCGTGGAACGGGCCCCAGAGCCGGTCGCCGCGAGGCGGATAGCGCACGCTGCGGACCGCCTTCTCGGCGTCCGCGCCGGTCGTGATCATCGGGAAGTTGATGCCGAGGGCGCCGAGATCCATCGGCGCCTTGGCCAGATGCGGCTCGTTGGCGGCGATGCGCACCAGCGGCACGCAGGGCGTGCCCGACGTGGCCGTGATCATCGCATGCGCGGTGGAGAGGTCGATCGGGCCGTGCTCGAGGTCGACGATGATCCAGTCGAGCTGTTGCGCCATGATGCGCACGGTCTGGATGCTCGGGATGGTGGCGATGGCGCCGAAGGTCGGCCGCCTGTCGCGCCAGGCCTGCTTGAGGCGGTTGAGCGGCTTGGGGGGCGCGGACATCGTCGGGTCTCCGTCAGGCCGGCACGCGGCCGCCGAAATAGGGCGTCAGCACGCGGCTGAGCTGATGCGGCTTGTTCGAGGTGAAGATCATCGTGGCGCCGCCGTGATCGACGCGGCCCGACTGCGGGCCGAGCAGGTCGACGACGCGGCGCGCGATCGCGGGCGCAGGATCGATCCAGGCGACCGGCCAGGGCGCCAGCCGCTGCAGCCGGTCGAGCAGCAGCGGATAATGCGTGCAGGCCAGCACCACCGCGTCGGTGCGGGCGGTGGGATCGCCGGCATCGCCGGTGAAGCAGGGCGCGATCTCCACGGCGATCGCATCGTCGCTGACGCTGGTTCCGCTGAGCGCCGCCTCGGCGAGCGAGGCCAGCTCCGGCGAGCCGACCAAGGTCACGGCGCAACCCTGCGCGAAGTCGCGGATGAGGGCATGGGTGTATTCGCGCTGCACGGTGGCCTTGGTGCCGAGCACGGAGACGCGCTTGGTCCTGGACTGGGCGCAGGCCGGCTTGATCGCCGGGACGGTGCCGACGAACGGCGTGGCGTAGGCGGCGCGCAGCGGCGCCAGCGTCTGCACCGAGGCGGTGTTGCAGGCGATCACGACGAGGTCCGGCCGGTGAGCTGAGATCAGCTCGCCCATCAGTGGCACCACGCGGGCGACCAGCGCCGGCTCGCTGTGATGGCCATAGGGAAAGAACGCGTCGTCGGCGACATAGACGTAATGCGCATCGGGCCGCGCGCGCACCACCTCGCGCAGCACGGACAGGCCGCCGAGGCCGGAGTCGAACACGAGAATCGTCGGGCGGTGGGTCACGTCGCGAGTGTACCGGATCGGGCAGGGCGGTTCAGTCGGTTTTTCTGCCGCGTTTGGCGGAGCAGGGCGTTTCGGTGTGTTCCAGCGGCGGCCGCGAAGGTTCAAGCACGCATCGGTGAGCCGCCGCAGCAACCCAAACATTCGGTGTCATCCCGGCGAACGCCGGGATCCATAACCACCGGCGGACATTGGGGAGAAAACTGGATGCTCCCGCGTGCCCCACACGACCGCCGCGGAGTCTGGGTCCCGGGTCGGCGCCGCGCCGCCGCTGTGGCGTCGTCGCAGCTTGCCCGGGACGACGACGGAGTTTGCAGGCACGGCATCTCATCCTCGCACCCGCTGTCGCGTCCGAGTGTTGCTGATCTCATCGCCCTCTCCAAGATGAGGGCGCGGGGAAGGCCGGGTGCCGGTCGCACCCATGGCCCGCCTGCAGCAAAAAAAAGCAGGCGGCAGTCACCACAGGTACAGGCCGGATCATCCGGCCTTCCCCGCGCGATGGTTGGAACGGCTTATACGTGCTCTCCCCGGGGACCGGCTGTCTTGCCCCCGTCGCCTTGCGCGCTCGTCCAACTTGCGACGCCGGCTTGGCCTCAGCACCGGGAGGCCAGGACCACACGATTTCACCGTGCGCATCGGATCGTTCGTCGGCATGATCGCTCACGCTTCAACCCGACACGCCCACCGCATCCCGCGCCCAACGCTCGTGACGATCGCGACACGCCCCTCAAGTGGGACGGGATGCGATTGTGTAGCATGATTTCCGAAAAAAAGAAAACGAAAATTTCGTCTCTGCAGAAAGAAAGCCGGCTCGCATGGACGATCGGACTGGGGAGCGCAATTTCGCTGGAGCCGCCCCAAGGACGCTCACGTCAGGATATTCAGGCGGCCACAGACCCAAACTGCTCCTGGCGGCGTTTAGGCAGGGAGGACAGAGAACCAGTGGTTTCGAGGAGGGGCACGTGAAGCCAGAGCCTGCACCATCGACCGTCTATTTCGACGGCTCCTGTCCGCTGTGCCGGGCCGAGATCGGCTATTACGGCCGCACGGATCAGGCCGGCGCGCTGTGTTTCGTCGACGTCTCCAAACCCGGCGCCGAACCGCCGGCGGGACTGACCCGGCAACAGGCGATGGCGCGGTTTCATGTACGCGCCGCGGACGGGCGGCTGCTCTCGGGCGCCGCGGCCTTCGTCGAGGTCTGGCGGCGCCTGCCGCGCTGGCGCTGGGCGGCGCGGGCGGCGTTGCTGCCGGGCGCGCTGATCGTCCTGGAACTGGGCTACCGGCTGTTTCTTCCCGTGCGGCCGTTGATCTCGCGCAGCCTCGGACGCATCCTGCAACGCGGGGCCCGGGCTGAACGGCAGCAGACCGGCGGAGCGTGACGCAGCGTTCAGCCCGGCCAACCAACCCTGGTGGTGCGATGTCGCGATTTCTGGACTGGTTCTTCCGCGACCGCGCGACCGGCGAGATCACGATCGCGCAGATGCCCAACCCCGCGCTGTGGATCGTGCTGGCCGGCAGCGTCGTGGGCTGGATCTGGCATCCCGCGGGCCGGACCGGCGCCAACCTAGAGTGTCTGGTGAAAGCCGCTCTCGTGGTCTGGGCCGTCGACGAAATCGCGCGCGGCGCCAATCCCTGGCGGCGCTGCCTCGGGGCCGCTGTGCTGATCTATGAGATCGCGACCTTGATGTGAGACGTGCGCAGGTGCCGTGCGCAGCGCCGTCGTCCGACGTGTCACGACGATAACGCCGCGCCGGCAGACATTCG
>NZ_CAFJ01000462.1 GCF_000239795.1 Bradyrhizobium sp. STM 3809 | reverse complement strand
CCGACCACCTCTGCCCGTCCGTTGCAGCACGCCGCGGCGATCGACACCATCATCGCGGTGGTCGCCGCCGAGCTGTTCGGGTTGATCAGGAGAATGCGCGGCAGCGGCCGGGTCATCAGCGCCATGCCGCGCTCAGCCGTCATGGCGCGCGGCGGCGACGCCGAGATCCTTGAAGATCGCGGTCAGTTCGTCCACCTCGGCCTCGGCGTCGCGCGGCTGGATGCGGCGCTCGATGTCCTCGAGATGATGCGTCATCGCCGCGATCGCCGCCGCCTTGTCGCGGGCGAGCACCAGGGCGCCGATGTCGGGATGCGAATCCGGCGAGCAATCCGGCTCGCCCGGCTGCTCGAAGGTCGCGATCGCCAGCGACGTGCGCAGCATCAGCTCGCGCGCCATGTCGAGCAGCACGTGGTTGCCGGCGAGCTCGGCGATCAGGATGTGGAAGTCGGCCGTCAGCGACAGCGAGGTCCAGCGGTCGGAGCGATCGTCCGCCGCCTCGCGCGCCATATGCGCCTTCAGCAGCGCCTTGCCGTGCTTGTCGAGCCGATCGATCGCGGCCGCCACCGTCGCCGCCTCGATCACGCGGCGGGCGGCGAACATCTCGCGCGCCTCCTCCCAGGTCGGCCGGTAGACGAAGGCGCCGCGGTTCGGAAACTGAACCACGATCTTGCGCGAGGCGAGATGCGCCAGCGCCTGGCGGACATGGATGCGCGTGGTGCCGAGCGCGCGCGCCAGCCGGTCCTCCCCGAGCTTGGTGCCGGGCTTGAGCCGCTTCTGGCTGATCGCGGTGAGAATGCCGCGCACGACGGGATCATCGTCCATCCGTCGCGGATCGGGCGCCTCCGTCTCCGGCTTCGCGACCGGGCGCCGCCGCAGCTTGGCCCTCGCCTGGCTTCGGGCGGGAGCCGTCCGCGCAACGTTGCGGGGTTTGGCGCGAGTCGTGGTCATGGCCCTACATCTAGCCAAACCGCGCCGTCTTTGAAACAGCCGCGCTGCTGCTTCTGACGCCAAAGCGTCGCCCATTTGGGCGCCATATCTCCAAAACAATTGGCGCCAATTTTCGGCGCCATGACAAATGTCGCGCGTGATCAACGCGTTACGAAAGCCGGACCGATGGCATAGGGCTTGCTGACCTGACGGCGGACGGAGAGACGTGATGTCGAGCAGCGCAATCAGGATGCAGACGGCAGCGGCCGCGCCCGAGGCGCGCGGCTGCGCGCTGGCGCTCGCCGGCATCGGCCACAGCTTTGGCGGCACGATCGCGCTCGACGCCATCGATCTCACCGTGGCGCCGGGCGAACTGATCGCGCTGCTCGGCCCGTCCGGCTGCGGCAAGACCACGCTCTTGCAGATCATCGCCGGCTTCCTGCAGCCGAGCCGTGGCAGTGTCGCCTTCGATGGCCTGCGCGTCGATCACACGCCGGCCAATCGGCGGCGCATCGGCATGGTGTTCCAGAACTACGCGCTGTTCCCGCATCTCACCGTGGCCGAGAACGTCGCCTACGGCCTGCGCGCCCGCCAGGCCCCGCGCGCGATGATCCAGAGCCGGGTCGCCGAGATGCTGGCGCGGGTGCAGATGACGGCCTTCGGCGCGCGCTTTCCGCGCCAATTGTCCGGCGGCCAGCAGCAGCGTGTCGCGCTGGCGCGCGCGCTCGCCATCGATCCCGTGCTGGTGCTGCTCGACGAGCCGTTCTCCGCGCTCGACAAGAACCTGCGCCTCGACATGCAGATCGAGATCAAGAGCCTGCTGAAGAGCTGCGGCGTCACCTCGATCATCGTCACGCACGACCAGGAGGAGGCGCTGTCGATGGCCGACCGCATCGTCGTGCTCAACAAAGGCCGCATCGAGCAGATCGACACGCCCGATGCGCTGTATGACGCGCCGGCCAGCCTGTTCGTGAACGGCTTCATCGGTCACGCCAATTTTCTCGAAGGCCGCACCACCGACCCGCGCGGCCACGTCGCGCTCGCCGCCGGCGGCACGCTGGCGCTGCCGCAGGCCGGGCAGCGTCCCGCCGGCACCGAAATCACCGTCTCGATCCGCCCGGAGAACCTGACGCTGTCCGCGGGCGACGCCCCCGGCGCGATCCCGACGACGATCCGCGTCGTGATGCCGCTCGGCGCCGTCAGCGTCATCGAATGCGTCATGGCGTCCGGCGAGTCCGTCAAGGTCAGCCAGTCGCGCGCGGCGTGGTCGGGACAGCCGGGCGTGCCGGCGTGGCTCGGCATCACCGACATCACCAAGGTGCACGTCTTCGATGCGCCCGCCGGTTCGCCATCCATCACCCGACCATGAGGAGCTTCGCCATGATCCTGTCCCGCCGTCGCCTGCTCGCCACCGGCGCTGCCGCACTCGCGGCGCCGAACATCATGCTGTCGTCGCGCGCCCGCGCGGCGACCTCGATCGTCGCGACCACCTATCCCGGCAGCTTCGACGAGGCGTTCCGCGCCGTGATCGGGCCGGCGTTCCAGAAGAGCAGCGGCGCCGACGTCACCTTCACGCCGCTGCTCGGCGTCGACCAGATCGGCAAGATCCAGGCCTCGCGCAACGCACCGCCGTTCGACGTCGTGCTGTTCGACGAGGGCCCGCTGATCCCGGCGATCGCCAGCGGCGTGATCGAGAAATTCCCGGCTGAATCGTCCAGGAGCTTCGCCCAGATCCCGCAGGCGTTCCGTCATCCCGACGGCTACGCGCCCGTGGTCACGGTGCAGCTGATCGGCATCGCCTACAATCCGAAGAAGATCACCACGCCGCCGACCTCCTGGGAGGACCTGTGGAAGCCGGAATACAAGGGCCGCGTCGGCATCACCGGCATGGGCTCCTCGCTCGGCACCGCCTTCATGGTCGAGATCGCCAAGCTCAACGGCGGCTCGGAGACCAATCTCGAGCCGGCGTTCGAGGCGATGAAGAAGCTCTTGCCCAATGTCGGCGCCATCGCCAACTCGCCGGGCGCGCTCGCGGCGCTGTTCCAGCAGGGCGAGATCGACATCGCCTTCAACTACTGGAACAATGTCGCGCTGCTCGCCGCCAAGGGCGTGGACGTCGCCTTCGCCAAGCCGAAATCCGGCGCGGTCATCATCCGCTCCAGCGCGCAGATCGTGAAGAACAACCAGGATCCGAAGCTCGTGCTCGACTATCTCGACACCGTGATGTCGGCCGAGGCGCAGAAGGGGCTGGAGGCCGCGCCCTGGGTGATGATGCCGACCAACAAGAACGTCGCCCTGACCGGCGCGAATCTGACGGTCGCCAACAGCGTCGACGACCTGATCGCGAACAACGTCCTGCTCGACTGGACCAAGTTCCAGGGCCCCCGCGGCGAATGGATCACGCGCTTCAACAAGGACGTGAAGATCTGACGCGCCAATGTCGGATACGTCCCGCGGCCATCGCGAGCTCGCGCCGGCGCTGCCGCTGGCGCTGCTCTTCGTCGTCGCCTTCGTGTTGCCGCTGATCGCGCTGGTCGCGATCAGCCTGTATCGCACGCCCGAATTCCTCGACCTGTCGCCGGTGCAATATCTGCGCTTCCTCCGCGACCCGTTCAGCCTGCGCGTGCTCGCCGACACCGTGATGCTCGGGCTCGAGGTCGCGCTGTGCACGCTCGTGCTCGGCTATCCGCTGGCTCTGGTCTATGCCGCGAGCGGCACGATCCTCCGCATCGCCCTCACCTTCCTGATCCTGCTGCCGCTGCTCACCAGCACGGTCGTGCGCACCTTCGCCTGGATCGTGATCCTCGGCCGCGACGGCATCGTCAACGCGACCATGCTCTCGCTCGGCCTGTGGGACAGCCCGGCGCGCCTGCTCTACAGCTGGGGCGGCCTCGTGCTGGCGCTGACCCAGATCCAGCTGCCGCTGATGGCGCTGCCGCTGATCAACAGCCTGCTGCGGCTCGACGGCAATCTGGCCAAGGCGGCCGAGGGCCTCGGCGCCGGCCGCTTCCGCGTGTTCTTCACCGTCATCCTGCCGCTGACCCTGCCGGGCGCGATCGCGGGCGGGCTGCTGGTGTTCGCCGCCGCCGCAACCGCGTTCATCACCCAGACGCTGGTCGGCGGCGGCCGCATCATCCTGATGCCGAGCTACATCTATCAGCAGTCGATGGGCGTGCAGGACTGGCCGTTCGCGGCGGCGCTGTCGCTGATCTTCACCGCGGCCGTGATCGGCATCGTCACGGCGATTGGCGCGCTGTCGCGCCTGGCAACGCGAGGCCAGCATGCAGCGTGACCTTGGCGACCGCGTCTATGGCGGCCTGGTCGGCGCGCTGGCCGCGGCGTCGACCTTGCTGCTGCTCGCTCCGACCCTCGTCGTGCTCATCATCTCGCTGACATCGGGCATGACGCTGAAATTCCCGCCGCCGAGCTGGTCCTTACGCTGGTATGTCGAGCTGTTCCGCTCGCCCGAGATCCTCGCCCCCGCCCTGACCAGCCTGCGCGTCGCCTCGTGCACGACGCTGTTCTCGGCGGTGCTCGGCAGCGCCGCCGCGCTCGGCATCTTCAACAGCCGTAGCCGCCTCGCCCGCCTGCTCGATGCGCTGTTCATGTCGCCGATGGTGCTGCCGGCGATGGCCTTCAGCCTGTCGCTGCTGCTGGTGTTCAACGTGATCGGCCTGCGGTTGTCGTTCTGGACGCTGGTCTTGGGCCACACCATCGTCTGCGTCCCCTTCGTGATCCGCATGGTCGGCGCCGCCGTGCAGCAGCTCGATCCCACCCTCGTCACCTGCTCGCTCAGCCTCGGCGCCAGCCGCTGGTACACGTTCCGCCGCATCACCCTGCCGCTGATCCGGCGCGGCATCACCGCCGGCAGCCTGGTCGCGTTCCTGTCCTCCTTCGACAACGTCCCCGTCTCGCTGTTCCTGGCCGACGCGCGCACCGAGGTGCTGCCGATCAAGCTGTGGGCCATTCTCGAGGGCAGCCTCGATGTCCGGGTGGCCGCGGTGTCCGGCGTCATCGTGGTGATCACGCTGCTCGGCCTCGTCTGCGCCGAGGCGCTCGGCGGCCTCAGCCGCAGTTTTGGAAAGCCCTCGCCATGACGATCATCCGCGACCTCCGTGGCTACGGCCGGCAGCGGCCCGCCATCACCTGGCCGAACGGCGCGCGCATCGCGGTGTCGCTGGTGATCAATTTCGAGGAAGGCGCCGAGCTCGCGGTCGAACAGGGCGACGCCGAGACAGAGCGCTATGGCGAGGTGCAGCCAAGCCTGCCGCCAGGCGTCCGCGATCTCGTGCAGGAGCAGGTGTTCGACTACGGCATGCGCGCCGGCCTGTGGCGCTTCCTCGATGCGTTCGCCGCGCGCGACATGCCCGCCACCCTGATGATGTGCGGCCGTGCGGTGGAGCGCGTGCCGGATCTCGCCCGCAGCGCGGTCGAGGCCGGCCACGAGCCGGCGGTGCATGGCTGGCGCTGGCTGCCGCATGCGCTCTACGCCGACGCCGCCACCGAGCGCCGCGACATCGTGCGCACCCGTGCGCTCATCGCCGGCGCCACGGGGGTCACGCCGGTCGGCTTCATGACGCGGGGCAGCCAGAGCCCGTGGACGCGCGAGCTCTTGGCCGAGCTCGGCTTCGCCTACGACTCCAATGCGCTCGACGACGATTTGCCATATTGGACCAAGGCGGCCGGCCGGCCGCTGCTGGTGCTGCCCTATGGCTTCGACACCAACGACATGAAGTTCTTCCACCCCAATGGCTTCGTGCAGCCGGAGGATTTTTCCAACTACGTCTCGGCCGCGCTGCGCACGCTGCTCGCGGAGGCCGCACGCGGCGCATCATCGATGCTGACGATCGGCTTTCACCTGCGCATCTCCGGACGGCCGGCGCGGTTCGCCGCGGTCGACGCCATCCTCGGCGCACTGGCAGAGCTCGGCGACCGCGTCTGGATCGCGCGACGTGCCGACATCGCGGCGCATTTTGCCGCCGCGATGCCGCAACGGTGAAGCTCAGACCCGCATCGACAGCTCGACCTCGTCGCCGAACGGCACCGAGAGATAGCCGTTGGCTGGTTCTCGAACATGCGCGAGATAATCGGGACAATAATCGGCGTTGTCGGCGACGATGAACGCGCCCGCGCTGAGCCGGCTCTCGAGCAGCGCGAGGATGTCGCCATACAGCGGCTTGGCGCCGTCGAGCAGCACCAGGTCGATCTCCTCCGGAAGATCAACGGCCAGGGTCTGCAACGCATCGCCCTGGCGGATCTCGACCAAATCGGCCAGGCCGCCCTCCTCCAGATGCTTGCGGGCTCGCGCGACT
This sequence comes from Bradyrhizobium sp. STM 3809, assembly GCF_000239795.1. Lineage (GTDB taxonomy): Bacteria > Pseudomonadota > Alphaproteobacteria > Rhizobiales > Xanthobacteraceae > Bradyrhizobium. The sequence goes on along the minus strand of NZ_CAFJ01000462.1, from coordinate 4,186 downwards.
TTCGACGGCTCGAACTCGGTGGTGATCAGCCGGCCGCCGCCATTGTCGCGCAGCGCCGCGGCCAGGAACAGCGTCGAGATGCCGAACGAGGTGCCGAACTCGACGATCGATTTGGCCGCGAAGCTGCGCGCCAGCATGTAGAGCAGCAGGCCGGTGTCGCGCGACACCGGCAGCGGATAGTCCTTGAGCTGCGAATAGAGCTCGACATGGCCGGACTTGCTGCGCATCAGTCGTTCACCGCGTTCGGCCATGCCGGCGAATACCGGGCTCGTCTCCGGCCGCAGCAGCGCGGCCTCGGCGAGCAGGCGGTCGAGCAGCGGCGCAACGGGCTGGGTGGTAAGGGTGATCATGGACGTTCTCCGTCTTCACAAAGTGGTGTCGTTTGCGTCCCGGGCAAAATACGACTAATCATTCGCATTCGCTAATCGCATTCCGGACCGCGCCATGGCCGCCGCTCGAAAAGCCCAGATTTCCGCGCGAAAACAGCCGCAGCAGGCGCGCTCGACCGACCTCGTCGCGGCCATTCTGCAGGCCGCTGTTCAGGTTTTGACGACGGAGGGCGCGCAGCGCTTCACCACCGCGCGCGTCGCCGAGAAGGCCGGCGTCAGCATCGGTTCGCTGTATCAGTACTTCCCGAACAAGGCCGCGATCCTGTTCCGGCTGCAGAGCGACGAGTGGCAGCAGACTACGGCGCTGCTGCACGGCATCCTCGAGGACCAGAACCGCCCGCCCCTGGTCCGGCTGCGCGCGCTGGTCCACGCCTTCCTGCAATCGGAATGCGACGAGGCCGCGATCCGCGGCGCCCTCGACGACGCCGCCCCGCTCTATCGCGACGCGCCGGAATCGAAAGCGGCCCAGGCGCGCGGCCGCCGCGCCATGCTGGCCTTCATGCGCGAGGCGCTGCCCGACGCCGGCCCGGCCGAGCGCGCGCGGGCCGCGGACCTGGTCAAGACGACGCTCGGCCAGGTCGGCAAGCACTTCTCCGAAACCCCGCGCAGCCGCGCCGAGATTAGGGCCTATGCCGACGCGATGGCCGACATGTTCTGTGCGTATCTGTCCACCGCAACAAGCACCGCAGCCAGCCGTAAGTCATCCTGCGAGTAGTCTGTCGCGCGCTGCTCGAAGAGGTCAGCGCGTGACCAGGTCTCGGGCGGTCATGCGATCGTATGATCGCCTACTGCTCCTTCTTGAACAGATCCTGGAAGATGAGCTGGCCCCAAACGCGGCCGCGTGCGTGCACGAGCGCGCCACCCTCGTTGAGCTTTCCCAGCTTGACGGGTGCGAACCCGAGTTGTCGAGCCAGGGCCGCCACCGGTGCGACCGCGTCCTCGTCATCAGCAGACAGAAAGACGACCCGGTGCCCAACCTCGACGATCGGATCGGCAGCCAGGGTGGCGGCCACAAGATGATTGAAGCCTTTCACGAGCTTGGCGCCGGTGAACGCCTTGGCGGCGAAGGCAGAGGACGGGAGGCCGTCCAGCTCTTCAGGAGGAACGCCGAACGTATTCGTCGCGTCGATGATCGTCTTGCCCTCCCAGTTGGGCAGGGCATTGGCAACCTCGCGATGCTCCGCGAACGGGACTGCCAGGATGATCGTGTCGGCCGCGAGCGCTTCCTGCAGCGACTTGGCGACAACCTCGGGTCCAATCGCCCGAGCCTGCGGCGCCAACGCCTCGGGCGGCCGGCGGCTCGCGACGGTCACTTCGATATTCTTGCGGGCGAAGGCATGGGCGAGGGCCTGGCCGATCTTGCCGAATCCTATGATTGAACAGCTCATCATCATTCTCCGATGTTCAGATGGCCGAGAAGCCGCCGTCGACAGACAATTCCACCCCGTTCACGAAGCTGGATTCGTCCGAAGCAAGGAACAGCGCGGCCGCCGCAATTTCCTCGGGACGCCCCATCTTCCCCCGCGGGATCAGGGATTCGAACATCCTTTTCGCGTCCTCGGTGAGAACCTGGTCCTGCATTGGCGTGGCGATCGGCCCCGGGTGCAGCACGTTCACCCGGATATTCCTGCCCTTCAGTTCGTTGAGCCAACCGCGTGCGAATGCGTGCAGCGTCGCCTTGCTCGCTGCATACACGCTGTAACCAGGGAAACCTTTGATCGAAGCAACTGACCCGGTCATGAAGATCGATCCGCCATCGTTGAACAGCGGCAACGCCTTCTGGACCGTGAACAGCGTGCCGCGCGCATTCAGGTTGAAGGTCGCATCGAAATGCTGCTCGGTGATCTCGCCAAGTTGAACCGCCTCGCCCGTGCCGGCGCTCGCGTACAACACGTCGATCTTGCCCTTGACCCGCTTGACTGTGTCGAACAGGCGGTCGAGGTCATCGAGATTGGCCGCGTCGCCGCGCGCGGCGGTCACGTTTCGGCCAATCAGTTCGACGGCCTCATCGAGCGCCTGCTGCCTCCGGCCTGTTATGAAAACGTAGGCGCCTTCTTCAACGAACCGCTTGGCGCTCGCCAGCGCCAATCCGCTCGATCCACCCGTGACGACTGCAACCTTACCCTCAAGCTTTTTCATGACTTCCTTTCAGACTCCGTCTTTGGTTGTTCGGGGGAGCCCCCGACACCTTCGAGATGGGTCCGCCAGCGTCAGGCGTTGAGTGCCGAAGCGTGCACATCGGTGGTGCAAAATCGATCCGGCTGGACGAGCAGCGCCAGCCGCGACGATCGATGTCCCCGCTGTTCGGATTGTGCCCCGCTCGTCGACATAAGCTATGATGGCCGTCGTTCTGACGTACGATGCGTTGGACACGGGCCCTGGAAGGCGCACGGCGCGGCGCGGGAATGCACCATGATCGACTGGGATGACGTTCGCTATTTTCTCGCCGTCGCGCGCGGAGGCTCGGTGCGAGCCGCCGCCGGGACCCTGGGTGTGAACCACGCGACCGTGCTGCGACGGATCGCCCAGCTTGAGGAACGCCTCGGGGCGCACATGTTCGAGAAGCTGCCTTCGGGCTACCGCCTCACGGTGGCGGGCGAGGAGGTCCTCGAGCTCGCCATCCAGATGGAAGCGTCGTCGCATCAGCTGGAGACACGCGTCTTCGGGCGCGACCAGAGCGTGCGCGGCCGTCTGCGGGTGACGTTGACACCGATCCTCGCGACACACCTGCTCATTCCGGACTTCGCCGATTTCGCGCGTCTGCATCCGGACATCGAGATGGATGTTCTATCGTCGGGCGAGCTGGCAAATCTGACCAACCGCGAGGCTGACGTTGCGATCCGCGTCGTCTATGATCGTAAAACCCTGCCGCTCAATCTTCACGGCCTCAAGGGACCGGAGCTGTTCGGCGGCGTCTACATGTCCCGGGATCGACTGGCCGCATGGCGTGCGGGCGCGCCTGATCCCATCCGGTGGATCGTCATCAGCACGCATGGCGTTCCAGAGTGGGCCACCACGGGAGACGTTCGGACCACGGGGGTTCCGTTCAGGACCACGGACGCCGCAGCGGAGATCGCTGCGGTACGGCATGGGCTCGGGATCACGACACTGCCGTGCTTCGTCGGCGATGCGGATCCCCTGCTGGTGCGGGTGCCGGGCACCGAACTGCACATGTACGGAACGCTCTGGCTGCTCACGCAGGGGGAGACACGCAAGACGAAGCGCGTACAGCTCTTCACGGAGTTCGTATCCCGCAGGCTCGCCGCGTACGTGCCGCTTCTCGCAGGGCTGTCCCCAGCGCACGCCTGACGGGCGGCAGGTCGCTGGCGGCGCATGCCGCATCGGAATGGAAGGCGAGCTACGTCGCATCAAGCGGCCGCGTTCAATCAGTGAATTCCCTCCCCCGGGTCGATCACGCTGCGAGGACGAGGCGTGGTATCGCGCAGCGGCGCGGAGGCGCCGAGGAGGGATTGCAAGCACGAGTCCGCGTTCGCGAAGATCCGAATTTTTGCTGTCTCCTCAACCTGATTTGCCCTGTCCAGTCCCATTGCGAAAAATATTCCAATTTCTTTTTTACCGAAATCATGATCATATCCGCGCATCCCGCCCGATCGAGGGGCGCTGTCGCGAACGTCACGAAGCGTCGGGTGGGATGCGGTGGCCGGTTCTCGTCGCAGCGTGCGTCATGCGCGCGGACGAACGAGGGGAGCCGGACGGCGAAGTCGCGTGGTCCTGATACTCCGACGCTAGTATCACGCGCTGATGCGCAAGCATCATGCGCAACGGTGGCCAGACAG
>NZ_CAFJ01000463.1 GCF_000239795.1 Bradyrhizobium sp. STM 3809 | reverse complement strand
GACCGGCCGGTGAAGGTCGGCATCAAGGGCGACGTCGCGCACAACCATGCGTGCGGCTGCACCAAGTGCTGGAAGCCGTCCGGCGCAATCTTCTCCGTGGTCGCCGTCGTGCCGCGGCAGAACGTCACGGTTCTGGAGAATGGCGACAAGCTGAAGATCGTCGATCCCTCGGCCGTCATCCAGCGCTACGCCTGCACCGGCTGCGGCACCCACATGTACGGGCGGATCGAGAACACGGGTCATCCATTCTACGGCCTCGACTTCATCCATCCCGAGCTGTTCCAGGAACAGGGTTCGGCAGCCCCCGGCTTTGCCGCCTTCGTCTCCTCGGTGATCGAATCGGGCGTGAAGCCGGAACAGATGGGCGAGATTCGCGCGCGGCTGAAGGAGCTGGGGCTCGAGCCCTATGACTGCCTGTCGCCGGCGCTGATGGATGCGATTGCCACACACGTGGCGAAAGCAAAGGCGGCCTGACGGCCGCAGCGTACCAAGCGTAACGACTGAAGCGTTCCTTCCTGAAGACTTGGTGCCTCGCCTGCCTTCGTGCCGGCGGGGCATTCTTTCTTTATGCGGCCGCGCGGCGAGCTCCGCGCCATCTTGCCGCACCGTCCCGAGCCGCGCCGCGCCGCCTGCGCGGCCGCGCCGGCAACATTTGCAACGCAGCGCCTGTGCGCTCGTCCAGGCAGCTCCTGCAGCACACGCGGCTGTGTACACCGGCGGCAGTCGACGTCTGCTATCCTGAGACGCTTTCCGACAACTTTCAATTGATCCGGCGCGTGCACGACAGGACATGTGGTCCCGCGCGCGTCCACCAGCGATCAGAACCAGCGACCATTGGTCCGACAGAGCGAGGGCGACATGATCAAGGTGAAAATCAACGGACAGGAGCAGAGCTGGGATGGGGATCCGAGCCTGCCGCTGTTGTGGTATCTGCGCGACGAGCTCGGACTGACCGGCTCGAAATATGGCTGCGGCCAGGCGCTGTGCGGCGCCTGCACCGTGATGGTCGACAAGGAGGCCGCACGCTCCTGCATCACGGCGATCTCCGACGTGGCGGGCCGCGAGGTCACGACCATCGAGGGCCTGCACCCGACCGGCGACCACCCGGTGCAGAAGGCGTGGCGGCAGGTCAACGTGCCGCAATGCGGCTTCTGCCAGGCCGGCCAGATCATGCAGGCAGCGGCGCTGCTCAACGAGAATCCGAAGCCGTCGCATGACCAGATCCGGGACGCGATGTCCGGCAACATCTGCCGTTGCGGCTGCTATCAGCGCATCGAGAACGCGGTCCATCTGGCCTCGACGGGGGTTTGATCATGAGCATCATCGCAAATCCCGACACCGCTAAGTCCAACCCGCGCCGCGGCTTCGAGCGGCATCTCAAGGTCGAGAACGTCTCGCGCCGCGCCATCCTGCAGACGCTGGGTCTCGCGGGCGGCTTCGTGCTCGCTGCGCCCCTGCTCTCGCGGCCCGCATTCGCCGCCTATGAGACCGGCGCCGGCAAGATGCCGCACGGCACCGTGGTCGATCCGAAGGTCTTCGTGTCGATCGCGCCCGACGGCATCGTCTCCATCCTCGCGCATCGCTCCGAGATGGGCACCGGCGTCCGCACCAGCCTGCCGCTGATCGTGGCGGAGGAGATGGAAGCCGACTGGAGCAAGGTCCGCGTCGTGCAGGCGCCCGGCGACGAGGTGAAGTTCGGCAACCAGGACACCGACGGCTCGCGCAGCACGCGGCATTATCTGCTGCCGATGCGCCAGATCGGCGCGATGGCGCGGGCGATGCTGGAGGCTGCTGCCGCCCAGAAGCTCGGCGTGCCCGCCAGCGAGGTGAAAGCCGTCAACCACGAGGTCGTGCACAGCGCCAGCGGCAAGCGCATCGGCTTCGGCGAACTCGCTTCTGACGCGGCCAACCAGCCCGTCCCGGCCGTCGACAGCATCAAGCTGAAGTCGCCTCGGGACTTCCGCTATCTCGGCAAGGGCCAGGTCAGCATCGTCGACCTGCGCGACATCACTGTCGGCAAGGCCCGCTACGGCGCAGACGTCCGCCTGCCCGGCATGAAATACGCCGTCATCGCCAGGCCGCCGGTCACCGGCGGCAAGGTGAAGTCGTTCGACGCTGCCGAGGCGCTGAAGGTCTCCGGCGTCGAACAGGTGCTCGAGGTCAAGGGCTGGCCGTGGCCATCGAAGTTCCAGCCGCTCGGCGGCGTCGCCGTGATCGCCCGCAACACGGGCGCTGCGATCAAGGGCCGCGACGCCCTGAAGGTCGAATGGGAGGACGGCCCCAACGCCGCCTACGATTCGGTCGCCTATCGCGCCGATCTCGAAGCCGCCGCGCGCCAGCCGGGCCTCGTCGTTCGCCAGGAGGGCGATGCCGATGCCGCGCTGAAGTCGGCCGACAAGGTGATCACCGGCGAGTACTATCTGCCGCACTTCGCCCATGCGAGCATGGAGCCGCCGGTCGCGGTGGCCGACGTCAAGGGCGACAAGGCCGAGATCTGGGCGCCGGTGCAGAGCCCAGGCGGCACCCGCGAGGATGTCGCGAAGACGCTGCAGATCCCGCCGGAGAACGTGACCGTCAACGTCACCCTGCTCGGCGGCGGCTTCGGGCGCAAATCGAAATGCGACTTCGCGCTCGAGGCCGCCCTGCTCTCCAAGACCCTGGGCGCACCGGTGAAGGTGCAGTGGACGCGTGACGACGACATCCAGCACGACTTCCTGCACACGGTGTCGGTGGAGCGCATCGAGGCCGGGCTCGACAAGAGCGGCAAGGTGGTGGCGTGGCGCCACCGCAGCGTGGCGCCGACCATTCTGTCGACCTTTGCCGCCGGCGCCGATCACGCCGCGCCGTTCGAGCTCGGCATGGGCCTCGTCGACATGCCGTTCGAGATCGCCAACATCCAGTGCGAGAACCCCGCCGCCAAGGCGATGACCCGCATCGGCTGGTTCCGCTCGGTCTCGAACATTCCGCGCGCCTTCGCCGTGCAGTCGATGGTCGGCGAGATCGCCGCCGCCACCGGCCGCGACCAGAAGGACATGCTGCTCGAGCTGATCGGCAGCCCGCGCGTGCTCAAGCTCGCCTCGGTGAAGGATCTCTGGAACTACGGCGAGCCCTATGAGAGCTACCCGATCGATACCGGCCGGCTGCGCCGCGTCGTCGAGTTCGTCGCCGAGAAGGGCAATTGGGGCCGCAGCGTTCCCAAGGGCCACGGGCTCGGCATCGCCGCCCATCGCAGCTTCGTCAGCTACATTGCCACCATCGTGGAAGTGTCGGTCGACGACAAGGGCAAGCTGACCGTGCACCAGGTCGACAGCGCGATCGATTGCGGCACCTTCGTCAACCCCGAGCGCATCGCCTCGCAGCTCGAAGGCGCGGCGATCATGGGACTGAGCCTCGCCAAATACGGCGAGGTCAGCTTCAAGAACGGACGGGTGCAGCAGCGCAACTTCGACGACCATCCGGTGGTCCGGATCGACGAGGCGCCGCTGGTCACCAACGTGCACATCGTGCCGGCCGATGCCGACACGCCGCCAAGCGGCGTCGGCGAGCCGGGGGTTCCGCCCTTCGCGCCGGCGCTCGCCAATGCGATCTTTGCCGCCACCGGCAAACGCCTGCGGGCGCTGCCGATCGGCAATCAGCTCGCGACGTGAGAGCAGCGAGATCACCACACTCACATCGGCCGGAGCGATCCGGCCGATGTTTTTCTTGGCGGGAAGACAAGGGATCAGCGCCCGTAGCGCACCGAGGCGTAGCGGCCGATCACCGCGCCGCGGGCTTGCCCCGGCGCTCCGGCCACGCCATGCGGCGTGCTGCCGCAATCCTGGCGCACGGGCCGTGGTGCCGGCCTCTCGGAGGCCGGCTTCGGCGGCCCCTGGACGAGGCTTGTCACCAGCGCGCGCAGGCGCTGGTTCTCGATCTCCAACTCCTTCAGATGGCGCAGCGCAGGACTCGTGAGACCGCCATAGCGCTGGCGCCAGCGATAGAAGGTGCGCAGCGACACGCCGGCCGTGCTGCAAATTTCGGCAATCGGAACACCCGACTCCGCCTCGCAAAGCAGAACCAGGATCTCGTGCTCGGTGTGCAGGGAACGTCGCATGCTCACAGACCCCTACGCGGCCATGTCGGACATTCTCGCATGAATTCCATGAGCTTGGTAGTACCCCGGCGCATGCCCCGCGCGACTGCGCGCCGCATCCGCGCGCCGCGGCGTTGGCCCCGCGCGACGGCGTGAGATCGTCGCGTCTTGCCGGTGCCTCGTCACCGATTGGCAAAATTGACATCCGCGGAGGACGTCGCCCCGACCTGCCGGGACCGTGAGCAAGACTGACCAGTTTTTGGCGTTGCCGGTCCTCGCATCCTGCCGTGTTATCAGTGTCGAGACCCCAGCCGGAGGGAGACAGCCCATGTCCAGACGCCACGAGATTCCCGCAACACATGAGACCATGGTGTGGGGCTATCTCGACCACACCACGCCTCCGGTGCTCGAGGTCGCTTCCGGCGACACGGTGACGCTGCATTCGTTTCCGGCCGGCGGCAAGGAGACCTTGCCGGAGGACCGCAGTCTGGTCCCTCCCGCCTATCTCACTGCGCTCGACACCATGATCCAGGGGCCGGGCCCGCATTTCATCACCGGCCCGGTCTATGTGAAGGGCGCGCAGCCGGGCGATACGCTCCAGGTCGACATCCTCAACGTCAAGGTCAGCCAGGACTGGGGCTTCGTCTCGATCCTGCCCTTGCTCGGCACCCTGCCCGACGAGTTCACCGACTACGAGACCATCCACCCCAAGGTCGATCACGAGCGCCAGGTCTGCATCATGCCCTGGGGCACCGAGATCGCGCTCGATCCGTTCTTCGGCATCATCGCCACCGCGCCGCCGCCGGCGTGGGGACGGTGCGGCTCGCCGGTGCCGCGCAGCTTCGGCGGCAACATGGACAACAAGGAGCTGCGGCCCGGCACCACGCTGTATCTGCCCGTCTTCAACGAGGGCGCGCTGTTCTTCGCCGGCGACGGCCACGGCGTGCAGGGCGACGGCGAGGTCTGCATCACCGCGCTCGAGACCGGCGTCACCGGCAGCTTCCGCCTGACCGTGCGCAAGGACATGGACATCACCTGGCCATTCGCCGAGAACGCGACGCACCTGATGTCGATCGGCCTCGACGAGGATCTCGACGACGCCGCCAAGCAGGCGGTGCGCGAGATGGTCAAGCACGTCTGCGCCCGCACCAATCTGTCGCGCAACCAGGCCTACATGCTGTGCTCGCTGGCCGGCAATCTGCGCGTCACGCAGCTGGTCGACGGCAACAAGGGCATCCACATGCTGCTGCCGAAATCCTATTTGTAGTCCCTCCTCTACCGGTTGACGAAGCGATCGTGCGCGGTCAGCACGACCCGGCTGCGGGCATCGACGGCCTGGAAAGTGACGTCGGCATCCCCAGGCTCGGGCATGGTCAGCGTCACGCGCAGCGTCTCCGAGCCGTCCGGCTCGACCTCGATCGCATCCGCCTGGGCATGGCCGACGATCGCGAGCGCTGCATCGACGCCGGTGACGCCGAGCTTGAAGCGCTGCACGCCCGACGACTTGTTGAGCAGCTTGACGGTGTAGGCATTGCGTACCGATCCGTCCGAGAGCCGTACCGACAGGGGATCGCGGTCGTGCTGGACCGACAGCACGGCGCTGGTCTTGGTCGCGAACGACACCGCGATCACGCCGGCCAGCGCGACGCTGGCGAGCGCGAGCCCGACCGTCTTCGGCCGCAGCAGCCGAGACACGCGCGGCTCGCCGGCGCGGCCGCGCTCGATGTTCTCCCAGCTCTCGTAGTCGATCAGCCCGCGCGGCCGGTCGAGCCTGGCCATCACGCCGTCGCAGGCATCGACGCACAGGCCGCAATTGATGCAGGCGAAGTTCGGCCCCTGGCGGATGTCGATGCCGATCGGGCAGACCGCGACGCAGGCGCCGCAATCGACGCAATCGCCGGCCGGCTCGCCCAGCGCACGCGCTTCCGCGGCCTTCTTCGCCGACATCCGGACCTCGCCGCGATAGTCGCGATAGTTCACCGTGAACGCTTCGGGATCCCAGATCGCGCCCTGCAGGCGCGGCCACGGGCACATGAAGGTGCAGACCTGCTCGCGCGCGAAGCCGGCGAGACCGTAGGTGGTGCCGGCGAACACGAGCGTCCATGTCAAGGCGGTGACCGTCATCTCGCCATGGGCCAGATCACGCAGCAGTTCCGGCGCGTCGGTGAAGTAGAAGATCAAGGTGCCACCGGTGAGAAGCGCGATCAGCATCCACAGCGCATGCTTGGTCGCGATCTGCGCGACGCGCTTCGCCGTCAGCGGCGAACTGAGGTTCTTCAGCCGCTGCCGGCGGTCGCCTTCGACCAGGCGCTCGACCAGCAGGAACAGGTCGGTCCACACCGTCTGCGGACAGGCGAAGCCGCACCACAGCCGCCCGGCCAGCGCGTTGACCAGGATGAGGATCAAGGTCGCCAGCAGCATCGCCGCGGTGATGAGATAGAGGTCCTGCGGCCAGATCTCGGCCGGGCCGAGATAGAGCTTGCCGTGGGCGAAATCGAGCAGCACCGCCTGGTCCGGCGCATTCGGGCCGCGGTTCCAGCGGATGAAGGGCGTGACGTAGTAGACCGTGAGCGTGAGCATCAGGATCAGCCATTTGAGCCGGCGGATCGGCCCCCTGACGCCTTGAGGAACCACGGGACCGCCGGGCTGGCGCGGCGATCGTGCCGGCTTGCGCGCGGGGGCCTTGCCTTGCGCCGGAGACTGGCTTGGGCCCTGTCCCTGCGCCATGCGGCGCGTCCTGGCGTGATCGATCTCGATGGTGATGGCCACGTCTGCCCTCGTTCGCTTGCCTGTTGCGGGCGACGATAGGCGGCGGTGGGAGAGCGCTCTTTGTCGGCCCACAAACTTGCGAACGGGTGGCAGTGGTTGTTGGCGCGGGAACAACGATGGCCGGCCGTCGGCGGGTGATGACGGGCGCGGCCCCGCGAGTGCCGTGGCGGCAGATGCAGCATCCGATGGGATGATGGCCCCTGCCGCGTTGTTCTGGTGCCGCGCAGCGGCAATGTCGGCTGCGCGCCTCTCCCCGCGTGCGGCAGGGCAATCGCATATGACGTTCGGAGTTCAATACCCGTCTGTCTCCACATCGTCATGGCCGGGCCGGTCCCGGCCATCCACGTCGATCGCCATGCTGAGAACGACGTGGATGCCCGGGACAAGCCCGGGCATGACGGAGCAAATGATCGACAGCGGCAGTGCCGTAGCCCGGATGAGCGCAAGCGACATTCGGGATCTCACCGGTGTCTCGGGAGAACCCGCATGTCGCTGCGCTCATGCGGGCTACGAGGACAACCGCCTTCATTCTCAAACGATCTTGATCGACATGTCCGGCAGGCCCTCCAGCTTGCACAGCAGCACGTCGCCCTTGACCACCGGGCCGACATTCTCCGGCGTGCCGGAATAGATGATATCGCCGGCCTTGAGCTCGAACGCCTCGGACAGCTTCGCGATCTGCTCGGCGACGCTCCAGATCATCTTGGTGAGGTCGGAGTTCTGCCGCACCGTTCCGTTGACGGCCAATGAGATCGCGCCCTTGGTGAAGTGGCCGACCTTCGAAACCGGATGGATCGGGCCGATGACGGCGGCATGATCGAAGCTCTTGCCGATCTCCCAGGGCTTCTTCTCGGCGGCCATGCCGTTCTGCAGATCGCGCCGGGTCATGTCGAGGCCGAGCGCGTAGCCATAGACGTGGTCGAGCGCGGAGTCGACCGGGATGTTGGTGCCGCCGGATTTCAGCGCGGCGACCAGTTCGACCTCGTGGTGATAGTTCTTGGTCAGCGACGGATAGGGATGATCGGCGACCTCGCCGACCGCCACGTTCTGGATCGCATCGGTCGGCTTCTGGAAGAAGAACGGCGGCTCGCGGTTCGGATCGGAGCCGCGCTCGATCGCATGCGCCGCGTAGTTGCGGCCGATGCAATAGATGCGGCGGACGGGGAAGACGCCCTGCTCGCCCGCGATCGGAATCGTCGTCGCCGGCACGGCGAAAATCGGCGCCGGTCCCGCCTGCGCCGCCGCCGGCGGTGTGTCCGTCATGATCGCGGCCGCCGCAGCGGCGCTGCCGGCGACGAGAAGATCGCGGCGTGAGGTGTCTGCCATAGGGTTCCTCCTGGGGATCAGAGCCGTTGCGGCCGGCTGAATTGTTGGCGGTCGCGCGCCGGCTTCAGCGCGCCTCCACCTGCTAAGCATATTCATTATGCCAGCGCCACCATGCGCGCACGCGCCGTCGCTCTCGCGGCGCAGCACGCGCCCGAAGCGATGATCGAGACCCTCGCGCGACAATGCGAGGGCGCAGGGAAGACCGGACCTCGACTGAGGCCCGTGGCCCGCCTGCGAAAAAAAATGCAGGCGGCAGGTACCACAGGTTCAGCCGGACAGACCCGGCCTTCCCTGCGCGATGGGCTTAACGTCTGCTCCGCGCTCTCCCCGGGGACCGGCTTGTTTGCCCCCGTCGCTTGCGCGACACGTCCTGTCACGGATCATGTCGCAGCAGGCTTGGCGCCAGCTTCGGGGCGCCAGGACCACGCGGCTTGAACGTCCGCGGGCTGCCCATCGTCCAGCGCATCAGCGCCTGACAGGCCCGCGGCCACCGCTCCCCACCTCTCACGTATCGTGACGACGCGTACGCCCCTCTGCATGAGGCGGGATGCGCTGATATGATCACAATTTCGGAAAAATCGCAAGAATTTTTTTGTCGTACCCAGGGCGGACATGTTCGCTTCGGTCCGATCCCTATCGTCCTGCACGACCCCCAAACCCTCACCCTGAGGAGCCCGCCCTGCGGCGGGCGTCGCGAAGGGCGAGGCCTCGGTCGAGCCTCATGGTTCGAGACGCGCCGCGAACGACGACCTTGATTCGCAATTGGCCTGATTGGCGCGGCGCTCCTCACCATGAGGGTCTGGCACCGAGGTCGGCGCTGCACATTGACCATAAACACGTCGACGGGCTGTTCATGGAGAGGGTACGGTGACCGGTTCCTCTGATCCGCGGGACCTCCCGCCTCGTTCCCTCGTTATCTTCAACCGAACGGCGCACGCCATGACCGAGCCGACACCACCGAGGAGACGCCGCATGCTGATCGGGCTGACCGGTCTCGTCGTGCTCGTGCTGGCCGGCGCCGCCATTGCCGCGGGGCCGATCATGAGCCGGGTCGAACATCCCAGATACGACGTGGTCAAGCGCGATGGCGATGTCGAGATCCGCGCTTATGCGCCGATGATCATCGCGCAGGCCGAGGTGCAGGGCGCGCGCAGGCCCGCGATCGAGGAAGGCTTTCGCATCATTGCCGGCTACATCTTCGGCGCCAACCAGGCCAAGGCGAAGATCGCGATGACCGCGCCGGTGCAGCAGCAGGCGACGGCGGCCGCCGCCGACGGCGCCGGCAGCGACCACTGGAGCGTCAGCTTCGTGATGCCGTCGAGCTGGTCACTGGAGGCGCTGCCGCCGCCGGCGGATGCCAGGATCAAGCTGACACCCCTGCCGGCGCAGCGCATGCTCGCGATCACGTTCTCCGGCGCGTATTCCGACGGCATTCTGGCCGACAAGACCCGCGAGCTGCGCGACTACGCGCAGCGCCAGGGCATCACCGTCTCCGGCACGCCGCTGCTCGCCTTCTACAATCCGCCCTGGACCCTGCCGATGCTGCGCCGGAACGAGGTGATGCTGGCGTGCAATTGCTAGCTCAACGATGCGCTGCGTGGGTGCTGCGCCTCCTCTCCCCGTTCCTCAGACCGTTCTTCAGGGGGCGCGACCAGTTTCGCTCGCACTGAGAGGGCTGGGGAGTAGCCGCACGGGAAGTGCTCGCGGATAGACCCGCCCCGCTGACCCGGATCGCATCTTCGATGCAATCCCGCTCTCCTCGCAAACGGCAGGGCTATCGCATTTGAAGATCGCGGCTATGTGCTCGTCTCGTTCTACGTCGTCATGGCCGGGCTTGTCCCGGCCATCCACGTCGTCCGGCGCCCTGAGAACGACGTGGATGCCCGGGACAAGCCCGGGCATGACGGAGTAACAAGTGAGCAGGACTGTTCGCCGCTACGGCTCCGGATCGCCTTATGCGATAGCCCCGCCGCTAGCGGAGCTAGGTACACTACCCGTCGCCGCGCGAGCTGTGATCAAACCACCAGCAACATTTGAGACTGCGGCTCGGCTTTCTGCCCTTACCCGTCGATGATCGCCACCGCGCGCGTCCACCCTGCCGACGCGCGCTCGATCTTCACCGGGAAGCACGACACCATGAAGCCTGTCGACGGCAATTGCTCCAGATTGTGCAGCTTCTCGAGGTGGCAATAGCCGATATGGCGGCCGGCCTTGTGGCCTTCCCAGATGATGCTGGCGTCCTTGGTCTCGGCATAGGTTTTGGCCGTGAACACGAACGGCGCGTCCCAGCTCCAGCCGTCGGTGCCGGTCAGGCGCACGCCGCGCTCCAGCAGGTACATCGTCGCCTCGTAGCCCATGCCGCAGCCGGAGTTGACGTAGTTGGCCTGGCCGAAGCGCGCGCCGGCCGCGGTGTTGACGACGACGATCTCGAGCGGCGACAGCGTGTGGCCGATGCGCTTCAGCTCGGCTTCGACATCCTTGGCCGTGACGACATAGCCGTCCGGAAAGTGGCGGAAGTCGAGCTTCACGCCCGGTTGCAGGCACCAGTCCAGCGGCACCTCGTCGATGGTCCAGGCGCGCTCGCCGCGGTTCATCGTCGGATGGAAGTGCCAGGGCGCGTCGAGATGGGTGCCGTTGTGGGTTGACAGGCTGACCTGCTCGACCGCCCAGCCCTGCCCGTCCGGCAGGTCCGCAGCCTTCAGACCGTCGAAGAACTGCAGCATGCGCGGCAGCCCCTGCTGGTGGTCGATATAGGTGATGGTCGGATGATTGCCCGGTGGATCGGCGGGAACATCGTTCTGCAGCGGCACGGAAATGTCGATCAGCTTGCGGGCCATGGGCGGGTCCTCTCTACGTTTGTTGTTTCAGTATCACGAAGCTGAGTGCGGTCATTCCGGGGCAATCGGCAAGGCTTTGCCTTGACGATTGAACCCGGAATCTCGAACTGAGTCACACCGGACGCAAGGCAATCTCGGGATTCCGGGTTCAAGGCCTGCGGCCTTGCCCCGGAATGACTGCGAGGGCGGTTGTTGTCTCGTCGGCCGGATCAGACGTCCTGCCGCTCGACCTTGTTCTTGAGCACGCCGATCTTCTCGACCTCGAGCTCGATCACGTCGCCATGCGCGAGATACCAGCCGAGCTCGAGGCCGCAGCCATTGCCGACGGTGCCCGAGCCGATGAACTCGCCGGGCATCAGGGTCTCGTCCTTGCTGATATGGGCGATCAGCTCCTCGAAAGAGAACAGCATGCCCTCGCTGACGCCGCGCGAGCGCACCTCGCCGTTGACGCGCGCCTCCATCGCCAGGCGATAGGGATCGCCGATCTCGTCGGGCGTCACGATCCACGGACCCATGACGTTGCCGCCGTCGAAGCTCTTGCCCTTGGAGGGGCCGAGGCGGCCCTCCATCTCGATGCGCTGAGTGTCGCGCGCGGAGAAGTCGTTGAAGATGGTGAAGCCGAAGATGTGGTCGCGCGCCTTCGAGGCCGGGATGTCCTTGCCGCGGCCCTTGGTGATGATTCCGAACTCCAGCTCGTAGTCCATCACCTGGCTGTAGCGCGGCCATTTCACGACCGTGCCGGGGCCGCGCACGCTGAAGCGGTTGGTGATGTAGAAGATCGGCACCTTGCGATACACGTCGGGCAATTCGCCGAGCGGCTCGGCATCGATGCGCGCCAGTTCCTCGGTGTCGCCGCGCTGGCGCGCCGCGAGCTTCCGCTGGCCGCGCGGCGCCTGCAGGATGTGCAGCGGAAACGACATGCCGTCGCGCATCTGGCGCGGCTCCGGCACCGGCGCCAGCAGCTCCGTGCCCGCGACATCGCGCGACAGATCCGCATCGCCACCGTAGCGCTCGACCAGCGCGCGCGCCGCATCGAGCGCGGCATCGCCGGCGTCGATCAGCGACAGCATCGAGGCGAAGGCCGGATTGACCTGACCGGCGCGGTCGGCGGCCGCGGCCAGGTCGAAGAGCTTGCGATCGCCGGCGTGGACCACGCCGATCCGCTCCCTGCCCTCGGTTCGAAATGTCGCAAGTTTCACGCCGGCCTCCCCTTGTGTTCTGTTGGAAAATATACAAACATACAAAATATCGATAAACAAGAGGGGTCCGGAAGGGATCTCCGGGAGGGAGGCAGTGATGGGTCATCTGGTCATGCGTGCGCTGGTCGGGTCAGCGCTCACGGCGCTCGCCCTGGCGCTGAGCCCAGCGAAGGCCGAGAAGATCCAGATCGGCTGCACGGCCACCTCGGACTGCGCGTCCGCGATGATCGCGGTCGACGAGGGTCTCTTCAAGAAGCACGGCCTCGACGCCGAGATGGTGCTGATCGGCATCAACTCGAACATTCCCGCCGCCATCCTCTCCAACTCGATCCAGATCGGCGGGCCGACCTCGACCGTGTTCCTGCAGGCCGCCGACGGCGGGCTCGATCTCGTCGCCGTTGCCGGCGCCTCGATCATGAACAAGACCTCGAACGACGCGATCGCGGCCTTCGTCCGCAACGGCGTCACCATCACCGGCCCGCAGGATTTCAGGGGCAAGAAGGTCGGCGCGCCCGGCATCGGCGCGTTCCTGCACGTGTTGTTCGTGAAATGGCTGGTGGAGAAGGGCGTCGACCCGAAGAGCATCAACTTCGTCGAGGTGACGTTCCCGACCATGGCCGACACCATCAAGTCCGGCGGCGTCGACGCGGTGCTCACCGCCGAGCCGTTCGTGATGCGCATGACCAATGCCAATCTCGGCACCGTCGGCGCGCGCTATGCCGCCGAGCTCGCGCGCACCGAGCCGATCATCTTCTATGCGGCGTCGCGCGAATGGGCGGAGAAGAATCCGGAGACGGTGAAGAAATTCCGAGCGGCGATCGCCGAGGCGGCCCCGATCGTCAACAACGATCGCGACAAGGCCTCGGCGGCGATCGCCAAGTTCACCAAGCAGCCGCTCGACCTCGTCAAGCTGACGACGCCGAACCACGCCGAGCCGGTACTGAAGCCCGAGCAACTCGCGTGGTGGATCGACGTGATGTCGACGCAGAAGATGCTGCAGGGCGAGCTCGACCTCAACAAGCTGATCCTCGACTGATGACGGCCCCGCCCCCGATCCCGCAGACCGAGCCGGCCGGCGGCGACACGCTGAGCGAGCGCGCCGCCGCGCTGATCGAGCGCGACATCGTCGCCGGCGTGCTCCCCCCCGGCTCGCGGCTCGGGATCGTCGAGCTCGCCAGGCGCTACGAAATCGGACCGACGCCGGTGCGCGAGGGACTGTCGCGGCTGGTGTCGCGCGGCCTGATCGTCGGCATCGGCCAGCGCGGCTTTCGCGTCGCCGAGGTCAGCCGCGAGGATCTGATCGACATCACGCGCATGCGCACAATGGTGGAGAAGGAGGCGCTGCTTCTCGCGATGCAGAATGGCGGTGACTCCTGGGAGGCCGGCATCATCGCCGCGCTGCATCAGATGCGCCGCTACATCCAGCGCATGCAAAGCGAGTTTCGCGAGGGCGCGCCGGAGTTCGACCGGTTGCACAAGGCGTTTCACACCGCGCTGCTGCAGGCCTGCGGATCGCCCCGCCTGCTCGCCGCCCATTCCGACCTCTACGACCAGGCCTATCGCTATCGCCGCGTGATGATGCGCAGCTTCGACGATGGCGGCGGCTTCATCCGGGAGCACGAGGCGCTGGCCGATCTCGTGCTCGCGCGCGATGCCACCGCCCAGGCGCGGCTCGAGGCGCATCTGCGCTCGACGATCAGCATCGTCTATCCTCCATCAAAGGGAACCTGAGATGGCAGAGCCCGCCCTCGCTTTGGTGCAAGCATCTCCCCCGCCTGCGCGGGCGCAGATCGCGTTCGACAACGTCGCGCTGACCCTCGGCGGCAAGGCGATCATCGACACGATCAGCCTGGAGGTCTCGGCCGGCGAAATCCTGTGCGTGGTCGGCGCCTCCGGCTGCGGCAAGACCACGGCGCTGCGGCTCGCGGCCGGGCTGTATCAGCCGACCGGCGGCAGCGTGCGTTTCGAGGGCGAGCCGATGCGCGCGCCCCGCCGCGAGATCGCGGTCGTGTTCCAGGACTACGGCAAGGCGCTGCTGCCGTGGCGTACCGCGGCCGGCAACATCTCGCTGGCTTTGGAGACCATCGGCATGCCCGCCGCGCAGCGCGAAGCGCGCATCACCGAGCTGCTGGCCAAGGTGGGGCTCGCCGGCCATGCCGCGAAATATCCGACGGAGATGTCGGGCGGCATGCAGCAGCGGCTGCAGATCGCGCGCTGCCTCGCGCAGGATCCGAAGGTGCTGCTGATGGACGAGCCGTTCGGCGCGCTCGACGCGATGACGCGGCAGGGCCTGCAGGACGAGATGCTGGCGCTGGTGGCCGCGACCGGCGCCACCGTCGTGTTCGTCACGCATGACCTGGAAGAGGCGATCTATCTCGGCGACCGCGTCGTCGGCCTGCTGCCGCATCCGGGCCGGGTCGGACTGGAATTGACGGTCGACCTGCCGCGGCCGCGCGACCAATTGGCGACGCGCGAGCACCCGGAATTCCTGCGGCTGCGCCGCGCCCTGTTCGACTTCATCAAGGCGAGCGAATGAGCATGCCGGAGCGTCTCAAGCCGCTGCTGCTGCCGCTCGCGGCGCTGCTCGCCTTCGAAGCTGCGATGCGGCTTGCTGCCGTGCAGAGCGACTCGCTGGCGCCGCCGAGCGCGATCGCGCTCGCGCTTGCGGGCGCGCTGACCGACGGCTCGCTCTTGATCGCAACACGCGACACGCTGGCCTCGGCCTTTGCCGGCCTCGCGCTCGGCGGCGCCATCGGGCTGGCGCTCGGCATCGCGCTCGGCCTCTCGCACATCCTCAACCGGCTGATGGAGGTCACGATCGAAGCCATCAGGCCGATCCCCTCGGTGGCGCTGCTGCCGATCGCGCTGATCGCGCTCGGCTTCGGCTATCGCATGGAGATCGCGATCGTCGCCTTCGCCTGCGTCTGGCCGGTGCTGATCATGACGCGCGCCGCGGTCGGCGGCATCGAGCCGCGGCTGATCGAGGTCGCGCGCGTGCTGCGGCTGACGCAGCTCGACCGTGTCAGGAAGATCGTCATTCCCGCCGCCCTGCCCCGCATCTTCCTCGCCTTCCGGCTCGCCGCCGGCATCGCGCTGATCGTGGCCGTCACGGTGGAGATCGCGATCAACCCGCTCGGCCTCGGCGCCGGCATCATGACCGCGCAGCAGGCGCTGCGGCCGGACCTGATGCTGGCCTATCTGGTGTGGATCGGCGTCACCGGCTTCGTGCTCAATGCCGCGCTGATGGCCGCGCAGACGACGCTGTTCGGCCGCGCGGCTTTGACCGGAGACGGCGCATGAGATGGTCGGTCCTCGGCTGGCGCCTCGCCAGCTTCGCCGTCGCGGCCGGCGTCATCGCGCTGTGGCAGTTCGCGGCCGATCACCGCTGGATATCGCCGGTCTTCCTGCCTGGCCCGGATCGCGCCTGGGCCTCGCTGATGCGCGGTTTCACGAGCGGCGATCTCCTGGCCAAGCTGGTCGGCACGCTCACCCACATGGCCTATGGCTGGCTGCTGGCCTCGATCGCCGGCATCGCGCTCGGCGCGATGATCGGCTCGTCCAAGACGATGCGCCTCTACGTCGCGCCGACGCTGGAGCTGCTGCGGCCGCTGCCGGTGTCGGCGATCATTCCGGTCGCGATTGCGGCGCTCGGCCTGTCGCAGGGCATGGCGCTGGCCGTGATCGCGTTCGGCTCGCTGTGGCCGCTGCTACTCGGCACCATCCACGGCTTCGCCGCGGTCGAGCCGCGGCTGTATGAAGTGGCGCGCGTGCTGCACATGCCGCGGCTCGCTGTCATCTTCAAGATCGCGCTGCCCTCGGCGGCGCCCGACATTCTCGCCGGCATGCGGCTGAGCCTGACCGTGGCGCTGATCCTTGCCGTCGTCTGCGAGATGCTTGCCGGCCTCGACGGCCTCGGCCAATGGGTGCTGCTGTCGGCGCGCGCGTTCCGCTCCGCCGATCTGTTCGCCGGCGTGATGCTGCTCGGCGTGATCGGCTACGTCACCGCGCTGGCGATGAGCGCCGCCGAGAGCCGGCTGCTGCGCTGGCAGGCCGCGCGGCGCTGACTCAGCGCGCGAGCCCGGCAACGCGGCCGAGCGCGACGGCGGTGAGCAGGCCGTTGCCCGAGAGATAGCCCGACGCATCGGCGCCGGAGACGCCGCAGGCAGCGCCGCCGGCTGCGTAGAGGTTCTCGATCGCGGTGCCGTCCTTGCGCACGACACGCGCGCGATCGTCGATGACGAGGCCGCCTTGCGTGTGGAACAGCGCGCCGGTGACCTTCACCGCGCGATACGGCGGCGCGAGCTGCGGCACGTCGGCGAAGCTGCGGCCGAAGCGGTCGGTGCGCTGCTGCGCCTTGGCCTCGTTCACATCAGCGCAAGTCGCGGCAAGAACTGCGGGCGGCACGCGCATCGCTGCGGCGAGGCTCGCAACATCGTCCGCCTCGAGCACGGCGCCATGCGCGACGGCGTTGCGGAAATCCTCGAACTGCGCGGCGATGCCGGCGATGCGCGCGTCGAAGATGGTCCAGGCGATGCCGTCCGGTTGCGACAGCACATGGGCCGCCTGCTCGGAATAGCCCGAGGCCTCGTTGGAGAAGCGCTCTCCGTTCGCATTCACCTGGAAGCCGCCCTCGGTGATGGTGGCCCAACTGATGAGAATGCCGGCGGGATGCGCGACCGAGCCGTGGCCCTGATGGCCGCCGAGATGGCGCGTCGCCGCGCCGAGCTGCTCGCCCCAGACCAGCGCATCGCCCTGGTTGCCGACATGGCCGAAATAGGTTGCGCTCGCCAGGTCGGGGATGTGCCGGGCGACCAACACCGGATTGCCGCCATAGCCGCTGCAGGCGAGGATCAGGCGGCCGCAGCCGATCTCGTCGCTGCTGCCGTCAGGTCGCGTGAAGCGCATCCCGACGATGCGCTGCGCGCGATCGACCAGCAAGGTCGTCGCATGCGCGTCGCAGAGGATGTCGATGCCGGCGCTCTCGGCCGCGGTGCGCAGGCGGTCGATCAGCTCGCGTCCGGCGCGGCTCGGCAGACCGTGCATGCGGTAGCGCGAATGGCCGGGATAGGTGAAATTGTCGACCAGCGAGAACGGCAATTGGTGGCGGTCGGCAAGCCATTCGAGCGTCGGGCCGATGGTCGTGGTGACGAGCCGCACCAGCGCCGCATCCGGCTCATCATGCGCCTTGTGCATAATGTCGGCCGCGAAGCGCGCGGGGCTGTCGTCGATACCGAGCGCCGCCTGCCAGCGCGTGCCCGCGGCTGGAATGAGTCCCGCCGACAGCGCCGTCGAGCCCTGCGGCACGGCATCGCGCTCCAGCACGAGCACGCTCTCGCCACTCTCGACCGCCGACAGCGCCGCGACGAGCCCCGCCGCACCGGCGCCGATGATCAGGCAGTCGACGGCGAGCTCCGGCGCGTGGTCGATGATCTCGATCGCGCTCATGTGCGTCCCTCACCACGCAAGCGGCCGTCCTTCGAGACGCGCGCCTGCGGCGCGCTCCTCAGGACGAGGATGTTCGTTGCGGCATTGATGTCACCCCTCATGGTGAGGAGCGCCGTCTTCGGCGCGTCTCGAACCATGAGGCCCCCATCGCCGGCGCTCGTGCCTCTCATGCCGCCGCCAGCTCCGTCATCGCCTCAGCGATCGAAGCCACGCGGCATACCGGCTTGAGCGCCGCGATCGCGGTGACATGCGTCTCCGCGGTGAACGCCGCGCAGCCGTCCTCCAGCACGACCGTCTCGAAATCGCGGATATGCGCGTCGCGCACCGTCGACGCCACGCCGCCATTGGTGACGATGCCGGCGACGTAGAGTTTTTCGACGCGGCATTTGCGCAGCACCCATTCCAGCCGCGTCATGTAGAACGCGGAGTACGCGATCTTCTCGATCGTGACATCCGCGGGCTGCAGCAGGTCGACGAGCTGATGGCCCCAGGCGCCGGGCAGGAAATCGCCCTTGGCGAGGAACGGCCGCAGCTGCTTCAGATGCGGCGAGATCAGGGGCTCACCGCCCTTGGCCGGCACCAAGGTGAACTGCGTCGAGATCACGAAGCCGCCCTTGCTCCGCATCAGGTCGGCGAACGGCTTGATCCGCGGCGGCAGCGCGGCGATGTCGGCCGCCGTCTGGCCGGCGCGGCCATAGGCGCCCTTGGGGTCGAGGAAGTCGTTCTGCAGGTCAACGATCAGGAGCGCGCTCTGATCAGAGGGAATACTGTGGTCGCTCATGTCCGCTCCACGATGACGTTGCCGAACTGGTCCACCCGCGCCTTGAAGCCCGGCGCGATCACCGTCGTCGCATCCGGTTGCTCCAGGATCGCTGGCCCGACGATGTCGCTGCCGACGGGCAGATCGAGCCGGGCATAGATCGCGGTGCTCCACCATTTGCCGTCGAACCAGACCTCGCGGCTGCCGAGCCGCGCGTTCATGAGATCGGCCCCGGCATCGGGCGCGAGCGCGGCGAGATCGAAGCGCGGCCGCACGCCGATTGCGGCGGTGCGCAGGTTCACGATCTTGATCGGTACGCCCGGCAGCAGCCGGCTGAAGCTCTTCTGATACGCGGTCTCGAACGCCTTGCGGACATCCTCGACGGTGAGCCTGATCGCGCCGTCGCGGATCTCCGCCGGCAAGGTCGCGCGAATGGTGTGGGTCTGCCCGACATAATGCATGTCGAGCTCGAACAATGTGTCGATGCGTTCGACCGCGAGCCGCGCATCCTTCACCACGCCCTGCGCATGCTCGGCCTCCGACAGCATCCAGCGCGTCAGCCCCGCGATGTCGAGGCCGTCGACGAACATGTTCAGCGTCTGCACCTGGTCGTGGCGGATGTCGGCGATGACGCAGCCGAGCGCCGAGGTGACGCCGGGATAGCGCGGCACCAGCGCGGCCTTGAGCCCGACATCCTTGATCAGCGCCGAGACGTGCAGCGCGCCGCCTCCACCGAATGGCACGGCGGCAAAGCGCGAGGGATCATGGCCGCGCTCGATCGACATCAGCCGGATGGCGCCGGCCATCTTGCTGTCGGCGATGCGCACGATGGCTTCCGCAGCTTCCATCACGCCGAGACCCAGCGGCTCGCCGACATGCCTGGCGATGGCGCGCTTGGCCGCCTCGACATCGAGCGCCTTCAGCTTGCCGCCGATCGGCCGGTCCGCATTGATGCGGCCGAGAACGACATTGGCATCGGTGAGCGTCGGCCGCTCATTGCCGCCGCCGTAGCAGACGGGACCAGGCCGCGAGCCCGCGCTCTCCGGGCCGACCTGCAAGAGGCCGCCGGCATCGACATGCGCGATCGAGCCGCCGCCGGCGCCGATGGTCGTGATCTCGATCATCGGCGTGCGCACGACGAGGCCGAAATCGATCGTGGTCTGCGCCGCCAGCGAGGTCGCGCCATCGACCACCAGCGACACGTCGAAGGAGGTGCCGCCGAGATCGCCGGTGATGACGTTGGGGAAGCCGGCCGCTTTCGCAATCTCCGCGGCTGCGATGACGCCGGCCGCTGGACCCGACAACGCGGTGCGGATCGGGAAGCGCCGCGCCGCATCGGTCGACATCACGCCGCCATTGGACTGCACGATGTGGAAGCGGCCGTCGAACGCTTCGCCGGCGAGCGCGTTCTGCAGCTTCTGCAGATACGAGCCGACGACCGGCTGCAGATAGGCATTGAGCGCTGTCGTCGACGTCCGCTCGAACTCACGGATCT
The DNA here is from genome assembly GCF_000239795.1 of Bradyrhizobium sp. STM 3809. Lineage (GTDB taxonomy): Bacteria > Pseudomonadota > Alphaproteobacteria > Rhizobiales > Xanthobacteraceae > Bradyrhizobium. The sequence goes on along the minus strand of NZ_CAFJ01000463.1, from coordinate 25,195 downwards.
CCGGCAGGATCTGGCTGGAGCACGCGACATTGTCGTTCGGCCAGATCGCCTGCACGGCCTCCAGCGCGCGGCGCTCGTTGTCGGGATTGGCGAAGGCGTTGACGAACACGATCGCCAGCGCCTGCGCGCCCTTTGCCAAGAGTTCGCGTGCGGTTGCCTCGACCTGCGCGACATCGACCGCGGTGCGGATGGTGCCGTCCGACAGCACGCGCTCGTCAACCTCGGCGCGCATGTCGCGCTCGACCACGGGCACGAAATCGCCCCACAGGCCCCAGGTGTTGCGGCGGTCGCGGCGGCGCATCTCCAGCACGTCGCGGAAGCCCCGCGTCGTGATCAGACCGATGCGCGCGCCCTTGCGCTCCAAGAGCGCATTCGTACCGACCGTCGTGCCATGCACGATCGAGGTGAGATGCGAGACCGCGCCGAAACCTTGCAGGCCTTCGAGGAAGCCGACGGCCTCGTCGCCGCGGTTCGACGGCACCTTGTTGGTGCGGAAGCTGCGCTTCGCCTCGTCGAAATAGAACAGGTCCGTGAAGGTACCGCCGACATCGACGCCGACGATGGTGCCGAGCCTGCTCATGCCGCACCTCCGGCGCGGAGCCTGCGCGTCGCGGCCTCGTCGACCGCGCCGTCTGCGGTCATCGCGACCTTGTAGACCTCGCGCGCCTGCGCAGGCGAGACGAAACCGAGCGCGACGTCGTGGACGACATCAGCGACAGGCCGTGCCTCCGGCGGACCCCAGCCGCCGCCTCCGGGTGTCTCAAGCCGCACGCGCTTGCCGGCCTTCAAATGCAGGTCGGTGATCTTGGAGACCATCGGCGGGCTGGCCTCGCCCTGCTCGGTCTGCCAGGCGAAATGATTGAGTGCCGCGCTGCCGCCGCCGGCGACGCCGAACGGCGCCGCCTTGCCGCGCTCGCCGAGCAGCGCGACGTCGGCATCGGCCAGCAGCTCGACCTCGTAGACCGCGCCGACGCCGCCGCGATGGGTGCCGGGGCCGGCGGAATCCGGGCGGAGCGCCCATTGCGTGAACATCACGGGATAGGCCGCTTCGAGAATCTCCACGGGCGGAATGGTCGCGGTCGAGATCGGGTTGTTGGCGTGGTTGAGGCCGTCGGTCGCGGGATTGCCGCCGAGGCCGCCGCCGAAGAACGAGAACATCACGAAGCGGCTGTTGTCCTTGCGATGGCCGGCGATCGACAGCGCGTTGATGGTGCCGAACGGCGCGGCGGTGGCGCGCGACGGATCGGCCTTGGCGAGCGCGCCGAGCACGACGCCGATGAGGCGCAGGATGGTCTCGGTATAGCCGGCAACGGGCTTGGGTGGCCCGGCCGCGAGCAGCGAGCCTTCGGTAATCGCGAAGCAGATCGGCCTGAGACAGCCGGCATTCGCCGGCACGTCGGTGAAGACATGCTTGAGCGCGACGTAGCAGGCCGCAATCGTGGTCGAGCGCGAGATGTTGATCGGCCCCTTGCAGGCCGCCGACGAGCGCGTGAAGTCGAGCGTCATCGTGTCGCCTGCGATGGTGACATCGAGCGCGACCGTCAGCGGCACATCGACGATGCCGTCATTGTCGAGCACGTCCTCGAACGAATAGACACCATCGGGCAGCGAGGCGATCGCCGCGCGCATCAGGGTCTCGGCGCGGTCGGAGAACGCCTCGAACGCACCGGAGACGGTCTTGTCGCCGTAGTCGTCGAGCAGCGCGCGCAGTCTGATCTCGCCGAGATCGAGCGCGTTGAGCTGGCCGTTGAGGTCGCCCCAGTTCGACATCGGCACGCGCGAATTGGCCTCGATGATGCCGAGGATGTCATGGTTCATGCGTCCCGCCGCAATCAGCTTCACCGGCGGAATGCGCATGCCCTCCTGGAAACTCTCGACCGCCTTGGGATTGTAGCCGCCGGCCACGTTGCCGCCGATGTCGAGCCAGTGGCCGACCGAGGCGATCCAGCAGAACACCCTGTCGTCGCGGAACACCGGCCGCACCAGGCGGAAGTCGTTGAGATGCGTGCCGCCGTCATAGGGATCGTTGAAAATGAAGGTGTCGCCCTCCTCGAGCCCGCCGTCCTTCTCGACCTTGGCGATGACGGCGCGCACGGCGAACGCCATCGCGCCGACGAAGATCGGCAAGCCGCCCTGCCCCTGCACCAGCGTATCGCCCGTCGTCGCGTGATAGATGCCGTGGCAGGCATCGCGCGCCTCGGCGATCGTCGGGTTGAAGGCGGAGCGATACAGCGTCGCATCCATCTCGTCGGCGATCTGCTCCAGCCGGCCCTTCAGCACCGCGAGCGTGATCGGATCCAGCGTGGTCATGCCCGCGCCCCCTCGTCATCCGCCGCGTAGCGGGCGCCGTTCGCCAGGATATCGGCGGTACCGAGCATCGCGTTGAGGCCGGTGAAATCGAGCATGCGGTCGGCGAACGGCTTGGTCGAGCCGGCCTCGGCGAGAGAGGTGTAGTAGGCGCGCGCCGCGAAGGCGAGCGCACGGACGATGCCGCCGGGGAAGATCACGAGCTTGAAGCCGAGCGCGCCGAGTTCGGCCGCCGCATGGATCGGCGTCGAACCGCCCTCGACCATGTTGGCAAGAAGCGGCCGCTTCGAGGCCAGCCTGCCGGCGATCGCCGATAATTGCTCGCTGCTCTTCGGCGCCTCGACGAACAGCACGTCGGCGCCGGCCTCGGCATAGCGCTCGGCGCGTTCGATCGCGGCCTCCATGCCCTCGATCGCCAACGCATCGGTGCGCGCGATGATCAGCGTCTCCGGCGATTGGCGCGCATCGAGCGCGGCCTTGATCTTGCCGACCATCTCGCTGGCGCCGATCACGGTCTTGTCGGTGAGATGGCCGCAACGCTTCGGCGTGGTCTGGTCCTCGAGCTGGATCGCGGAGGCGCCCATGCGCTCGAACAGCCGGATCGTCCGCTGCACGTTGAGCGCATTGCCGAAGCCGGTATCGCCATCGACGACGACAGGCAGATCGACACGATCACGGATCATGGCGATGGTGTCGGCGACCTCGATCATCGACACCAGGCCGATGTCGGGACGGCCGAGCCTGGTATAGGCGATGCCGGCGCCGGTGAGATACAGCGCCTTGAAGCCGGCCTCGGCGGCGATGCTCGCGGTCAGCGCGTCGTAGACGCCGGGCGCGATCGTCGGCTCGGCCGATGCCAGAGTGGATCTCAGGCTCATTGTCGTTTCCTTGTTCTCAAAGTTTGCACTGACGCGCGATCCCTAGAGACCGAGATAGGCGCGCTTCAGTTCGGCATTGGATTTCAGTTCGGAGGCCTGGCCGGAGAGCGTGATGATGCCGTTCTCCATGATGTAGGCGCGCCCGGCGAGCTCGAGCGACTGCACCACGTTCTGCTCGACCAGCATGATGGCGAGGCCGGAGGCCGCGAGCCGCGCGATCAGCGCGAACATCTCCTCCACCATCAGCGGCGAGAGGCCCAGCGACGGCTCGTCGAGGATGAGAAGCTTCGGTTCGCCCATCAGGCCACGGCCGATCGCCAGCATCTGCTGCTCGCCGCCGGACAGCGTGCCGGCATATTGCCGCGCGCGCTGCTTCAGCTTCGGGAAGGTTGCGTAGATCTGCTCGATCTTCTCGGCGCGGCCGCGCCGCGGCCGGCAATAGGCGCCGAGCTCGAGATTCTCGCGCACCGACAGATTGGGGAAGATCTTGCGCCCCTCGGGAACGTGGATCAGACCGGCGCCGACGATGTCGGGCGCGGCAGCACGTTCCAGCGCGGCGCCGTTGAAGCGAATGGTGCCGGATGTCGCCGGCACCACGCCCGACAGCACCTTGTTCAAGGTGGTCTTGCCGACGCCATTGGAGCCCAGCACGGCGACGACTTCGCCGGCGTTGACGTCGAGGCTGACGCCGCGCAGCACCTCGGTGGCGCCGTAGCCGGCGCGGAGATCACGGACCTCAAGCATGCGCCTGCTCCGCGCGCAACCGCTCCGCCGCGCCATGCCCGAGATAGGCCTCGATCACCTGCGGGTCCTCGCAGACGGCCCTCGGCTCGCCCTCGGCGATCATGCGTCCCTGCGACAGCACATACACTTTGTCGCAGAGATTCATCACCGCCTGCATGATGTGCTCGATCATCAGGATGGTGACGCCCTGGTCGCGGATCTCGCGCACCAGCGGCAGCACGTCGCGGATCTCCGAAGGGTTGAGGCCGGCCAGCACCTCGTCGAGCAGCAGCAGGCGCGGCCTGGTCGCGAGCGCGCGCGCCACTTCGAGCCGCTTGCGTCCGGCGACGGTAAGATCGGACGACGCCTTGGCGAGATCGGCGCCGAGGCCGACGCGCCTGGCGATCTCGGCCGCCTGTCGCATGGCCTCGCCGGCGTCGGGCGTGTGCAAATAAGCGCCGACGGCGATGTTCTCCTGCACGTTCAGGCCTTCGAACGGCTGCACGATCTGAAAGGTGCGCGCGATGCCCTGCCGGGCCCGGACATGCGGGGCCAGCGCGGTGATGTCGCGGCCGTCATAGCTGACGGAGCCGCCATCGGGCTGCAGGAAGCCCGCAACCATCGCGAACAGCGTGGTCTTGCCGGCGCCGTTCGGTCCGATCAGTCCGGTGATGGAGCCCTTGGCGACCGACAGCGAAGCCTGGTCGACCGCAACGAGGCCGGAGAAGCGCTTGGTGAGGGCTTTGACCTCGAGCATCACGCCTCCCTCTCCTTCGCCGGTGCACGCAAGCCCAGGCTCTTCATCAGCATGACCAGACCATTCGGCGAGAACGCCACCGACAGCACCAGGATGACGCCGAACACCATGAGATCCATGCCGGGAATGCCGTGGGACAGTCCCTTGGTCAGTTCGCCGAGACCGAGCAGCACGATGGCGCCGATCAGCGGCCCCAGCACGGTGCCGGAGCCGCCGACGATGGCGGCAAACAGCGCCTCGATCGAGATCCACGAGCCGAACGCGACGTTGGCGTCGATGAACAGATAGTTCTGCGCGTACAGGCAACCCGCGGCCGCCGTGAGCGCGCCGGAGATCGCGATCGCCTTCATCTTCACCGCGAACACGTCGACGCCGAGCGCCTGCGCCGCCTGCTCGTTCTCGCGCAGCGCCACGAGATAGGCGCCGAAGCGCGAATGCTCCAGCCACCAGCTGACGACGAGGCCGATCGCGACGAAGCCGAGCGCGATCAGCAGGAAATAGCGCCGGTCGGCGAATTGCAGATAGGGCAGACCGTTCTGCAGTTTCAGCAGGATGCCGGCGGCGCCGCCGGTGAAATTGGTGCTGTTGGCGACGATGCGCGCGACTTCGGCGAAGGCCAAGGTGATCAGGGCGAAATATGAGCCTTTCAGTCCGGAGCGGAAGCTGAGGAAGCCGATGAAAGCGCCGACCAGTGCGCCGAGCGCGATGCCGATGACCAGCGCGACCCAGGCGTTGACCCCGAACCGGGTCTGCAGCACGGCCATCGCATAGGCGCCGGCGCCGAAGAAGGCGGCGTGGCCGAACGACGACAGGCCGGCATAGCCGCCGAGGATGTTCCAGCCCTGCGCCGCGAGCGCAATGATCATCATGAAGATCATCAGGTTCAGCAGCGCACCCGACAGCGCGAACGCGATCACGCCGAGCGCAACGACGATGATGGCGAGAGTCGCAAGACGCGGCCTGGTCATGCGCGCGCTCCGAACAGGCCGGTCGGCCGCACCAGCAGCGTGACGATGAAGATCAGGAAGATGCCGATCTGGCCGAGACTGTCGCCGAGGAACAGGCTGGACGCCGCTTCGACAACGCCGATCAGGAGCCCGCCGATCAGCGCGCCGGGGATCGAGCCCATGCCGCCGAGCACGACGATGGTGAAGGCGACCAGCACGAAGGCCGCGCCGGTCTTCGGGCTGACGTAGAACGACGGCATCAACAGTCCGGCCGCGACCGCGAGGCAGGCGCAGCCGATCGCAAAGGTCATGGCGTAGACATGCGGCACGCTGATGCCGACGAGGCTGGCGCCGAGCTTCTCCTTGGCGACAGCGCGGATCGCCTTGCCGATGTCGGTCTGGTGCAGCACCAGCCAGAGCAGCAGCGTGGTGGCGATGGTGACGCCGAAGCCGACGACGCGCGGGAATGACAGCAGCAGCGGTCCGATCTCGACGACACGGAACGAATAGTCGCTGGTGATGGTGCGCGTATCCGACTGGAACGCAGCGAGCAGCGCGTTTTCGATGATGATCGAGAGACCCAGGGTCACCAGCAGGATGCCGTTGTCCTTGCCGTGGCTGGCCGGGCCGATGATGAAGCGCTGCAGGACATAGCCGAGCGCGAACATGACGGGCGCGACGAACAGGATGGCGAGGTACGGATCCATCCCATACTGCGCGCAGGCCAGCCACACCATGAACATCGCCACGGTCAGCAGCGCGCCGTGGGCGAAATTCACGATGTGCAGCACGCCGTAGATCAGGGTCAGACCAAGCGCGATCAACGCATAGATCGCGCCCAGCATCAGCCCGTTCAACAGCGCCTCCACGACGATCTGGGGCGAGTACATCGAGTCCTCTGGTCATCGAGCAAGCGCAGCGCTTCCTCGGATCTTTGCCAACGAAGGCGGCACATCGGGGCCTCATGGTTCGAGACGCGCCGCGAGCGGCGCTCCTCACCATGAGGGTCAACTCCGCAAGCGGAGTTGCATGCGAATCATGAGCAACGCGCTCATGGGCAGGACTTGCAGACCAGGCCGCGCTCACCGCAGTCGCCACAGTCTTCCTCACCGTAGCGCGCTGGTGCGCTCGGTCCGATCACCCGTTGATCGGGAACACCGGCTTGGCCTCGGCGTACTCCGCGGGGTAGATCACCTTGATGTCCTTGCCCTGCACCTGGGTGTTGAGCGGCAGAGCGCTGGCGTTCTGGCCCTTGGCGTCGAACTTGGTCTTGCCATAGGGCATGATGCCGCTATCGAACTCGTTCGCTGCCAGCGCCTCGATGATCTTGGCACGATCGGCGCTGCCCGCCTTCTCGACGGCCTGGGCGAACACCTTGACCAGCGAGTAGTTGATCGGCGTGTTGTAGGCGTAGAACTTGCCCGCCGCCGTGACCGTCTCGCGCAGCTTGGCCGTGATCGGGCTCTTCGGATCGCCCCAATGGTTGCAGTCCATCACGCCCTGGGCCGCCTCGGGGAATTCGTTGACGAAGCGATAGCTCGAGGCGGCGCCGCCGAACACGGCGTAGATGCCCTTCGGACGCACGCGCTGCTGCTGCAGCGTGCGGGCCATCAGCACGAACTCGTTGAAGTAATGCGACGGCACGATCAGATCGGGATTGAGCGCGCGCAGCCGGAGCACGACGTTGGTCATGTCGCGCGCCGGCGTCGGATGCGCGATGGTCTCGACGATCTGGAAGCCGAGCGGCGGCAGCTTCTCCTGCATGATCTTGGCGAGACCCGACCCGAACAGGCCGTCCTCGTGCACGATCGCCACCGTCTTGATCGGCTTGCCAGCGTCGTCGTTGAGCTTAACCAGGTTCTTCAGCGCCACCGCAGTCGCCATGCTGAAATTCGGGTTGAAGCGGAAGGTGTTCTTCAGCCCGCGCTCGGTGATGGTGTCCGCCACGGCGCAGTCGACGACGAACGGCAGATCGTAGCGCGAGGCGGTCTGCGTCGCGGTCAGTGCGATGCCCGAGGCGAAGCCGCCGAGCACGGCGGCGACGCCGGCCGACTGCAGCTCCTCGGTCGCCTGGGCGCCGGCTTCTGCGTTGGAGCGGCTGTCGCCGACGATCAGTTCGAGCTTGGCGCCGCCCAGCGCCTTGATGCCGCCGGCCTCGTTGATCTCCTTGACCGCGAACTCGGCGCCGATCTTGGCGAGATCTCCGTCGAGCGCAAAGGCGCCGGAAATCGGCTGCAACAGGCCGACCTTGACCGGCGCCGGCTCGGCGCGCAGCAGGCCGGGCGCCGCCAGCATCGAGGTGAGCGCGACACCGCTCTTGAGCACGGTGCGGCGTGACAGTGACTTCGGATGACGCCTCATGACTTCCCCACTTTCCTGACTGGCGGCCGCCGGCGCGGGCGCTCCCTGCGGTACACCTCGGTGGTCGGGCTCCAGTGCCGGCGCCCTTCGTCGCCCGTCCGCTCGAGGTTCATCTGCAACGTGTAGCGGTCGGGCCGGTAGAGCGCCTGCAGGTGCTCCATCGGCTGGCCGTCCTTGCCGTAGACCGTGCGGCGCAAGGCCACGAGCGGCATGCCGACATCGATGTCGAGTGCCGCAGCCACGTCGGGGCTCGACAGCACGGCGCTGATTTCCTGACGGGCTGACGCGCTGGTCAGCCCCGAGCGCTCGATCAATTCGAGCAGCGGCATGCGCGCGAGATCCTCGCGCGAATAGTTGCGGCCGATGCGCTCGGGCACGTTGGCGATGAGATAGGAGAACGGCACGCCGTCGACGAGGCGGACGCGCACCGAGCGCTGCGAGCGCTCGTCGGGGGCGAGCTGCAAGGCCTCGCGGATCTGCTCGGGCGGCACGACATAGTCGAACGACAGCAGCCGCACATCGGTCGTCCGCCCCATCTCGATCAGATGCGCGAACACGTTGGAAACGTCGGCGAGCACCGTGCGCACCTTCGAGGGCGGCCGATGCACGAAGGTGCCGAGCCCGCTCTTCTTCGCGATCAGATCCTCGGACGCCAGCAGGTCGAGCGCCTGGCGAATGGTGACGCGGGAGACGTTGTGCTCCTCGGCCAGCGCGAACTCGCCCGGCAGCCGCTCGCCGTCCGCAAGCTCGCCGGATGCGATCTTGTCCTTCAGCAGCAGGTAGATCCGTCGTGCCTTCAGCGGCTCGGACGCGGTGCGCAAGGGTGAGAGGTCCCGTGGATGCAGGCTATCTTGCTTTCAATACAGTAGGTGTATAGAAAATATGACAGCTTAGGTCAACGGGCTCGACGGTGTCGCTCGAGGCAGCAATCGAGCCATGGATTGGGCAGCGGGAGGATCACGCGATTTGTCGCAGCATCAGCCATATGCACAGGCGCTGAGCCCGCTCGACGTCGGCCCCCTGCGCTGGCGCAACCGCATCTTCGTTCCCGCGCACACCACCAATTTCGGCGAGCACCATCTGCCGAGTCTGCAGCACCTCGCCTATCACCGCGCCCGCGCGCGCGGCGGCGTCGGCGCCATCATCTTCGAATCCATCCGCGTGCACGCCAATTCGCTGGGCCGGCCGCAGGCGGTGTGCGGCTTCGATCCCGCCTGCATCGATCCGTTCCGCCGCATCACCGATCCCGTGAAGGCGGACGGCGCGGCCATGCTCGGCCAGATCATCCATCTCGGACGGCAGGTGGAGGGCGATTTCGAGCGCACGGTGTCGTGGGGCGCCTCGGCCGTGCCATGGTCGATCTCGGCGCTGCCGCCGCGGCCGATGGACGAGTTCGACATGGAGCAGGTGATCGAAGGCCATCTCGTCACCGCGCGCAACCTGGTCGCCGCCGGCTTCGACGGCATCGAGCTGCAGATGGCGCACGGCCATCTGCTGCAGCAGTTCATGTCGCCCTTGTCGAACAAGCGCAGCGACGAATATGGCGGCAGCCTGGAGAACCGGCTGCGCTTTCCCGCCCGCGTGCTCGCGGCGCTGCGCGCGGAACTCGGCGCCACCTTCTGCCTGGGCATCCGCATCAGCGGCGAGGAATATGCCGAGGGCGGGCTTGGGATCGACGAGGCCGCGCAGATCGTGCCGATGCTGGCGCGGCAGACGAAGATCGATTTCGTCAACGTCTCGCATTCCGCCTATGTCGCGAGCTATTCGCTGGCGACGCAGATGGCCGACATGGCGTTCGACCCGGCACCGTTCCGCGCCCTGCCCGCCCGCATCCGCCATGAGCTGCGCGCGCGCGGTTTCCAAACGCCCGTCTTTGCGGTGTGCCGTTTCACGGGGCTCGACGAAGCCGACGCGATGATCGCCGCGGGCGACGCGGACGCCGTCGGCATGGCGCGTGCGCATCTCGCCGAGCCGGCGATCGTGAGGAAATCGATCGAGGGCCGCACGCACGAGATCCGCCGCTGCATCGGCTGCAACCAGGGCTGCGCCGGCATGCTGGAGCGGAACCTGCCGATCCGCTGCCTGATCAATCCGATCGCGGGGCTCGAAGGACGCTTCGATGAGCCGGAAGCGTTGCCGCGCGGCGCCACCCGGAAGGTGCTCGTCGTCGGCGGCGGCCCCGCCGGACTGGAAGCCGCGCGCGTCGCGGCTGCGCTCGGGCACGAGGTGACGCTGTGGGAGCGCAGTGACCAGCTCGGCGGACAGCTGCGCACGGCGTGGCTGATGCCGAAGCGCGCGAATTTCAAGGCGTTCGTCGAGTTCCAGAGCGCGGCGCTGACGCGGCTCGGCGCGACCGTCGTGTTCAACAAGAATGCGGACGCCGCGGGGATCTCGGCATTCGGCGCCGACCGCATCGTGCTGGCGACGGGCTCGACCACGGCGGCTTTGCCAGTTTCCGGGAACGGGCCGGTGTTCACCCTGCCCGACGCGCTGCGCGCGCCGGAGCAGCTCGGCGCATGCGTTGCGGTGTTCGACCGCACCGGTGAATGGGGCACGCTCGCAGCCCTTGAGCATTTCGCCGATCTCGGCAAGGCCGTGACCCTGTTCGTGCCGGCGACCAGCTACGCTTGGCGCACCACGATCTATTCGACGCTCGCCAACAGCCGCCGCCTGCGCGAGCGCAGGGTGCGGATCGCGACGTTGCGCGCGGTGCGCTCCTATGATGGCCAGATCCTGGCGGTCGAGGATCTCTCGACCGGAGACATCGAGCGCCTGACCGGCTTCTCCGCGCTGGTCGCGGTGGACCACAACAGCACCGATCAGACACTGTATCTCTCGCTGCGACGGGCGGGACTGCCGGTGCTGCAGGCCGGCGACAACAATGCGCCGCGCACCGCGCTGGAGGCGATCTATCAAGGCCACATGGCGGCGCGGGCCCCCTTCCCTTCGCCGGCGGACGGCACGACATGAATGGGTGCGTCGCTGACGCCATCAAGTGAGGACATTCGGGAATGACGGCAACGCGGCAGCCGCAAACGCTGTTCGACAAGGTATGGGATGCGCATGTGGTGACGCGCCGCGAGGACGGCGCAGAGCTCTTGTTCATCGACCGCCACCTCGTGCACGAGGGCTCGTTCCATGCCTTCAACAAGCTCAAGGAGAAGCGCGCCAAAGTGCGCCGGCCGGATCTCACCATCGGTGTCGCGGATCATTATGTGCCGACACGCACGCGCGCGCTCAGCGAGGTCGCGCCGGACATCGCCGGCATGATCCGTCAGCTCGACGACAATTGCCGCGCCAACGCCATCCGCATGTTCGGCTTCGACGATCCGCGCCAGGGCATCGTCCACGTGATCGGTCCCGAGCAGGGCCTGACCCTGCCCGGCCTGACGATGGTCTGCGGCGACAGCCACACCTCGACGCATGGCGCTTTCGGCGCACTCGCCTTCGGGATCGGCGCCTCCGAGGTCGCGCATGTGCTGCTGACGCAGACCTTGTGGCAGAAGAGGCCGAAGCGGATGCGCATCACGGTGGACGGTGCGACCGCGCCGGGGATCACCGCCAAGGACATCGCGCTCTCGATCATCGCAAGGATCGGCGCCGACGGCGCGCAGGGGCATGCCATCGAATATGCGGGATCCGCGATCCGCGCGCTGACGATGGAGGGCCGGCTGACGCTCTGCAACCTTTCGATCGAAAGCGGCGCCCGCTGCGGCATGATTGCGCCTGACGAGACGACGTTCGCCTATGTGAGGGGACGGCCGCTCGCGCCCGCCGGCGACGTGCTCGACGGCGCTATCGCGGCCTGGCGAGAGCTGACGAGCGATGCCGACGCGGCATTCGACCGCGCGGTCCTGCTCGATGGCAAGGACATCGCGCCGACCGTGACCTGGGGCATCAGCCCGGAGGATGCGCTGCCGATCGGCGCGTCGGTGCCCGACCCCGCCGCCATGGACGATGCGTCGCGCGCGAGCCATGTCCGCGAGGCGCTCGACTACATGGGCCTCGCGCCCGGCCAGGCGCTCGACACGATCAGGATCGACCGCGTCTTCATCGGCTCCTGCACCAACAGCCGCATCGAGGATCTGCGCGCCGCGGCGAGCGTCCTCGCCGGCCGCACGGCGCGCGTGCCGGGGCTGGTGTCGCCCGGCTCCCACCTCGTCAAGCAGCAGGCCGAGCAGGAAGGCCTCGATCGCATCTTCATCGCCGCCGGCCTCGACTGGGTGGGACCGGGCTGCTCGATGTGCGTCGGCATGAACGGCGATCTCGTGCCGTCGGGCGAGCGCTGCGCATCGACCACCAACCGCAACTTCAAGGGCCGGCAAGGTCCGGGTGCGCGCACGCATCTGATGTCGCCGGCGATGGTCGCGGCGGCGGCCATAGCGGGCCATCTGACCGACGTGCGGCCGCTGTTGAGGAGCGCGTCATGAAACCTTTCGATCGCCTCACGACATCGGCCTGCGCCTTGCCGCTCGCCAGCATCGACACCGATCAGTTGATCCCGGCGCGCTTCATGAAGCGCTCGCGCGCCGACGGCTACGGACAGTTTCTCCTGCATGACATGCGCTTCGACGAGACCGGCGCGCCGCGCCCGGATTTCCCGCTCAACGCAGACGCCGCAAAGCGCGCCGAGGTGCTGGTGACAAGGCGCAATTTCGGCGCCGGCTCGTCGCGCGAGGCGGCGGTCTATGCGCTGGTGGATTTCGGCTTCCGCTGCGTGATCGCGCCGAGCTTCGGCGACATTTTCGCGTCGAACGCCGTCAACAACGGCCTGCTGCCGGCCAAGGTCAGCGAGGCCGACGCGGAGGAGATCCTTGGGCTGATCGAGACGACCGGCGCGGCGGTGACCGTCGATCTCCATGACTGCCTGATCAGGTTCGGCAATCGCAACTATTCGTTCACCATCGATCCGATCTGGCAAACGAAGCTGCTCAACGGCTGGGACGATCTCGACCTCACCTTGTCGTTGAGCGGCGACATCGGCCGCTTCGAACAGCGCGACCAGGCCGAACGGCCATGGGCCCGGCTGCCGGACCGACCCGACTGATCCCTCCGGAAAGAAAGAAGCCGCCCGCACGGGAGTGCAGGCGGCCCAAGTCCAGGGAGGAAACGCCCCAAGAAGGGCTGGATTTGGTGTACCCGATCAGGTGATTCGCGGGTATCCGGATGATACCGGAGGTTGCGATGGGGTTGACGGGTTCCCGCCCCAGCCTGAGATACCGACGATCAGGCCGCCTGCCGCTGCTCACGCTGCAGCGACTGCTGCAGCGGGCCGCGGGCTCGCTCGACGCCGGCAGCGCGGCACAGCGCCAGCAGCGACTTGTAGGCGGCGTTCTCGAAGTTCTCGAATGCATGAGTCGACGAAGGTGTTCTTCAGGAACTCATCGCCCGGCATCGCATGTCGACAAGCAGCTCAAGCAGCAGGAGCAGACCACGCCGCCGACAACGACAGACCGGGTGACGGCTCTGAACCGGCGGGACTCCCGATCAGGACTGGCGGAGCTCGCCTGCCGCGGGCCGATCACCGCCACATCGTCGGCGTCACCAGCCGGGCCTTCCGACACTGATCGTCATCGTCGCCCTCATGATCCTCAGGCCCGACCCTGCGGCCGGTTGCCGGGTCAACCGCGAACGACGGCTCAGGATGGATGTCGGGCGCAATCGTCACGGCCACGGTACGCTCCGGTTCGCTGGGCGAGCCGGCGCCGATGGAACTCGTCTGATCACGCGAATTGTCAACGGGGTCGTGCATCTGCCAGCTCCGAGCCCTGAAGCGACGGTACATAATCCTCATTCGAAACGAGGCGATATCAACTGCGTTAATCCAACCACGACGTCGCCGCGCGCGATCGATTCGTGCCGACCCCGGGGAAACGCGGGCTCAATGCCATCGTTTCGTGGCCGCGCGATGACCACATCCGCGGCGCAAAAAATCGTGATGACCGATTCCACTCTAGAAGCAGCTCGCGCCGACCCGGTCGAGCAGCGCAGCCCCTGTGCGGATGCCGTTGGTGAAGCAATCGATCGTCATGTTCTCGTTGGGCGCGTGGTTGGCTTCGTCGGCATTGGCATAAGGCACGACGAAAGCCGGCACGCCCAGGATCTTGGTGAAGACGTAGTCCGGCAAGCTGCCGCCAGTGCAGGGGAATTCGAGCGGCGTGACGCCCTGCGCCAGCGTGATCGCGTCGCGGATGATCGCAGCGAAGGGCGAATCGAGCGGCACCCGCGACGGCAGCATGCCGCCGCGCCGGATGAACTCGACCTCGGGTGCATGCTTTTTCACATGTGCCTCGACCTTCGACAGCACGTCGTCCGGCGTCATGGCCTCGACCAGGCGGATGTCGCACTTCACGAACGCCTCGCAGGGAAGGACAGTCTTGCTGCCAGGTCCGCCATAGCCGCCGTGAAAGCCGTTGATGGTCAGCGTCGGATGAAACATCAGCCTTTCGTAGTAGCCGCGCTCCGCCGGCGCATCGAGGCGGCTGAGGCCGAGGCTCGCTTTGGCAGCGTCGAGATCGAGCGGCAGGCGCTTCACCGCAGCGACGTCGAGCGCGCTGGGCGGCACGATGGCATCATGCACACCCTCGATGGTGATCTCACCGGCGGCGTTCTTCATCGTCCCGAGCAGATGCACCAGGGTCCAGATCGGATTCGGCACGATCCCGCCGAGATTGCCGGAATGCACGTCCCGATTCGCATGCCTGGCGCGCAGCTCGAACGAGCACATGCCACGAACGCCATAGGTCATGGTCGGACGGCCCGAGGGATGCATCGGACCATCCGCGGTCACGACGACATCCGCCGTCAGCCGCTCGCGATGTTCAGCGACGAAACCGGCGATGCGCGGACTGCCGATCTCCTCCTCGCCTTCGAGCAGAACGGTGACGTTGCAGGGCAGCTCGCCGTGCACATTGAGATGGGATTCGATCGCCATCAACTGCGCGAAATGCTGGCCCTTGTTGTCGCCGATGCCGCGCGCGTAAATGCGGCCGTCGCGGATGGTCGGCTCGAAGGGCGGGCTCAGCCACAGATCGAGCGGATCCGGCGGCTGCACGTCGTAATGGCCATACAGCAGCACGGTCGGTGCGCCCGGCTTGTGGTGCCAACGTCCCAGCACCATCGGATGGCCAGCGGTCGGCACCGTCTCGGCTTCCAGCCCGATCTCCCGCAGCATCTTCACGAGCAGCACGGCGACCTCGGTGATGCCGACATTGTGCGCGCTGATCGAGGGATGACGCACATAGTCCATCACGCGGGCGAGAAAGTCTTGCCTGTTGCTCTCGATATGGGCGAACACCGCATCCAGGCCGGCGGACGGAGATGGCAGGCTGCTGCTGTCGTTCATGCGGCTGGCTTCTCCTGGCCCGTGCGATGAGAGAGCCGCCATGTTCGATCGGATTCGTCCGGAAAGCAAATGACGCGCGAAGCGAGCCCCGCGCGTCATCGACCGATCGATCGTTTGATGCTCAGCCCTTGACGGCGGTGATCACGATCTCGATCAGCGCGCCGCCGCCGAGGTCGGAGACGCCGACGGTGGCGCGGACCGGCAGATCGTCGCCGAAGAACGCGGTCCAGGCCGCATCCATCTCCTTCTTCTTCGACAGATCCGTCACGAAGATCTGGCCCGAGACGACGCGCGACTTGTCGGTGCCCGCCTCCTTCAGGAACCCGTCGATCTTGCCGAGGATGTTGCGGGTCTGCTCGCCCATCGACACCGAGGTGTCGTCGGCGATGGTGCCGCCGATGAAGACGAAGCCGTTGGCCTCGACGATGCGGTGATGAATGGCCGAGCGGATCTTGCGGGTGATGGTCATGCGGTCCTCATGCTGGTGGTGATGGATCATTGCGAAAAACGCGCGATGCTGAGCCCGCTGATGCGGGTCTGCGTGCCGCCATGGACGATCAGCTCGGCCATGACCGCGCCGGCGCCGGGACCGAGCTGGAAGCCATGCGCCGAGAAGCCGAACTGATGATACAGCCCCTCGTGCAGTGCGCTCGGACCGAACACCGGGATGTCGTCGCGCATCCGCGCCTCGATGCCGGCCCAGGCGCGCGTGATGGTGGCGCCGCGCATCACCTCGAACAGCTCGGCGACGGTGCGCGCGCTCTCCGCGAGCTTGCGCCAGTCGAGCACGGTCTCGTTGCGGTCCTGATCCGGCGTGGCGAGATGGCCGCCGCCGATCAGCACGGTGCCGTTCGGGAACTGCTTGAACGACAGCTTGCGGCCGCGCAGGATCACGACGGGATCGATGAAATGCGCGACCGGCGAGGTGATCATCAGCATCGGCGCGATGGTCTCGACCGGCACCGGCTCGCCGAGCAGCGCCGCGATCCGCCCGGCCCAGGCGCCGGCGGCGTTGACCAGCACCGGTGCCGCAAAGGTCTCCGCGCCGACGTCGACATGCCACCGGCCCTGCTCTTTTCGAATGTTCGTTGCGAGGACGCCTTCGCGAATGGTGGTGCCGAGCTGCTCCGCCTTGCGGCGGAAGGCCGTCGTGGTCCGCGCCGGCTGCGCCGCGCCGTCGCGGCGCGACACCACGCCGCCCGGACAGCTCTCCGCCACGGCCGGCACCAGCCGGCGCAACTCGGTGCCGTCGATCAGCTCCTCGTGCGTAAAACCGCGGGGCGTCAACGGTGCTGGACAGAACAGATACGATGCTCGTTCAAATTGTCGCATGATTGATCGGCAACGCGATGAGTTCGGCTTTGCGCGATCGACCAACGCGTATAAGGTCAGGCATTATCAGCGCCGTCGAAGCGCTGGAACGTCGGGGATGTGAAACGCGAGCAAGGTGGTTGACGGGCCGAGCTCGTCGCCCGCGTCGTCGCACGCGCTGCTGTTTTCCGACATTTTGGAGGTATCAGGTTCGAAACGCTCGAGCGGTTCGACGATTGCGGCTGATGCGTGGCCTGTGGGCCACGACATCCGCCGCGGATGTTTGATCGCAAAGCGACGGGGGCAGCGGGCATCGACACGTTGGAGGAACCGGAATGGACCAACGGGACGTACGGGCCGCATGGCAGAAATTCATCGAGCGCGGCACCTTGTCGGGTGACGTGAGATCAACTGTGGCCGCTTCGTGGCAGCGGTCCCGGCAGCACCGCATCACCGTCGACCGTGCCAAGGCGCCGCTGGTCGCGGAGGACGAATTAGCTCGCCAGCGGGCCAAGCATGCCGCGCTTCGCCACGCCGCGCGCTCCGCGCTGCAGAACTCGAAGACGTTCCTGAGGGATGCCGGATCGATCATGATCCTGACCGATCCCACCGGTCTGATCATCGACACCCAGGGTGATGCGCGGGTGATCGATGCCGGGCGCACCGTGCATCTGGAGCATGGCGGACGTTGGAGCGAGGCCGATATCGGCACCAACGCGATCGGCGCGGCGCTGGCGGACTCATGCCCGGTGCAGATTCATGGCGCCGAGCATTTCTGCACCGAGGTGCAGCGCTGGACCTGCGCCGCCGTCCCGGTCCACGATCCGAACGATGGCGAGTTGCTCGGCGTCGTCGACATCTCCGGCCCGGCCAGCACGTTCAATCCGCAGAGTCTGGCGCTGGCGGTTGCGGTCGGCCATCACGTCGAGAGCGTGCTCGCGCAGCTGGCACGGCAGGACAAGGAGCAGCTGCTGTGCGATTTCATCGCCAAGCGCGCCTCCTGGGCCACGGAGGAATGCATCCTGCTCGACCGGCGCGGCGCCATTCTGCATGCCACCGAGCGCGGGCTGCGGGCCATGAAGGACAACGGCCTCAACACCGATGGCGACGCGCCGACGCGCTTCCTGAAGACGGTGGCTTTCGAGGATTGGCCGGCGAAGCTCAGGGAGATCCTGCCCCATGCGAGCTTCGAGCTGGTCAAGAACGGCAACACCGGTGTCGGCGCGATCGTCGTGATGCATGCCCGGCGGCGGACACCCGGGGAGCGCAGCACGGCGGCCATGCGCGGACGCGATGCCACGCCGCCGCGGCAGGCCCAGGCATCTCAGCCGGCGGCGAAGCCAGCCGGCAACAAGACGCCGCGATTTGTTGCCGAGGACCCGAACGTGCTCGCGATCGTGCGGCGCGTCGAGGGCGCGGCAGCGCGCAAGATGCCGATCCTGATCCGCGGCGAGACCGGGACCGGCAAGGAGCAGCTGGCACGCCACGCCCATGCCGCCAGCGGACGCGCCGGCGCCTTCGTCGCGGTCAATTGTGCCGCGCTGCCCGACAGCCTGATCGAGGCCGAGCTGTTCGGCTATGCCGACGGCGCGTTCACCGGCGCACGGTCCGGCGGCGCCATGGGCCTGGTCAAGGAGGCCGACGGCGGCACGCTGTTCCTCGACGAGATCGGCGACATGCCGGTGGCGCTGCAGGGTGTGCTGCTGCGCCTTCTCGATGACTGGACGGTGCGGCCGGTCGGCGGCGCCGCCTTCAAGGTCGACGTCTTCCTGGTGTCGGCGACCAACGCCGCGCTCGACAAGGCGATCGCCGAGGGACGCTTCCGGTCCGACCTGCTGTATCGGCTCAACACGCTCGAGGTGCGGCTGCCGCGCCTGCGCGAGCGCTGCGATTTCGACGCCATTGCTCGCCAGCTGCTGCACAAGATCGATCCCGGCTGCGCCATCACGGCGGGAGCGCTGGCCCGACTGGCGCCGAACCATTGGCACGGCAATATTCGCGAGCTCGGCAACATGCTGGCCCGGCTGACGCTCGGCGTCTCCAACGGGATCATCGACGAGGCCTGCGTGGACGCCATGATCGGTCGAGCGATCGGCCAACCGATCGCTCGGCCGTCGCCCGACGCGGAAGGATCGCTGCACGACGTCCAGCGCGCCCGCATCCTGATGGTCTATGCGGAGACCAATGGCAATGTCAGCGAGACCGCGCGCCGTCTCGGCGTCTCCAGGAACACGATCTATCGCGCGCTCGGCCAGCCCCGGCCATAGTCCGCCGCTCTGCTCAGCGTCGCCCGTCTCCGTGACGAGACTGGAAAGAAGAGACGCAAGATCGGCCAGCCCGAGCCGGGCGCGAACGCCCGGCCAGTTTCCTGCGCAGGCCGCGCGCGCTTACAGCAGCTCCGCGCCGCCACCCAGGGCCGGGCCCGCGGTGGGGTCGTAATCGTCCGGCTTCTTGGCGATCAATGTCTGCGTCGTCAGGATCAGCCCGGCGACGGAGGCGGCGTTGCGCACCGCGCTGTAGCAGACCTTGACGGGATCGATGATACCGGCCTTGACGAGATCGACCGAGGCGCCGTTGCGCGCGTCGAGGCCGTGGCCGTTGGCGCCCTTCGCCACCTTCCTCACCTCCGCCTCGGCGTCCAGGCCCGCGTTCGAGGCGATGTGGAATAACGGCCGGCTCAGCGACCGCTGCAGCAGCTCGGCGCCCTGCCGCACACTGCCGTCCAGCCCCTTGATCAGCTCGTCGAGCTTCGGCGCCGCCTTGAGCAGCGCGAAGCCGCCGCCGGGCACGATGCCCTCCTCGATCGCTGCCCGCGTCGCATTGATCGCGTCCTCGATCAACTGCGTGCGGCGCTTCTGCTCGACGGGCGTTGCTCCACCGGCGAGGATCATCGCCGTGCCACCCGACAGTTTGGCGATGCGCTCCTGGAACTTGTCGCGCTCGATGTTCTCCGGCGCCGCCTCATATTGCCGCATCACCTGCTCACGGCGCGCGGAAATTCTGTCCGGATCGCCCGCGCCGGCCGTGATCAGGGTCTTGGAAGCGGAGATCCGGACCTGCCGCGCGGCGCCGAGATCCTGCAGCTCGGCCTTTTCCAGCCGCCCGCCAAGATCGACCGAGATCACGCGTCCGCCCGTGGTGATCGCGATATCCTCCAGCATGGCCTTGCGCCAATGGCCGAACTCCGGCGGATGGATGGCGGCGACCTTGAAGTTGTTCTTCTCGCGACGCGCAAGGAGCTGCATGATCACGACCGGCGCGACTTCCTCGGCGATGATCAACAGCGGCCTGCCGCTCTTCTCGACCAGCGAGATCACGCCGGCGAGCTGCTCGCCGCTCTGGATCTTGTGGTCCGTCATCAGGATGAACGGATTGTCGAGCACCACCTGCATGCGCTCCACATCCGTCACCATGTGGTGCGAGAGATAGCCGCGCTCGAACGCCATGCCTTCGATCACTTCGAGCGTGGTCTGGACCGTGCTGCCATATTCGACCGCGACGATGCCGTGCGTGCCCGCGCGCTCGAAAGCTTCCGCGACCATGTCGCCGAGCGCGGCATCATTGGCCGCGATGCTCGCGACCGCGCGCAGGCCCGCCGAGCCCTGCACGGCGATCGCGGAGCGCTTCAGTTGCTTGATCGTCTCCGCCACCGCAAGCTCGAGTCCCTCGACCAGTTCCACCGGATTGGCACCTGCTGCGAGGCATTTCAGCCCGTCCTGCACCAGCACGTCGGCCAGCACCGTGGCCGTGGTGGTGCCGTCGCCCGCGGTGTCATTGGTCTGCTTCGAGACCTCGCGCAGCACCTGCGCGCCCATGTTCTCGAACGGACATTCCAGCTCGATCTCGGCGGCGATGCTGACGCCGTCGCGCGACACGATCGGCGTCCCGATCGGGCGGTCCATGATCGCGTTCATTCCCTTCGGACCCAGCGTGCCGCGCACCGCCTTGGCGAGCTTGGCGACGCCCCGTCCCAATGCGGCCCGCGCCGCCTCGTCATGCAGCATGATCTTCGGCATGGTCTCAACCTCCCTCTGGCCTGCTCTTTTTGCCGTGCTGACCGGCGCGACTTTTTGTTGTCTCCCCGGCCGGTCAGGCCGAGGCACGTGCTTTCGGAACGAACGGCGTCTCCAGATCGAACCGCACTGACAGGAGGCCGCGGCACAGCGCGCCGTTGAACTCGGCATTGACGCAGACACGGCGCAAGCCCGAGACGTAGGCGGTAAAGCGCTCGGCGCTCAGGGGCAATCCCGCGGCGTCGACGAAGGCCGGCATCTCGTCGCGCGCCGCCGCCACCACATCGCGCCGCTCGAGATAACGTTGCCTCAAACGGCCGCCCTCGTCGTCGACCGGGAGGCCACGAAGCTCGAACAAAGTGAGGGCCGTGAGCGTCTGCGGCGAATGCCCGGTGCCGGTGAGATGATTGAGCAAGGCGACCTGGCGGCGCTGGAACGCCTTGACGAGGAACGTCCGCCGCAGCTCCTCCAAGTCGCCATCGGCCTCGCCCCCGAATGTCTCCTGGAACGACAAGCCGCGCGCCAGCCCGGCATTGATCGTGTCCGCATACATGTGCTCGCCGAGCACCACGCTGACGCCGGTGACCCAGTCCAGCGTACCCACCGCGCGCCGCATGTCGTCCGCCATCAGGAACGAAAAGTTCGCGGCACACCAATAGGTCGGAAGCCGGAATTCGATGTGGACGTGGTTGCTTCCGTCCACCTCGGCCCTGGTGACGAAGTTGAGATCGACGACCGACTCGTCGAGCTCAGGATCCATGACTCGCCGCAGCGAGGCCCACACATCGGCCTGCCTTGTGTCGACCTGCCAATGCTCCGCCTGCCGGTGATCTCCCGGCAGGCTCGATATGATCCGCCCGCTCATGGCATTCACGCCGGCACGGGCTGGGACAGATGCGCGTAGCCACCGCCGGCGCGGATCTTCTTCTTCTGGGCTTCGACGTCGATGCCGTAGAGCCGCGCGGCGTTGAGACCGAGGATCTTGGTCTTGTTCTCCAGGGTCAGGACGGAGCCGGTCTCCTTGGTGAGATCCTCCGGAATCTCGAACGCCATGAACTTGTCGATCAGCCATTTCGGCGTCCAGATGCCGTAGTCGCTGCCATAGAGGATCTTGTCCGGCCCGAGCCAGAACAGCAGCTCCGACATCACATGGGCGAAATAGCCTGGCCGCGAATGAATGAACGGCAAGGCCACGGCAATGCCCGCATAGACGTTGGTCTCCTGGGTGGCGATCCAGCAGAAATCGTCCAGCCGCGGCAGCCCGCAATGTTCGACGATGAAGTTGAGATCCTGGAAGGAGGTGGCGACATCGTCGATGTCGGCGACATCGAATGCATCACGGTTCAAGGGGATGATCGTCGGTCCCTTGTGAACGTGGATGTTCTTGATGCCGAGCTTCTGAGCCGCCTCGATGTATTTGTAGGAGTCCTTGTCGGAGAGCTTGTAGCCCTTGGATTCTCCGCGCCATTCCGCCGTGTACAGCTTGACGCCCTGCAGCTTGTACTTTTCCGCCAGCGCGTGCAGATCCTCGAGGCCCTTGCTGCCGTCCCGCGGATCGAACGCACCGTTGAGGATGAAGCGGTCGGGATGGCTCTTCTTCATCGCGGCGTTGCGCTCGGTGGTGTTGAACCCGTTCTTGTAGAAGTCGGTCAGGTATGTCGGCTGCAGGATCGCCATGTCGTCATAGCCCGACACGAACAGATCGTCGAACATCGTCTTGGCGTCGTATTTCTCGAACTTCTCCTTTTCCCACTTCTCCGAGGGCGGGCTGAGGTTGGCGTGGTAGGCATAGAAGCAGTCGATGAACTGCTTGCCGTGAATGTTCTTCTGGTTGGCCGGGCTGCCGTCCCAGAAGTGGGTGTGCCCGTCGATCACGAATATCTCGTCGCCCGCAGCCGTCCTGTACATCGCGCGTCTCCCGCTCCCAGATTGATTGTGATGAGGCCTGCCGTTGATGGCAGAGCCAGCTTGGCCCGGCCGGCGCGAAGCCGGCCGGGCATCCGCAGGCGCCGGTCAGGCGATGTATTTCATCATCTCGTTCATGTCGCCGAACAGCACGACCGTGTTGTCGTCGACCATCACCATCCGGCCGTAATGCGTGGATGTCGCGATCTCGAACAG
Organism: Bradyrhizobium sp. STM 3809; assembly: GCF_000239795.1. GTDB lineage: Bacteria > Pseudomonadota > Alphaproteobacteria > Rhizobiales > Xanthobacteraceae > Bradyrhizobium. The sequence continues at coordinate 2,432 of NZ_CAFJ01000463.1, read as the reverse complement.
ATGCGGCGTCATCTCGCGGCCGAGCTCCTCCGAGATCTCGTCCATCTTGAATTCCATCTTGCCGATGCCGTCGATCCGGATCATCGCCGGCATGTAGGTCACGGTGATATGGTCGTGGCGGCTCATGACGTCGGCGATGGCGCGCGCCTCGACGCTGTCGTTCATGGTCACCCCGCATTGGTGGGACACCGTGTCCTCGAACGTGATGTCCTTCATCGGTTTGAAGATGTTGTCGGCTTCCTGCATCATGGTCGTTCTCCTGACGAATTGAGTGAAGGGCGTGGACAGCGGCTAGGCTAGGCTGGCCGGAACCGTCAGGCCAAGCTCGGCGGCGATGCCCCTGATGCGGTTCTTGGCTTGGCTCAGGGCATCGTTGAACGAGACGACCTTGACCCGCGGCTGCGACCAGATCGGTTGCAGCCGGTTGGCGGCGTCGAGCGCGAGCTCGGCATGCTTGGCCAGCCATTTGTTGAACAGCGCGATGTTGTGCGCCGCATGCTGCGCATCGGTGCCGAGGATGTGGAACAGCTCGACCGTGTTGGCGAGGTTGCGCTCGTAGTCGGCCTCCGCCGCGGAGACCACGGCCGGCGTGATGAAGTCGTTCTGGGCCGATGCGGCCTGCATCAGGAAGCCGGACCGGAACAGCTCGCCGACAAGAGGCTCGAACACCACGTTGGTGGCGAAATACTGCTCCAGATAATCGTTCGATCCCATCACCGACTCGATCGACTTGCGCACGCCCTGCCAGATCGGATCGTCCAGCCAATGCTGCTTGCCGGCATTGACGTCGAAGCCGGGGAGGTCGAGCGCGATCTCGCTGAGATACAGCGTGATGTCCTGGGCGAAGCGCAGCTTGTAGGACGAGTTGGTCAGGATCGCGTTGTTGACCATCTGGGTGTAGCCATAGCGCTGCGCCTGCATGGTCGACGTGCCCAGGCCGAACTCGGCATGCTTGTAGGCGCCGAGGTGGTTCTGCAGGATCTTCACCCAGGCGGGATCGAAGCGCGCCGGCGCGCCGGACTTGCGGCCGTTCTCAATGGTGTTCTGCACCATGCCGCAGATCGTCGACTGCCGCTGGTAATGCGTCCGCTCCCATTCCTGATCGACGGCGCGGAACTTGTGCCAGTTGGAGCTCTTGGCGGCCGTCCAGTCCTTGCTGTAGGTCGGCGTGCCGTCCGGGAAGGAGATGATCCAGTCCTGCAGCAGATAGCGCTCCGGATCGGGTTGGACGTCGACCGTCATATCCTCGTAATGCGTCGCCTTGCGGCCCTTCGGCTCGAAATAATTGTACCTGCGGCTGTCCGAACCTGGAAACACCGCCGATCCTGCGGCGCCGGATTTGACGACCGGCTCCGCAGCGGCTCCGCTTGCCTGTGCACTCATGACGACCTCCCTCTTTGCTGTTGTGATTGCGACGATGTCCGGACGCCGTCATCGCATCGCCGGCGTAAACTTGTCGAAATAGATGTGATCCGGTTCGATGCCGTTGACCTGGAGGACCGGCAGCACCGCGTCGATCATCGGCGTCGGGCCGCAGGCATAGGCGTCGATCTCCCCGACCAGTTTCTCCTGCTTCAGATGGCGCGCGACGACCTCGTGCACGAAGCCGGTCTCTCCATCCCAATGATCTTCCTGCGTCGCGTGCGACAACGCCGGCACGAATCGGAAGTCGTTGAGCTCGCGCCCGATCGCCGCGAGTTCCTCGAGATAGAACAGGTCGGCGCGCGACCTCGCGCCGTAGAAGAAGCGGATCCGCCGCTGTTCGCCGCTCGCAATGTGATCCGCCAGGATCGACCAGAGCGGCGACATCCCCGAGCCGCCCCCGATCAGCAGCATCGGGCCGGACCGCTCCTCGCGCCGGAAACAGGTGCCGTAGGGGCCCTTCGCCATCACCACGCTGCCGACGCCGAGCCCGCCATCGAGCTGCGACGAGAAGGCGCCATTCGGGTACTTCTTGATGATGAAGCTCAGCCGCGTGCCCTCGCCAGGCGCGTTGGCCATCGAGAACGCCCGGGTGATGCGACCATCGTCGATCGTCAGGTCGACATATTGGCCGGCCCAGAACTTCATCGGCTTGTCGATCTCGATCTCCAGCAACCGGATGTCCGAGGTCAAGGCGGTGATGCCTGCGACGTGTCCTCGGAAGGTCTTGACCGCGATCGATCGCCTCAGCATGTCCTCGTCGTAATTCAGCAGCTCGAAGCTGACGTCGCTGTAGGCGTGCGTCCGGCACAGCAGGACATGACCGTTCTCGCTTTCGTAGTCCGGCAGCGCGAAGGTCGAATATTTCAGCAGCTCGATGTCGCCGTCGACGAGCTTCGACTTGCAGCTGCCGCACTGCCCTTCCTTGCAGCCATGCATCAGCGAGATGCCCTGCCGAAACGCAGCATCGAGCACGGTCTCACCCTCCTCGACCTCCATCTCGATGCCCA
>NZ_CAFJ01000464.1 GCF_000239795.1 Bradyrhizobium sp. STM 3809 | reverse complement strand
TTGGCAAGGGCTGTCGGGCGCGCCTTTGCCCACCCTACGTCCGTGCTGCGTGACGGGCGCGAGACTCACTCCGCCTTCTTGGACCGCGATCCGATCAACTCGGCGACCAGCGGGTTGGGATAGCGGCGCTGCTGGCTCACCGCGAAGAACTGTTCCTTCAGTGCGCCGAGCCGCGCGCGCTCGACCAGCACGCCCGAGCGCAACTCGTCGATCACGACGATTGACGGCACCAGCGTCACGGTGCCGCTCTCGCGCGCCATCAGGCGCAGCATCGCCATGTCGTCGACCTCGGCGGCGATCACCGGGCGGATGCCGCTCGATCCGACCAGCGCGTCGAACGCCGAGCGCAGCGCGCTGCCGCGGCCCGGCAGGATCACCGGCGCCGTCGCCAGATCCTGCGGAAAGCGGAAGCGGGCGGGCTTGGACGGCTTGCGGCTGACCAGGCTGACCCGCTGCTCGTCGATCAGCGTGTTGTCGAAATTGCTGCGCGTGTCCGGGGCCGCCGGATGGTTGGCGAGCACGAGATCGAGCTTGTGCGCGTCGAGCTGCTCCAGCAGGTCCGCGAACTGGCCGGTGCGGATGATCAGCTCGACATCGCTGCGGCCGATCAGCGGCTTCAGGAAGGCGATCTGGAAATTGCGCGACAGGTTGGCCGCGGCGCCGACCCGCAGCAGCTGACGTCCCGGGCGCAGCCCCGACAGCGTCTCGATCAGCTCGTGGCCGGACTTGAACACGCTGCCGGCATAGTCGAGCGCGATGCGGCCCGCCTCGGTCAGCTGCAGCGTCCGGCCGGTGCGCTCGAACAGCTTCTGGCCGAGCTGATCCTCCAGCGCCTTGACCTGCACCGACAGCGAGGAGGGCGACACGTTGAGCCGCTGCGCGGCGCGGCTCATGCTGCCTTCGCTGGCGATGATCCAGAAATAGCGCAGGTGGTGGTAGTTCAGATGGGGCATGGCGATCGTTCTATATTTTATAACGATCAGGTTCAATGATTGAAATTTTAAGAAGGCTCCGGAACCGTTAAGACGAGAGGGACATCGTCTCATTTGATCAACCGTCCGAGCCGCCATGACCCAGCTTCTCCCCTGCCTCGCGGCACTCGCGCCGCTTACGCTCTGCCTTGCCGCCCTCGCCGGCACCGATGCCGGCGCCCGGACCGTCGCCCGCCGCGCGATCGTCGCCGCGGCCATCGCCTTCGGCCTTGCCACGACGGCGAGCCTCGCCGCGGCCGTGCTCGGGGCGGGGCGGACGCCGCTGCTCGGCGCGCACGGGCTCGGCCTTTCGCTGCAGCTCGACGCGCTCGGCGCGATCCTGTCCGTGCTGGTCAGCTTCATCGGGCTGGTCGTCGTGCGCTACAGCCGCAACTATCTCGACGGCGATGCGGGCCAGGTCCGGTTCACGCGCTGGCTGCTGCTGACGCTCGCCGCGGTGCTGCTGCTGCCGATCGCGGGCAATGTGGTGCTGCTGCTCGCCGCCTGGGTCGCGACCAGCCTGTCGCTCAGCAAGCTGCTGCTGTTCTACGAGACGAGGCCGGCCGCGATCCGCGCCTCGCGCAAGAAGTTCGTGGCGAGCCGGCTCGGCGACGGCTTCCTCGCGATCGCCGCGCTGCTGCTCTACATCCGCTTCGGCACCCTGGAGATCGGCAGCCTCGCCGCCCAGGCGCGGGCGGGCGAGGGCGCGGGATCGGCGCTCGTCACGATCGCGGCGCTGCTGATCGTGGCCACGGCGATGCTGAAATCCGCGCAGCTGCCGCTGCATGGCTGGCTGATCGAGGTGATGGAGACGCCGACGCCGGTGTCGGCGCTGCTGCATGCCGGCATCATCAATGCCGGCGGCTTCCTGGTGCTCAGGCTCAGCGACGTGCTGCTGCTGGCGACGCCCGCGCTCGACGTGCTCGCGGTGGTCGGCGGCGCCACCGCGCTGTTCGGCTCGCTGGTGATGCTGACGCAGACCTCGGTGAAGGTGCAGCTGGCTTATTCGACGGTCGCCCAGATGGGCTTCATGCTGCTGCAATGCGGCCTCGGCGCCTTCTCCGCGGCGCTGCTGCACATCGTGGCGCACTCGCTGTACAAGGCGCATGCCTTCCTGTCCTCGGGCAGCATCATCGACCTCGCCCGGGCGTCGTGGACGCCGAGCCCCGGCGGCCAGCCGCACGCGGCCCGGCTGATCCTGGCGCTGGTCGCGGTGATCGGGCTGGCGCTGCTGACCGGGCTCGGCTTCGGCATGACCTTGCGCTCGAACCCGGCGCAGATCGCGCTCGGTGCGGTGCTGCTGATGGGGCTGGTGCACCTGATGGCCAACGCGATCGACGAGCGGCCGAATGCCTTCGTCATCGCCCGTGCCGCGGTGACCGCGGCCGGTGTCGCGATCGTGTACTTCGCGCTCCAGGCCGGCATGGCCTGGCTGGTGGCCGGCAGCTTCCCCGCATCGCGGCCGGTCGACGGCGTGGTGCCGATCCTGATCGCGGTCGCGGTGGTGGTCTCGTTCGCCGCCGTCACCGTGTTCCAGAACCAGATGATGCGCCGCGCCGACGCGCCATTCTGGATCGCCGCTTACGTCCACCTGCGCAACGGCCTCTATCTCAACACGCTCGCCAACCGCCTCGTGCTGACGCTGTGGCCGCGCTCCTCCACCTCTGCTCCGTCCAACCCGTGATCCGAGATCTCCGATGACCCCCGCCCTTGCCATGACGATGACGGACCCGATCGACACTGCCGCCGATGCCGGGCTGATGGCGCGCATCGACAGCGCCTGCCAGCGGGTCGCGCCGCTCTGGCCGCTCAAGCACTTCGTTGCCGTCAACCCGTTCCTCGGCTTCACCTCGCAGAGCTTCGCCGCGACGGCCGCGACCTTCGAGCGCGTGGTGCGGACGCGGATGTTGATGCCGCGCGCCTACTACCGGCAGGCGCTCGACGACGGCCGGATCGACGATGCCGCGCTGGCGCAGGCGCTCGCGCTGCATCCGTCGACGGGCCTCGATGTCGAAGCGCTCAAGCAGAAGGCGCGCGCCGAGGCCGGCCCGTCGTCGCCTCCCGCGGTCGTCGCGACGGTGGCCGAGGTGCTCGACCGGCTCGCCGAAGGCGACCGCTACGTGTCGCTGGTCGCCTTCATGATCGACGAGATCTCGGCATTCTGCGCCACCTATTTCGACGAGGGCCAGGCGAGCTGGCCGAGCCCGGTGCGCAAGCTGAAGCCCTACGCGGCGTGGCGGAAGCTGGCGGCCTATGATCGCAATCCCGAGGTGATGGGGATCGACGGCTTCCGGAAGTCCGTTGCCGAGCTGCCGGCCGATCCGGTGCAGGCGATCGGGCTGATCGTCGAGCGGCTCGGCATCCCCGCGCGCGCGGTCGAGGACTATCTGGTGCGGGCGCTGTTCGATCTTGGCGGCTGGTCGGCCTATGCGCGCTATATCGGCTGGACCGCCGAGCTCGACGGCGAGCGCGACGATACGCTGCTGGAGCTGCTGACGATCCGGCTGGCCTGGGGCTACGCGCTGTACCAGGCGCGCACCGACGATGCCGTCAAGGCGGCGTGGGCGCAGGCGATGGCGGAGGCGGCGAAGCTGCCGGCCGATCACCGGCTCGAAGAGACGCCCGAGCTTGCGA
>NZ_CAFJ01000465.1 GCF_000239795.1 Bradyrhizobium sp. STM 3809 | reverse complement strand
TGAACAGCAAATCGTCGGCGCCCTTCAGCCTGGCGGTGCGGCTCTCCTTGACCAGCGAGATGAACAGCGCGTGGATCTCGCGCTGGATCTTCTTCAGCCGCGCCACGTCGTCGGGATTCTCGGGCAGGAAGGGATCGAGCATCGCCTTGTGCTCGCCGGCCGTGTACAGCCGCCGCTCGACGCCAATCTTCTTGATCAGGTCCTGCAGGCCGAACGAGCCGCCGACCACGCCGATCGAGCCGACGATCGACGACGGGTCGCAAAAGATCTCGTCGCCCGCGCAGGCGATCATGTAGCCGCCGGAGGCCGCGACGTCCTCGACGAACACCAGCACCGGCAGCTTCTTCTCGGCGGCGAGCTGGCGGATGCGCAGATAGATCTGGCGCGACTGCACCGGCGAGCCGCCGGGCGAATTGATCACCAGCGCCACCGCCTTGGCGTTGCGCATCGAGAACGCCCGCTCCAGGATCTTGGCCACACCGGCCAGCGTGAGCCCGGGACGCAACGGCGTGACCGCGCCGATCACGCCGGACAGGCGGACCACGGGCACCACCGGCACGCCGCGCAGCCGCGCTGGCAGCAGCGCCTTCAACCGATCAAAAGGCCCCGCTGCATCGCTGGGTTGTGTCAATTTGTCCACCATCCTGTTACCTCGGATTAACCACTTTTTATCCCGCCGCTGCCATTCAAATGGCTGGAACAAGCCTTGCTATGCCCTTGGCCAGTACAGGGCGAGCCTGGTTGCAGAGACGGCGGAGGAATTCATGAAGGTCTACCTGTTGATCCTGCTGATCGGTACTCTGTTGACGGCCATCCGTGTCACGTCGGTAACTGAACGTCGCTCCGAGGCGCAGACACACTAACGCCAGCCCCCCATCAACCGTTCAGGGAAGCGGCCAGCGCCAGACCCTCCTGCCCTTCCAGCACCCGCATCACCTCTTCATTGGGCACACCTGCCGCTTCATTGAGCACAACCCCCGGCAGGATCTGGATGGGTGCCCGCCCTCCCTTAACGGCCCTCACCAGGATACGGATTGCAGGCTTTCCGGCCTGCCCGTGCACCGGCTGCAGCGCCACGCTGCCGAAGCCGCGCGCCAACGCCGCCAGCACCTCGCCGAGCCCATCGGCGCGCCAGATCAAGGTCAGCACGCCGCCGGACCTCAGCATCCGGCGTGCGGCATGACTCCACAGCTCCAGCGTCGTCGGCGTCGCCATATGCGCTCCGGCCCGCGCCGCGTCCGGCGAGGCGCGATGGCGCGCGGCATCGTGGAAGGGCGGATTCATCAGCACGACGTCGACGCTGTCGGGCCCAAGCCCGGCCGCTGCGAAGGCTGCGGCATCCGCGGCGATGTCCAGCACGGCCACGTCGGCCCGCAGACCATTTGCCCGCGCGTTGTGAGCGGCAAGCTCGGCCAGATGCGGCTCCCGCTCCACCAGCACCAGCGAGAGGCCGGCAACGCGGCGCGCCAGCGCCAGCCCCGCCGTTCCGACCCCCGCGCCGAGATCGACCACGCGATCATCGGGACGCGCGGCGGTCGCCGCCGCCAGCAGGATCGCATCATGGCCGGCGCGGTGGCCCGAGATCGGCTGGCGCAGGCGCAGGCGGCCGCCGAGCACGGCGTCGTCGGACGTGCCGACGGCGTCACTCATCGGGGCGCAGCTCGTGCGCCAGGCCGGCCTCGGTGAGCAGCCGCCGGGCCTGCCGATTGTCGTCTTCGTGCACGAGGATCCGGCGCGGCAGGATGCCGAGCGAGCCCTCGATGATGCTCATGTTCTGGTCGAGCACGAGGTGATGGATGTCGGCGCCGTCGAGCAGCGCCCCGACCGCCGAAACCAGCACGATGTCGTTGGTCCGAACCAATTCCTTCAATCGTTATGTCTCCGTGCCGGATTGCGACAAGGTTGGGTCAAGGTTCCGTGTCCCGCCCTTGCCGCCTGCGGCCGCAGTTTCTATTGTCGATCCCAGGATAGCAAAATCGGAGACCAGCGTGGCGGTTATCGTACCTTTCGAGAGTCCATCGGGCGCCTCCATCGATGGGCTGGTCGGGCTGGTCACAGCCGACATGGAACGGGTCAACGCCACGATCCTGTCGCGGACCGGCTCCGATGTCACGATGATCCCGGAGGTCGCCAATCACCTGATCTCCTCCGGCGGCAAGCGGCTGCGGCCGATGCTGACGCTCGCGATGGCGCATCTCACCGACTATACCGGCGACGGCCACGTCAAGCTCGCCGCCGCGGTCGAGTTCATGCATACCGCGACCTTGCTGCACGACGACGTGGTCGACGAGAGCGAGATGCGCCGCGGCAAATTGTCCGCCCGGATGCTGTGGGGCAACGAGGCCAGCGTGCTGGTCGGCGACTTCCTGCTCGGTCAGGCGTTCCGCATGATGGTCGAGGTCGGCTCGCTGCGCGCGCTCGACATCCTCTCCGCGGCCGCCGCCACGATCGCCGAGGGCGAGGTGATGCAGCTCGCCGCCGCCAAGAACACTGCGACCACCGAGGACGAATATCTCGCCGTGATCCGCGGCAAGACCGCCGAGCTGTTCGCCGCCGCCTGTGAGGTCGGCCCCGTGCTCGCCGACCGTCCGAAGGCCGAGCAGACCGCATCGCGCTCGTTCGGCATGAATCTCGGCATCGCCTTCCAGCTCGTCGACGACGTGCTGGACTATGGCGGCAAGGCCGCCAAGCTCGGCAAGAACGTCGGCGACGATTTCCGCGAGGGCAAGATCACCCTGCCCGTGGTGCTGGCGTTCCGCCGCGGCAGCGACAGCGAGCGCGCGTTCTGGGTCAAGTCGCTGGAGCGCGGCGAGATCAACGATTCAGATCTCGATCACGCCATCGGCCTGATGAACAAGCACCGCGCGCTGGAGGACACGATCAGCCGCGCGCATCACTACGGCGCAATGGCGGTCGATGCACTGGCGCTGTTCCCGGCCTCGCCGATGAAGACCGCGCTGGAGCAGGTCGTGGCGTTCTGCCTGGCGCGGTCGCATTAGTTGGTTGCTGCGGCTCTCGCTGCGACGGCGGTACCCGTGAATGCGCCCTCTCCCCTTGCGGGAGAGGTCATGTACGGCCTATCAACTAATTCGCTCGGGTGAGGGGTATGTCTCAGCGAACTCAGCTCGCTGAGACATACCCCTCACCCAACCGAGATTGCTGCGCTGTCCTACATGCCCTCTCCCGCAAGGGGAGAGGGCGCCGTATCGGGCAGTCGTTTCGCTGCTGATGATTAGTTGGCTCCGTAGGGTGGGCAAAGGCGCCCGCCCCGCTCGTGCGGCAAGCTCGCCGCCCATGCGCCGTGCCCACCATCGGACGTCGTTCTCCGCGGTGAGACGGTGGGCACGGCGCCACCGCAACCTTTTGTTCGGATGCAGTCGTGCCGCGCCTTTGCCCACCCTACGGATCATCCGCGCCGTCGTCCCGAGGAGCGCAGCGACGACGCGATCCAGATCGAACACT
>NZ_CAFJ01000466.1 GCF_000239795.1 Bradyrhizobium sp. STM 3809 | reverse complement strand
GACGGGCCGGCCGCGCTGTATGGCGGGCCGCTCGGCGCGGCTCTGGCGACCTACATGGCGACGAACGGCGGCCTGATCGACGCGGACGATCTGGCAGCCTTCAAGGTGATCGAGCGGGCTCCGATCCGCGGCCTCTATCGCGGATATGACATCATCGGTCCGCCGCCGCCGTCCTCGAGCGGCGTGCACATCGCGCAGATGCTGAACATCCTCGAAGGCTTCGATGTCGCAGCCCTCGGCTTCGGCTCCGCCGACGGCGCGCACCTGCTCGCCGAGGCCTTGAAGATCGCCTTCGCCGACCGGGCGGTCGCGACCGCCGATCCCGCCTTCGTCGAGGTGCCGATCGATCGCCTGACGTCGAAGGCGTATGCCGCCGAGCGGCGGGCGCAGATCGACATGAACCGCGCGAAGAGCTTTGGTCCCGGCCTGTCGCCAACGGAATCCACGAACACCACGCACGTCACGGTCGCCGATGCCGAAGGCAATGTCGTGGCCTCGACGCAGACCATCAACGGCCTGTTCGGCGCCTGCGTGCAGATTCCCGGCACCGGCACGACGGCCAACAACTACATGTACAATTTCGACCCGCATCCCGGCCGCGCGCTGTCGATCGCACCCGGCAAGCGCGTCTTCACCTCGATGGCGCCGATGATGGCGCTGCGCGACGGCCGCCTGCGCTACGCGCTCGGCCTGCCCGGCGGACTGCGCATCTTCCCCTCCGCCTTCCAGGCGCTGGTCAATCTGATCGACCACGGCATGTCGCTGCAGGAGGCGGTCGAGGCGCCGCGGCTGTGGACGCAGGGCGGCGCGCTCGAGCTCGAGCCCGGCTTTCCCGATGATGTCGCGCAGGCGCTTGCCGCGCGCGGCCATGAGATCAAGCGCGAGCCGGTCGTGGCCGGCGGCATGAACGCGATCGCCTTCGGCGACGACGGCACGCTGACCGGAGCCGCGTGCTGGCGCGCCGACGGCACGCCGATCGCGATCTCCGGCGGCCGCGCCCGCGCCGGCCTGCGCTTTGCGATCGCATGACGAGCCAGGCTGCAGCATCTCACCCAATCATGGTGAGGAGCGCCGAAGGCGCGTCTCGAACCGTGAGGCCCGAGCTGT
>NZ_CAFJ01000467.1 GCF_000239795.1 Bradyrhizobium sp. STM 3809 | reverse complement strand
GCGAGCATCAAAGCATAAATTCTAAAAATTAGCAATATATTTTTATTTTATCGAACTCAACGACTGTCGTCAGCCGGTCTGCGGGTGACCCGCCCTGTCCCTCAGGATCTCGCGCGCCGCGACCGCGATGCGCCGGCACAGCGACAGCGCGGTCTCTCGTTCCCTAACATGAAAGATCTCGTCGCTGATCAGGCGGTCGTCGAGCCAGGCGCGAAAGGCCTGCTCGCTGTCGGGGGTGAACGTGCCTTCCTCATAGATGAAGCCGCAAAGCGGGCCCTCGATCACGTAGTCGGAATCATCGGGATGCTGCGACGGCCGCGCGCATTGCGCCCAGATACGGCCGGTCTCGTCGACGAAGGCGAGAACGCCGTCGTCGCGCTGTTCTAATCGCATCTTCAAATTTCCCACGCAGTTAGATAGAAGCGAACTCTCTCCGCGTCATTGCGAGCCACCCGGTCCGCGCGACGCGCGGCCGGATGGCTCGCAATGACGGAGGAGAGATCGTGGATGTTGCTGCCAAACTCGCGGCGGGAGGAAAGGTGACCTGGGATCGCGCTCCTATCCCGGACACTTGATCTCCTTGTAGACGGCGTCCGCAAACGCCTTGATGCCGGTGTTGATGCGCAAGGGCGAGGTCAGCGTCTGGTAGGTGACGATGCCGCGGGTGATCGACAGCACCTTGTAGCTCTCGGCGATCCTCGTCTTGTAGCATTTGCCGGCCTGGATGGCGTCCTCTGTCAGCGGCATAGTCTCTCCCCTTGCTCAGGCATCGGCCCGTTCAATCATGCGTCACGCGGACGGCACCGCGACCCGGCCCGTGCCAGGGACCGGCGGCGCGCGATCGACGGCCTTGAGCGCGTCGAGCGCGGCAAACAGCGCCTGCCGTCCGTCGGCGACGGCCTGCCTCGTCGTCTCCCCGACCCCGACGACTCCGGGACAATCGGGAAAGGTGACGACGAAGCCGCCGCCGTCGTCGGCGCCGAGCTCGCTCACCTCATATTGATAGGCGTCGACATCGCTCATCGCGCGGCCTCATCCATGCCGTCGATCATGGCCACGAAAGCCCTGATGTGCGGCGGCCGGATCTTCGCGGCGAGCGGAATGGTCACGCAATGCGGCACCGAGGGGTGCAGGAAGACCTCGTGCGTGCCGGTGATCTTGCGAAACTTCATCGCGTATTGCGAGGCGATGATCTCGAGATCGACCGGCTTCCAGTCGCCGCGTGGATTGGCGCGCAGCGCTTCGAGGCGCTGATTGTGCGTCCGGCCGTGTCGGCTTTCCGACATCCGGCCGGGAGCCGACGCGGCATTGTCGGTCATGACGCGGTCGTCCGGCGTCACCAGGCGAACAAAGGCGGCAATGAACTCGCCGACGGTGTCGTTGCGATGCGCGAGCCGCCAGTTCTGCGACAGCACGAGCTTCGTGCCGCTGCGGGCGCTGTGAAGGGCAGCGAGCTCGTCCATCATGGTCAGGACCCTGACGGCGCTGAGATTATACGGTTCCTGGGTGAACTTGCGCGTGAGGTCGATGCGCTCCTTGCGCAGGCGGGCGTTGCTCGCCAGCCAATCGACTGTCGTTTCGAGCCAGAACGCCTCCGTGGTCGCGGTCTCGGACATGGACGGTTCTCCGCGGGCGCGCCCTCGACGCAGAGCCGCCGCGGAGATCGATACAAGAGCCATGCCATGGCCAGGACAGACACGGACGCTCAACCGACGCGCCGCCGGCCCGGCAGGTCAGCCGCCTGCGCGATGGCTCGCGCAGACGCCTCTCCTGTCTGGATCAGCAGCGCTCACCACACCGGGCCGCCCCACAGTCCGCCGCCCCAGCCGCCATAGTAACGGCGCGCGTAATAGGGACGGCCGTAGTACGGCGCGTAGCCGATACCGACATAGCCGTAAGGATATCCGCCGCCGTAGTAGTAAGGATCCTCGTCATAGTAATAGGGCGTGGTCGCCGCCGCGATGCCGGCGCCGAGCAGCGCGCCGGCCGCCAGCGCGCCGCCGCCCCAACCCCAGCCGCCGCCACGCCAACCACCCCCGCGCCAGCCGCCGTGCCAGCCGCCACCATGCCAGCCGCCGCCGAAACCGCGGCCGCCCCAGCGCACCTGCACGGTGTCGAGCGGCACGGCCTCGGGCTTGGCGGCAGCCGAGAGCGCCGTCATGGGAGCAGACATCGCCGGCGCGTTCGCACCGGCCAGCAGCGCCCCCGAGAGGGCCACCGCCGCCACGTAGTTCAAGCTTCGCATCACCAGGACTCCTTGACTGAGATCATCACGCATGGCGGCTCCCGATGCGGATCGGGCGCCACCGTCCGCCGCGACGGCGACGGCTTGGAGCACGTGAGTTGCTCGACGCTTTGAACCGCCAGTTCGCGCGCGCGTTCCACGCAAAAGCGCCAGACGTGGCATGAACATTGGCGCTGTTTCCAGGTCCCTTTCGGCACGGCCGTTTAGCTCCCCTCCCCCTTGCGGGGAGGGGAGCGCACCGCGGTCGCGGCGGGCGCCTGAAGCCCGACTGGGATGAAATGATGGGCTTCAGCCGGATTTACTCGATGCTCAGCCGCGCCGCTTGCGGCCCTGCCCCGCCGCGCCCTGCTTGCGCAGGCTTTCCGCCGCGCCGCCGACGATCTCGGAGATCTGCAGCAGCTGCTTGGCGAGCGGGCTGGTCTTGCGCCAGACCATGCCGATGGTGCGCTGGGGCTGCGGCTCGGCGAAGCGCGCCAGCGACACCGACGCCGAGCGCGTCTCGACGGCGACCGCCATCTCCGGGATCAGCGTCACCCCCATGCCGGCGCCGACCATCTGCACCAGGGTCGACAGCGACGAGGCATCGAGCATCTCGCGCGGCGCCTGCATCTGGCAGAACGACAGCGCCTGGTCGCGGAAGCAGTGGCCCTCCTCAAGCAGCAACAGCCGCATCTCGCGCAGGCTCTCGCTGCTCGGCACGTCTGCGCCTTCATATTCGGGCGGTCGCACCAGCAGGAAGTTCTCCGCGAACAACGCGACCTCGGTCAGCGACGGCTCCGAGACCGGCAGCGCCACGATCGCGGCATCGAGCCGGCCCTCGACCAGTTCCTCGATCAGCTTCGGCGTCTTGGATTCGCGGACATGAATGTCGATCTCGGGATGCTTGCGGGTGAGATCGCCGATCACTTTCGGGAGAAGATAGGGCGCGACCGTCGGGATCATGCCGAGCCGCAGCCGGCCGGTGAGCGTGTCGCGCGAGGCGCGGGCGAAATCGCCGAGCTCGTCGACGGAACGCAGGATCTCGCGGACCCGCGCGGCGAGCTGCTCGCCGAACCGCGTCAGCACCACCTGCCGCGCATTGCGCTCCAGCAGAACGCCGCCGAGCGCGTCCTCCATCTCCTTGATCTGCATCGACAGCGCCGGCTGCGAGATCGCGCAGGCCTCCGCGGCGCGGCCGAAATGGCCGAGACGCGCCAGCGCATCGAAATAGCGAAGCTGCCGCATCGTGAGATGGATCATCAGATTAGCTTATCGACGATGGCCGCGAAGTCAATTTTACCACTTGATCGCTCGCGCAATTTGGAGATGTGGCGATGCCGTGCCGCGCCTTCGGCGCTGGTGGCGCGTCAAACCATATTCATCAGATAATCTTATCGTTACGATCATCAATCTCAATTTCCCCTGATCGAAGTAGCCGCGTAGGGTCCCGCCACCCCGCCCCCAGGGGAACAATGCCGTTCAGGTCAGGAGGCAAACATGGATGACGTCAGCAAGTGCCCGTTTTCGGGCGGCTTGAAGGGATTCAAGAACAAGGACTGGTGGCCGAACCAGCTCGATCTGTCGGTGCTGCATCAGCATTCGAACCTGTCCGACCCGCTCGGTGAGGCGTTCGATTATGCCAAGGAATTCAAGAGCCTCGATCTCGACGCGCTGGTCAAGGACCTGACCGCGCTGATGACCGATTCGCAGGACTGGTGGCCGGCCGATTTCGGCCATTACGGACCGCTGTTCATTCGCATGGCCTGGCATGCCGCCGGCACCTATCGCATCGGCGACGGCCGCGGCGGCGCCGGCACCGGTCAGCAGCGCTTCGCGCCGCTGAACAGCTGGCCTGATAACGCCAACCTCGACAAGGCCCGCCGCCTGCTGTGGCCGATCAAGCAGAAATACGGCCAGAAGATCTCCTGGGCCGATTTGTTCGTGCTGACCGGCAACGTCGCGCTGGAGTCGATGGGCTTCAAGACCTTCGGCTTCGGCGGCGGCCGCGCCGACACCTGGGAGCCGGAGCAGGACATCTATTGGGGTCCCGAGGGCAAGTGGCTCGCCGACGAGCGCTACAGCGGCGATCGCGAGCTCGCCGGCTCCCTGGCCGCCGTGCAGATGGGCCTGATCTACGTCAACCCGGAAGGCCCGAACGGCAAGCCGGATCCGCTCGCCGCGGCGCGCGACATCCGCGAGACCTTCGCCCGCATGGCGATGAACGACGAGGAGACGGTGGCGCTGATCGCCGGCGGTCACACCTTCGGCAAGACCCATGGCGCCGGCGATGCGTCGCTGGTCGGTGCGGAGCCGGAAGGCGCCGACATCGCGCAGCAGGGCCTCGGCTGGGCCAGCAAGCATGCGTCGGGCAAGGCCGGTGACACCATCACCTCCGGCCTCGAGGTGATCTGGACGCAGACGCCGACCAAGTGGAGCAACAACTTCTTCGAAAACCTGTTCGGCTTCGAATGGGAGCTGACGAAGAGCCCGGCCGGCGCGCATCAGTGGACGCCGAAGGGCGGCGCCGGCGCCGGCACCGTGCCGGATGCGCACGACAAGTCCAAGCGCCACGCGCCGTCGATGCTGACCACCGACCTCGCGCTGCGCATGGATTCCGCCTACGAGAAGATCTCGCGCCGCTTCCTGGAGCACCCGGATCAGTTCGCCGACGCCTTCGCCCGCGCCTGGTTCAAGCTGACCCACCGCGACATGGGCCCGAAGGTACGCTACCTCGGCCCGCTGGTGCCGAAGGAGGACCTGATCTGGCAGGATCCGATCCCGGCTGTCGATCATCCGCTCGTCGACGACAAGGACGTCGCGGCGCTGAAGGCGAAGATCCTGGCGTCGGGTCTGTCGGTGTCGCAGCTGGTCTCGACCGCCTGGGCCTCGGCCTCGACCTTCCGCGGCTCGGACAAGCGCGGCGGCGCCAATGGCGCGCGCATTCGGCTCGCTCCGCAGAAGGACTGGGCGGTCAACAACCCGGCCGAACTCTCCAAGGTGCTCGCCAAGCTCGAGGGCATCCAGAAGGAGTTCAACGCATCGGCCACCGGCGGCAAGAAGGTCTCGCTCGCCGACCTGATCGTGCTGGCCGGCAATGCCGGCGTCGAGGCTGCCGCCAAGAAGGCCGGCGTCGAGGTGACGGTGCCGTTCGCACCGGGCCGCACCGACGCCTCGCAGGAGCAGACCGACGTCGAGTCGTTCGCAGTGCTCGAGCCGACCCATGACGGCTTCCGCAACTATCTCAGCGGCAAGCAGTGGCTGTCGGGCGAGGAGCTGCTGGTCGACAAGGCCCAGCTCTTGACCCTGACCGCGCCCGAGACGACCGTGCTGGTCGGCGGCCTGCGCGTGCTCGGCGCCAACGCCGCCGGCTCCAAGCACGGCGTGTTCACGACGCAGCCGGAAGTGCTCTCGAACGACTTCTTCGTCAACCTGCTCGACATGGGCATCGCCTGGACGCCGGTCGACCAGGGCGAGCACACCTTCGAGGGCCGCGACCGCAAGTCCGGCGCCGTGAAGTGGACCGCGACCCGCGCCGACCTGATCTTCGGCTCGCACTCGCAGCTGCGCGCGCTCGCCGAGGTCTATGCCAGCTCGGATGCCAGGCAGAAGTTCGTCAAGGACTTCGTCGCCGCCTGGACCAAGGTGATGAACCTCGACCGGTTCGAGCTGAAGGCGTAAACGGCAAGCTGACCGACTCACAAGAAGCGGTGCTTCAGTGATGAAGCGCCGCTTTCTTGTCTACACAGAGGCCTCATGGTTCGAGACGCGCCGCGAGCGGCGCTCCTCACCATGAGGAATTAGCACTTCGCCGCGAACTCAACCCTCGTCCTGAGGAGCCCGCCAAAGGCGGGCGTCTCAAAGGACCGTGAACGGCGCGCTGCCGACGACGAGCTTCGCTGCAAAGCAGCGCCTCAGCGCTCCGCGGCCGAGCCGCCGCCGTCGATCTGGCGGCCCATCAGGGCGATCGCCTTCTGGTAGACGCCGGCGGCGTTCCAGGCTTCGATGGCGGCGAAGTTCGGCTCGCCCGGCTGATAGCCGGCCCCGGCCTTCCAGCCATTGGCGCGCAGGAAGTTGGCGGTCGAGGCCAGCGCGTTGGCGGCGACGTCGAGATTGCCGACGCCATAGGCGAGGATGTTCTTCGGCATGAACTGGGTCTGCCCGACCTCGCCATGCATCGAGCCGCGGGTCGCGCCCGACAGCACGCCGCGGTCGATCAGCTTCAGCGCGGCGTAAAGCTGCTCGGTGAAGAACTCCGGACGGCGGCAGTCATAGGCGAGCGTCGCGATCGACGACAGCATGTGCTGGTTGCCGCGCTGGCTGCCGAAGCCGCTTTCCATGCCCCAGATCGCGATCAGCGGGCCCGGCGGCACGCCATAACGCTGCTCGATCGAGGCGAACATCGCCGCCTGCGACTGCTTGAGCTGGCGGCCGCGGGCGACGATCGCCGCCGCGCCGCGCTTGGCCAGGAACTGGTCGAGCGACAGCTGGAAGCTGCGCTGGCCGCGATCGGCGGCGATGGTCGCCGACGCGTAGTTGGTCTGCATCAGCGCCGACAGCGCGTTGCCGCCGATGCCCTTGGACCGCGCCTCCTCGCCGAACTCGCGCTTCCACGCCTCGAAGCCCGCGGGCGATGTGCCGCATTGCGCCGCATGGGCACCGCCGCTGAAGGCCGCGAGCAGGGTTGCGGCGGTCAGAGTAA
>NZ_CAFJ01000468.1 GCF_000239795.1 Bradyrhizobium sp. STM 3809 | reverse complement strand
TGGGTCTTGGAGGATCCCAAACCGGAAAGCTGCTTCTTTGCCGGCTATGTAGCGTTAGCGGTCTTCCGGACGTTTGCAGAAGTCGAACTTTTCATAGCTCAGTTCTATATGGCACCGATGATCTTCCTCGCCGCATTTTACTATGCTGCTACGGCGCGCGATGGACGCGCCGCCAGACATCCATCGGCATCAGCCGACGCGCAGTTACCACCGATGGCTGACGCGACATTGGCGCCGCTCACGCTGCGGCCAGAGCCATGACCAAGCCACAGCTGTCCTGAACGCCATGGCGGATCCGATCCGAGGGGCACTCACATCATCGGAGTAATTTGTTTCGTGCACCGGTCCCGGACGAAGCGGCTTCGTTTCATCGACAGGATTCGTGGCCGAAGTCCGGAATTCGCAATTTCCGACCCCATGCTTGATGAAGACGTCCATTGCGCCGCGGGGGCGCTGCTCAAGCAAATTGCCGAATAATCTTCAAGGGGCCGGAAGCTGTGAGACGTCGGAGCACTCGCCACCGCTTGCCAGGCGACAAAAGAGCCGCTGCTCACGTACTCATCAGCTCAAAACTCGACAATAGGCTTCAGCAAAAAAGGCTGCCCAAAATGGGCAGCCTTTTTGTATGTCGTGGTATCGGTCTTGCTTAAACGAGACGGAAGGCCGGACCACCATTGCGACGGCGATAACCGATGAAACCGACACTCATGAAGCCGATAATCATCATCATCCAAGTAGAGGCCTCGGGCACACCCTGGGTCAGAGTGGCGAAGTTCACTGCGATATTATCGACTTCGAACGAGTTCTGGGCTCCACTGCCCAAGACAACAGTGTCGAAGTAGGACGCCAGATCAAACTTGAACTCGACGTAGCGATTCGACTGCGCGGAGGTCAAGTTGGCGGGCAACGATGCGATGAGACCCGTGATATCGTTCCCGCCGAACGTCTGGATGAGGGCGTTGTTCTTGTAGAACGAGATCGAGTTGTAGGTATCCAGCGATCCAATGTAGAGGCCGAAGTAGTTTCCGACGGTGCCATTGTTGATCTTGATTGTCTCCGTCGTATTACCGAAGACGCTCAGATAATTCGTCTTATCAGCCCCGCCTGCCATGAAAGGGGCAGCGTACTGACCGGCGACACTACCGTTCTCGACCTTCGCCCCCTTGGACGAGAAGGTCAGGGCACCATTGGTAAAATCAGCGAAGCTTCCGGCGGAACGGCTATCGAACGTTTCGAGAACCTGACCAGGCACTACCGCGGGTACATTGGTGCCGAAGTTCAGCAGATCCAGCGTAACGGCGGCCTTGGCCGGGACGGAAGCAATGCATGCGGCGGTCAATGCCAGCAAAGCCAATGATTTTCGCATTACGCGACCCCCATCTAGATTAGGATAAATGAATTCTTAACGCGGTGTATCTTGATTATCGCTTCGGCGCCGCGAAAGCAAGGTCAGATAGCCGCGATCTCGCCATCGGGACGACACGAACTGATCGCTGTGCTTGTGGAGCAACATATTTCAACGGTTCGGATCAAGAATCTGACGGCCCACTTTGTTGAAGTTTTTTTTGCCGCCCACACGGAATCGTTGTTGATTCCATTGAAGATTCAACCTTACGAAGTCTCGGGACGCGACGCCCCCAGGCTAATTTGCTCCGCGGCTGAATGCATGGGAGCGGTATTATTTTAGGTCAAACGGCAAAGACAAACTGTAAATTCCAGCGAGGTTTTTCCACGTATTTTATGTCAAGGTACGGTCCTATTGTTTCGAGCTCCTTCTTGTTGAGTTTTTTCTGACGCCATGGTCGTGGATCCCGCACGCACTGCCAGCGATTTTGATCTTCTCGGCCAACCGTTTCGATTCCTGCGCATTACGCCGTCGGCTACGAAGCGTGCCATGGAAGATGCTGTTCAGGTTATCCGGGAGGCAAGTGCGGCCGTGCCACAGGAACTCCTAACCGCGCATCAAGCCCTTTCCGACCTCAAGACCCGATTGTTTCACGAATTGACATATCCGCTGGCCTGCTCGCCCGGCGATGTGGAAGCCTTTTATCTCGCCCTCGACAATGGGGTTTCGACGAAGGAAGCGTTGTCGTTTGTGCAGCGGCTTTCGCCACTCGATCGTGCGAACTTTTTAGCGCATGTTGCAAATCGACGTCCTGCACCGGGCGAATTGCTCATCGATCTGATCTCCGCTCAAGCTGCCATCGATACAAACGAGGTCTATGCAGCGATCAAGGCCGCTCGTCAGAGTGCGGAGCTTCCGCCACCGTCCCTCGTCAGCGTGAGTGATGGAATCTCCCGTGCCTGCGACGTGCAATTGACGGCAGCTCTGCGAGGCTACCCAACCGTCTGGGAAGCAATTCCGGCTGTGCTGGACTGCACGATCCATATCCTCTCCACGGGAGCTAGCGACTGCTGGAGCCGCCTCGATCTCCTGTTGGACAAGTACGAGGCAGCTATCGACCAACCACGACTGGAGGCTAAGGGATTCATCGAGCAGGTTTGCGCGTTGCTGCGGGAGCAGCCAAACCATCGGGCGCTCCACGAGCGTCTCCGAGATTCCGTTCATTTGTGGACCTCACTTTGCCGACCCGTGCTGGCTCGTCAGCTCACATATAGACCTGACGGGGATCTCGATACGCCGCTCGGGACGATTCGCGATCTACTCGAAGAGTTGGCACAAACCGGCGCGGCCAAAGCCGCATTAGCCATTAGCGATGCGACCCGGGAGATCTTCGCAGCCGTCCCGACGACGATGGACCAACTGAGCGCAGACGCCCGGTTGCTGTCCAGACTGACCCTGGCGGCGCAGCTCGAGGAGCTGAATTCAGCCATCGAAGGCGCGAAAGCGGACTCGCCAGCAATCATTAATGCGCTTGAAAGCTCAGGTTTCGGCGAGCAGTCTGTGGGCCAGGCGAGAGTCCTCTGGCTTGCGTTCACCCAGGCGTCTAAGACCGCGGATACGACTTCGCGTGAGCTGGCCTGGAAGCAGATCCATCAGTTCACCTTGCGGCTGAGCAACGCACCCGGCGCGGGAAAAGCTGTTATTGCGCTCATTTCCGGCTTGATCGTCTACGGTGAGGCCAATGCCCCCCCGCCCACGCTAATGAGGGAAATGCGGAACAGCCTTCAATTCATGCAATCCTTCGTCGGAGCAGCGCCTCACGAGAACAACCATAAGCCCGTCGCGACGCCGACGCCACCGTCCCCCAGGCCTAGTCTGTTCAGTGGATTGCGACGGATGACGTCGAAGCGAAAGGCAGTCTCTCGGGGGAATCTGAAGCGCCGGCTATGGAGGTTGTTGATGCTCGGCATTGGCGGCCTTATTGCAATCACGCTCGGCGGCATCGCGATCAATCTCAGTCTAAATTGGTTCCGCAGCTCATCTAAGAGTGTTGCAATGCCCGCAACAGCAGCCGACGATGCTCCTCCCTTGGCACTAGCACAGACGATCCCTCCCGTTGGAACTGGACAGCGCCTGGACGTGCCCGCGGTCCGCTATTGTCATTTTCAGAAGGAACGCCTGAGGTTCATCAAGCAATCGATTAAAACTCCGGAGCAGGCTCGGCATCTCAACCTGCTTGTGGTCGACTATAATTCCCGTTGCTCAGATTTCTTCTATCGTGACGATGATCTGAGACAGGTTCAGGCTGAGGTTGATGCGAACGCCCCCAGTCTAGCGCAGGAGGCCAAACAGATTATTGCGGGGTGGCAATAGCGCGAGCCACGGTCTAAAACGCTCGCGACCGAAGCGACCTGATCATAGAGGACGGGGATCCCCTCAGCCTGAAGCCGGTCAACTCACCCAAAAGTTCAGAACATGCGCATCGTCATCGTCGCAAGCAATGCATCTCGTCGCTTCGGCGGCGAAGCCTTCATTCCGTTCAACTATTTCAGGCTGCTGCTGGCCCGTGGAGAAGATGTCCATCTCGTCGCGCACGCCCGCAATCGCGATGAACTTTATCAGGAGTTCAGCCAGCATTCCGAGCGGCTTCATTTTGCGAGGGATACGGCGTTTCACCGCGGCCTGATCTGGCTAAGCCGCTACCTCCCGCGTCGTGTGGCGGACATCACCTGCGGCCTAGCTATCCATCTCAGCACACAATGGGCACAGCGCCGATTGATCATCGACCTCATGAAACAGGGACGAGTGGACGTCGTTCATGAGCCGATCCCGGTTTCACCCAAGACGCCCTCCTTGATGTACGGTCTAGAGACCGCCGTCGTTGTCGGTCCTCTCAATGGCGGCATGGAGTATCCGGAGGCTTTTCGGCGGGAGCAGGATATCCTCTCGCGAACTGCGCTTCGACTCGGCCGCTCACTTGCCGGAATCGCTCAGTCCATCTTTCCCGGCAAGCTGCGTGCGGACGTGGTTCTGGTCGCAAACGAGCGCACCCGCCATGCTTTGCCCGGCGGCGTCTCGGGCACGATCGCAAATCTCGTCGAGAATGGGGTCGACTTCTCGATCTGGCGTCGCGAGAACCAGCGCAAGACTAAAAACATCAAGTTCATCTTCGTCGGCCGATTGGTGGACTGGAAGGCTGTCGACATCGTCATCGAAGCCCTCGCAAGGATCTCGGAAAGCTGCTCGCTTCATCTCGAGATCGTCGGAGACGGTCCGATGCGCAAAGAGTGGGAGGCACTCGCCGGACGCAAGGGAGTCGCATCGCAAGTCATGTTTTCCGGCTGGTTGTCGCAGGAAGCCTGCGCAGCCCGAATGCGCGCATCGGCAGCGCTGGTCCTGCCCAGCCTGTTCGAATGTGGCGGGGCGGTGGTTCTAGAGGCGATGGCCATGGGCTTGCCCGTGATCGCGACAGGCTGGGGAGGACCGGTCGACTATCTCGATTCCAATTGCGGTGTATTAGTCAAGCCGGAGTCGCGCGAAGCATTGATCGCCGGATTCGCCACAGCCATGCGCGAAATTGCGCTGTCAGCTCCGCTGCGGGAGCGGCTTGGTCAAGCAGGTTACGAACGCGCACGGGCGCAGTTCGATTGGGAGCGAAAGATCGACCGGATCCTAGAGGTCTATCGGCAGGCCGCCAGTCAGGTCATGACACGCTAGCATCAAGCAAAGCGTGCCACTGCGTCATGCTCGTTTGCCGCGGAATATTCTGAGCAAAACGCTGAGTCCGGCGTCGGAGAGGAACATCAAGACCACTGCGACGACGAAGAGCAAAACTCCAGTCAGATCGTGCAGCGGCCCCTCCATCCTATCAACACCACCGTAATAGGCGATCAGGACCAGTGAGGTCACACGCATGAAATTG
This sequence comes from Bradyrhizobium sp. STM 3809, assembly GCF_000239795.1. Taxonomy (GTDB): domain Bacteria; phylum Pseudomonadota; class Alphaproteobacteria; order Rhizobiales; family Xanthobacteraceae; genus Bradyrhizobium. The sequence goes on along the minus strand of NZ_CAFJ01000468.1, from coordinate 15,113 downwards.
GCGAACACGGTGATCGGTATGATCAGCAGCAGGAGAGCAAACGCTCTGATCTTCTCATCCCAACGGAAAGCGTAGACGTAGAAAACTCCCAGAGCCGACAGCACGAAGATTGAATTCAGACCCGAGCAGGCGTCTTGGACGAGCAGCTGATAGGGGCCGATCAGGATGACTACGCCGTTCTGGGCGATCGGATAGCCGGCGGTGTAAAGCAGCTGAGTGACCGAGTCCGAGATGAAGACCTTCAGCGGGATCGTCGCGGCATCCACCATCCAACCCGGCGCAGGTGCCGAGAAGATCAGGAAGCCGATCGGGAAGGCCAGGATCCGGAGCAGTCGCCAGCCCGCCAACAATAACACTGTACCAGCGATGACCGGGATCTCGGAGAGCACTTCGAGAAACCAGACGTCCTGATTTCGCGCCAAGACCAGGAGACAAAGTCCCGACAGGAGACACGTCCAGCCTGGCAGCGGCGCTGGACGAAGCTCAACACCCCGGATCAATGCGCGCGAGCGCCAAGCGAGCCACGCAGAAGCGGCAATGATCAAAGGACCGTGCCCCTCCTGCTCCGTGCGCCAAGGCCCTTGAGCAAGGGTGATGAAAGTGGGCGCATAGGCTATCGTAAACGCGACGGCGACCACCGCAGGCCAAAACCAGCGTCGCGACGCCGGTGCCCAGCACTCCGCACTCGTTTCAAAGGAAGTCATCACGCCAAAAATTTGTTGCAACAAGCATTAAGCCGTACCATTGGGCAAAACACTGCGCAATGGCACCACGAGGCGCAGATTTCAACGCTTCGCGACCTTTTGCCCCCTAGCGGGAGCGAAGCGTGAGAAACGCGTGGGCCGCGCCGGCCCCCGTCAGCACAAGCGCAAGCAGTGGCCAGCCATTGTTGCCCAGCTGGTTCGCAACTGCGAAAGCAATGGCGCTCAGCGCCAAGCGGAGCACGGTACGAGACTCCCGATCGGACCAGACGAAGAACGCGACCGCCATCGTCAGGAAGCAGAACACAGTCAGGATATCGAACGGCTCTTGCATGGTGACCACGACCGGAATGCGCGGCGAGCCCCGGATCTTCACCAGGCTCGGAAAAAGATTCAGCTCACTGGGGCGCCTGCATCTTCATGATATCAGCGTATTCCCCCTCGTACTTGGCCGCCAGCACAGCCTCTACGGACGCAAGACTTGCCTCCGACCTCGCCAGGTCAAGCTGCATGGCCTGCCGCGCCTGGCGAGCTGCGGCCTCTCCTTCCAAGGGCCGCGTCTCGACAGAATTGACCATGAAGAACAAGCTGTTGGGCTGGCCTTTCAGCAGGAAAACATCGTCGGCCTGCCGAGTGCGAATACGGTCGAAGACATCCGCAGGAACATCCGCGCTGCTCAAGGTCCCAGTCGAGCGGGAATGCGCGATACCAAGCGCTGCGAGCTTCTGCGCCACCTCATCGAGCGACTTCATCTCACGCGTGGCGTCGAACACCTCCTGCGAGGCGGCATTTGTCGGCACCACGATCTGCTCAATCCTGGCCACCTGACGATTGGCAAACTTCATGGGATTGTTCTTGATGTAGAGCTCAACATCGCTTCCGACGATCGCAGAGCTCTTTTTGGCGACGTCTCGCGAAGCAGCGGCCTTGGCGAGAACGGTCTCCCTCGCCCGGAGCAGATCCAGCAGAACGGTCGGCTCGCGGTCGAGCTTTGCGTCCAAAGCCTGGCGCACCAGATATTTACGCGAGACCAGCTCTCCCAGCACTTGCCTTACGATTGCGGGATCCTTGCGCTTGTCCGTCGGGACTTGGGCGATGCGGAACTCATTGTCGAGCTCTTGCGTGGTCACGACGTCCTCGCCAAGGCGGGCCACGATTTGGCTCCTGGCGGCTTCTGTCTTCTCCTCGACCTTCCTGCTGCACGCGATCAAAACGGCACTGCATAGGACGATCAATGCAACATTGCGACACGGACGGTTGAGCCTAAATGCACTCATCAAATAGCTCCAAAACGAAGAATGCCATTGATCCAAGATCGGAATGCCGTGCCGGTGGCTCTGCCATATCCCTCCGGCGAAGAGACCGTTACATGCACAGGAAACGCTGGTACCGTCATCTCCGGCTTGCGTCGAGGGCCTTGGCCGAGCTTGAGAAAATTGGCCTCCTATGGTGATATTCGGCGGCAGTCCGGCTGTCCGGCCTGCGGGTTCGTATCCGAGGCTCCGCGATGAAAGTCAATCCGGTTCAAGCTATCCTTGCAGCACTAGCGATTCTCGGTTCGGCGCTGCTGGCGGAGACGCTGCGGCCGCGAGAACTGATGGCCAATGCCTCGACCGTGCCCAATCTCGAAAAGGTCATTCCGACCAAGTTTGGGGAGTGGACGCTGGTCCCAAATGTCGGCTTGGTGACGCCTGATCCGAGCGGTTTCGTCGAGGACGCCTCTGTCAAGATTTATAGCCAGGAAGTCGGGCGCGGCTATATGGACCGCGCCGGCAACATTGTCATGCTGCTGGTGGCCTATGGGCCGGTGCAGGACTATCGCCTGAAGGCGCACCTTCCCGAAGTCTGTTACGGCGCGGCGGGGTTTCGTGTCACTGAGAAGAGGCTTAGCTCTGTTTCGTATCGTGCCGAGGCCAATCCCCTGCCGCTCAGCCGCGTCACCGCGACCAAAGAGGGTCGCTTCGAGCCGGTGACCTATTGGATTCGGATTGGCAATGACGTTGTCACCGGGGTTTTCGACCGGCAGCTTGTGCGCATGAAATATGGCTTGAGGGGACTCATCCCGGACGGGGCGCTGTTTCGTGTATCCACCGTTGGGATCTCCGAGGATGCTGCTTACCGGCTGCAGGCGAGATTCATTCAGGATCTCATCACCGCGATCGGGCCCAACAACGAAAAGTTCTTCGTCGGAGCACCCTGAGGCCGGGCCATGACCCCAGGGACGTTCCGCCGGGTAAGATGTTTGGGGTGGTGTCTTTCATTGTCATTCAGCCTGGGTTGCCCCGCCGCCAAGGCGACCGATCAGCCGAACTCCTTGTCTTCCCTCGCGGTGGTCATCAGTTCACCTCAGAAGGTTAGGCTGGGTAGCGGCATCTATCTCGGAGAAGGCTTGGTTCTGACAGCGTCGCATGTGCTCGGCGACAGGTGGCAACCTGCTCCGTTAGTCTGGATTGCAGGCACGCAACTCCCGGCCAAAGTGGTCAAGCAGGAACCGTTCGATTCTTCTGACCTGACGTTGCTTTCAATTGACGAACACGGCCTTCCCCGCGAGTTTCAAACCCTGCACATTGCGCTATGCGAAGCACCACCGAGACCCGGCGACCGCGTCTTGAGCATTAGCCCCGAGCAAGTCGTCGCAACCGAAATTCTCTCGCCGATTTGGGTCCCGCCGGACGCGCGCAAATTCGAAACGCTCGTCAGGGACGTCGCGAGCACCGGCAATTCGGGGTCCGGCGTCTTTGACGCCGAAGCCCAGTGTCTCCTCGGCATCATGAGCCGTAAAATCTCGCAGGTCATCCCGCCGGCGAAGGGCAGCGGTCAGCAGCCCGTCTTATTCGACATCGCGAAGTACTTCGTCCCGGCAGCCAGGATCGCCGCATTCCTCCCGACGGGCCTCGGGCATGCACATCGTTAGCCGCCGAGCACCTCATTTTGAACCGTAGTGATAGCCGTAGCCGTAGTAGCCTTCGGCGCGTTCCGAGACCTTGTTGACCAGGACGCGGACGATCGGCGCGGACTTCAGGTGCTTGTAACATTCCTTGATGTCCGGGAGCGTCGACGTGCCCACGGCGGTGACCAGCAGAATCGACTCAAGCCAGGGCAAAATTGCGAGCACGTCGTCCCCAATCAGCACGGGAGGCAGGTCGAGGATAATCACGTGAGACCTGAAATCTCTCTTCAACGTCTCCATGAAGGCAGTCATGGCCTGCGATGCCATCCATTCGGCCGAACCGGACCTGCAAATCTCCCCTGGCAGAACAAGCATTTTGTGGTCCTGGATGGAGGTCCGCACGATTGTGCTGCCGAAGCCGGCCCGCACCTGCAGCAAGCTTAGAATTCCGTTCTTTGCTTCAATGCCAAGGTATTCAGCAACCTTCGGCTTCATCATGTCCAGGTCGATGAGCAGTACAGATCGTTCTGGCAGACGCGCGATGCTCATCGCCAGATTGCATGCGGTCACTGTCTTGCCGCAGCCCGCGGTGGGCGAGGTAATCGCCAGGATCTGCCAGCCCTGGTCATCCATCGCCTGCAGCACCTGGGTTCTCAGCATATCGTAGTAGCGACCGCCTTCCAGCATCGGATCGTGGGCGACAATGCGCTTGGACTCCAGATGCGCAGCATTCAGCCTCACGTCGCGGTAAGCGACGTCGGCGCCCGTCGAAACCTCGGGCGTGAATGGATCGAGCGAAGCATCCTTCGAACTCAGACGCGCCGACCTGGCTCGCTCGAGCGCCTGCCTTATCGGATCCAAATCTCTTCTCCGTTACCGAAACAAGCCGACGCGCGCCTTGGCAATGATCAGGTCCCATGGCAACAGCACAAAAGCGAGTACGGCAATCACAACCACGAGCCCCCCGCCTGCAGCGATCAAAGCGCGCGTGCGCAGCCTACCGCGTCGCTCTTCATTTCTGGTCACAATGTAGGGGAGCGCCACGACGAAGTGGCTATCAAACAGGTCATAGACGTCGGCCGTACGGCGGATCGTCTTGTCCAACATCTCGAGGAGCAGGGTCAAGCCGCCCCCGACCCCCAAGCCAAGCAACAGGCTGAGACCAAGGATCTTACGGCGATTGGGCCTGATCGGCTCCTGGGGAACCGCAGGCTGTTCCAGGACTTCGAATTTCTCCGACTGCTGATTTTTCTCCAGCGCCTCGCCCAGTTGAGCCGTGGCGAATTTGGCACTGGCATTTTCCAGGTTCTTCTGGATCGCCTCGCGCTGCGACTGCAGCGCGTCCAGGGTCCCGCCGTTGGAGATTGCTGGAGCAGCCGCCTTTTCGGCAGCTTCAATCTGACGTTTAAGGGCCTTCATCAACGGATGCTTGTCCGAATAGATTGCGCTTTTTTGCGCATACTCGGCTTTCATTTGAGCCACGGGATCGGTTGCGCCCGCGCTGGTGACGACCTGACTTTCCTTTGCCTGGGCGATTTTTGCCTCGAGAGCAGCGCTCTCGGCCTGGAGACGCTCAACCTCGCGGCCAAGGAACTTGGTGGTGTCGGACGCGCGGCTCGTGCGATCGCGAATGTCCTCATTCAGGATCCGAGTCACAAGCTCGTTAGCGACGCTTGCGGCGAGGCTCGGGTTCGAATCCTCATATCCAACGGTGAAAACAATCGTCGGATTTTCGGTACGGCGAGAAAAAGAAAGGCTCTGGTTGATGATGTTGATCGAAGTCTTGGCCTTCATGAGGTCGACGAGCTGGGTCGGCGACATCAAGTTTCGTTGCGCCTGGAACAGTTGGAACTTGTCGACGATCGCAATCAAATTATCGCGCGTCATCAGACGCTGCTCGATCACCTGAATACGTTCTTGAGCAGCACTGGTTACGGTCGGCCGTACGAGCTCGGTCGGGATCAGCTGGGATTGGACCAGGATCTTGCCTTCCGAGAGATAGGTTGGAGGCCAGATCCATGCGACACCCGCACCGGCAGAAACGATCACGATCAGCGGCAGCAGAAGATACAAGGACCGGCGCTTGAAAATCTCCCAATAGAACGCCGGCCTGAGAAGATTGCTCTGGCGATCGTCTCCCGTCTCGGCGTCATCCTCGTAGTTAACCTTCTGGAGCATCGGCAATCGAATCAGGCCTACGGGTGGGTGTCACAGTTGCAAATAGCGTACCATTTTTATATGGAAAAGTGGATGACATTTAGACCATTGCGCTGCCGAACCACAATAAGTTTGTTAAGCTGTATCACCGCAAGATCACTTGGCGCCAAGGCTGGCGAAGAGGGATGATCTGAGACGGCGCAGCCTTTCAAGGAACAGCGATGTACGAGGCGTATTATGGGTTTCGCGAGAAGCCCTTTACGATCCTACCCGACCCCGACCTGATCTACTGGGGCAACATGCATCGCATGGCCTATACCATGCTCGAGTTCGGGGTGACGAACAACGCCGGGTTCACGGTCATCACCGGGGGGATCGGGTGCGGCAAGACAACCCTGCTTCGCCACCTGCTCAAGAAGCTCAGCACCAACGTGACCATGGGCTTGATCTCCACTTCGCCGCAGGGACGACACGAACTGCTCCAATGGATCCTGATGTCGTTTGGGCAACCCTTCGATGGCGACTATCCAACACTATTCAAAAGACTGCAGGAGTTTCTGTATCGGCAGTATACCGCTCGGCGCCGCGCGATCCTGATCATCGACGAGGCCCAAAATCTCGGACTGGACGCGCTCGAACACCTGCGGATGCTTTCCAACATCAACGCCGACAAGCATCAGATCCTGCATCTGATCATCGTCGGACAGCCCCAATTGCGAGATCTTCTGCTCAATCCACAATTGCATCAGTTCGCACAGCGGATTTCGTCTGACTTTCATCTTCAGCCGCTGAGCCCGAGCGAGGTCGCCAATTATATTGCGTTCAGAGTGACGGAGGCAGGCTCGGACCGCATCATGTTTACCCTCGACGCTGCGGCAAAGATCGCGGAAGCCAGCGGAGGGGTGCCGCGGACCATCAACATCCTGTGCGATACAGCGCTGGTATATGGATATGCGAACGGCATCGACGTCATCTCGGGAGCTGTCGTCGAGGATGTTATTGCAGATAAGCAACAGTTCAGCATTTTGCCGCTACACAAACCGTCCAAAATCGCTAAGTACAAGTAAAGTAGAGGTTTTCTTGACCGATTGAGAACCCACAACACCGTTACGAAGAGCGGTTCAGGCTTGCGCCATAGGACCTCGCTATCCATAGTGGGCGCGGAATTGACACAAAATTGCTTTGCGTCTGCACGGGCAGATTGAGCGGAAAATGCGTAAACTGATTGTATGGGCCGGAATTCTGCTAGTTTGGGCAAGCGCGAGCTTTGGCCAGAGTTCCGACGTTCCTCCGGTCACGCTCAAGCCTGGCGACACTTTGTCAATTACCGTGCTGCAGGACCCGAAGTTTGACCGTACGGTTGTCGTGGACCCCAACGGACAAATCGCCTTCCCATTGGCGGGACACATCAAGGTGAGTGGATTAACGCCCCAACGCTTGGAACGGGTGCTGAAAAGCCGGCTGCAGCGCAATTACAAGGACGCGGGCGAGTTAGAAGTCACAGTTGCGCTCACCAGCGCGGCCAAGCCGGATGTTCCTGAAGATGACCTGAAGCCCAAGATCTTCATCACCGGCGAGGTTCTCCGTCCCGGGCCTTATACAATTCGGCAGGCTACGACTCTGGTGCAGGCACTATCGCTCGCAGGCGGCCTGGGGCCGTTTGCGGCACGCCGAAGGATCCAGGTCCGCCGCGGCACCGGCGCCAGCGAACAGATCTTCTCGTTCGATTACAAGAGCTACGAGGGTGGCGGGAACCCTGAAGCCAATATCGCACTCCAAGCCGGCGACGTGATCATTGTGCCGGAACGCGGCTTCTTGGAGTAGGCCATGATCGAGTTTGCGCGGATAAGAAGGATTACGCCGGTTGTTGCGGCCTTCGTCGGGCTCCTGCCCTGCCCTGCCCTGGCATGGGATTGGTCGTTGAGCTCAACGATGAGTGAAACCGTCGAGTTCAATGACAACCTGTTCATGCGCAACATGCTGGCAGGTGGCACCTTCGGCTCCTACACCACTGTGACCGCCAATGCGGTTGCCGTAACTCCAACTTCACGCCTGACCGTCGACAGTGATGTTGGCTATCGAAAGTATTGGGGCGGCACCAATGGGACGACGCAGACCGAGTCCGATTGGGTCGGCGTCACCGCACGCTACGAAACCCAGGGCAAGGTGCCGGGCGACAAGAACTTCCTGGATGGCAGTTTTCGACGCTCGAGCGCGGTCGTGGCCGTTCTCGGCGATCTCGGCCTGCCGACCACGGTTCATGGCGATGTCAACCGGACTGCCGTGAGAGGCGGCATCCAGCGGAGCCTGTCTGCCCTCGACACTGTTTCATTCTCGCTTGGCTCAGTGTTAACGGCCTACGACCCTGCCAGCAGCGGGACGCAGTTTACAGACTCTACGGCCTCCGCGAGCTGGAGTCATCGGATCGATCCGCTGACGACCGTCTCGGTCTCTTCTCAAGCAGAGTGGCTGAATTACGATTCCACCCCGCGCTCGAACATTGTGCTCGTGACCAGCACGGCGGGCTTCGAGTCATCGTTCTCTCCGGTATTCTCATACGGGATGAATGCTGGTGCCGTCTATGCAACGGCCGACGCCGGCACGCCTGCGTTCCCGCTCGGGAGCCCAGCGCGGCCGATCGTGGCTGGAGGATCGTCGGTTGGCTTCGTTGCCAACGCACATGCCATTTACCGGATCACCAAGAATACGACCCTGAACGTATTGGCGGCACAGACCACGTCGCCGGCCATCACGGGCGCCCTGACCAAGCGAACAACACTTCGTGCAGGCGTGACCCGGACCATCAATGCGCGGTCGAGCATTTCGGTCGCTGGCGATATCTCTCGCCAGACCTCGTCCGGAGCGACCAACGATTTCGTCTCCGGCAGTGTCTCATATGCCTACCAACTCGCTCGCGATTGGAATGCCTCGTTGACCTACCGTTACCTTCACCGAACGGCGACAACAGGCAGCGTTCTGCTTGATCCATTGACGGGCCTTCCGCTGAACAATGGCGGCGCGGCAAGCTCCAACAGCCTGATGGTGACCGTAGCCAAGACCGCGACCATTATCCCGCTGGATAATTGAGCATTCTCACCTGATTGCCGCGCGAATCTTGTCCTTGAGGGGCGTTCCATCCGGCTCCGCTCCAAGGGCAAGCTTGAGCTGCTCGTTGGCCTGAGCACCACGACCAAGGGCTAGATACCCCTGCGCCAGATGAAAGCGTGCCGCCGAAAAGCTGGGCACGCGCGCCACGAGCCCTTCAAGAAGCTTAATTGCCTCCGCCGTATTGCCGCGCTTGATCTGCGCCCAAGCATAGGTGTCCTGAAACTGCGGCAGATCCGAGCTCTTGAGACGCTCAGCCAATTGAATGCCGCGATCAATGCTCGCTTTGTCGGTCCTCTCGTCCAACAGGAGGCTTGCGAGATTATTGACCGCGAGAAGCGCATTCGGGTCGTCTTTCAGGACTGCTTCGTAACCGGAGATGGCCCCATCATTGTCGCCGCGCGACACGGCCAAGCCAGCTTGGCTGAGCCTGAGATTCAGATTGTTGGGATTCTCCTTGAGCCCGTCCTTCAAGACACCGGCGGCCTCGTTGAAGCTCTTCTCCTGGACAAACACCTCAGCAAGCAAGCGATAGCCCGCCTCGTTCTTCGGCTCTTGGGTGATGACCCGCTTGAAAATTGTCTTGGCTTCCTCGGCTCTACCCTTGGCCGACTGCGTCTGGCCCATCAGCAGGAGCAGGCCAGAATCCTCCGGGCGGCGTTTCAGCATATCTGTGAGCAGAACCTCTGCTTTTTCGGGTCGGCCAGAGCGCAAATAGGCGGCAACGAGCAATGCTGCAGGACGAAATGCCTCCGGAGCAGCGGTGTGCGCTGCTTCGAGCGAAGCGACGCTGGCTTCTAGCTTGTTCTGCCCCGCCAGCGCGGCAGCACGGATCTGATCTGCGATGGCGGCACTGTCCTCGCCGCCACGGATAAAGTCCGCGACAGCCAATGCCCCAGCCCAATTCTTGCGCGCAATCCGAACCTGCGCCAGGGCCTGCAGGAGAGGCATGCTCCGCGGGTTTCTGGCGATCGCCTCCAGCAAGACGTTTTCGGCCTGGGCGAGGTCCGGCAAGCCTTGGAGGAATGTCGCATAGGGAAGCACGAATGGCGGCGCGAAGTTGGAAAACCTCGCCGCATCGGCATATTGGCGCGCAGCCAACTCTGCCTTGCCGCTGCGCTCGAAGGCGGCGCCGAACATCAACAGCAATTCGGGTGATTTGGGCTCGTTGTTGAGCGCCTCGCGCAAATCGGCGATGGCTCCATCCACCTGCCCCGCATCCAGGCGCATTGCAGCGCGCAGTTTGAGCGCACCTGTGTTGCGGCGGTCCTTCTCAAGCACCTCAGAGAGAAGCTTGTTGGCCATGTCCGTATTGCCGCGCCTGACGTAAACCTGCGCCAGCCTGTTCTTGGCCGAGAGCGCCCGCTCCGGGGTAGCCGCCTTGATCACGGATTCAAGCACACTGGTTGCTTGATCCAGATTGCCTTGTACGTAGTCCAGATCTGCCAAAGCCATCTGGTAGGGGAAGGCATCACCTCCGGCCTTGATCCGACTTTCCAATTGCTCCCGCGCGGCCGTCGGGCTGCGGAAGCTGGACAGGAATCGCGTCAATCGGAGATTGGTCGCGACATCGGCCGGACTGGCGGCCGCTGCGGAACGGAGTTCGTTTTCTGCCTCGTCGAGCCGTCGCTCCTCGACATAGAGGTTGACCAGTTGCTCACGAAATTCAGGCTTGAAGTTGATCAACTTTTTTAGTGTGATTTCGATTTGCCCGAGATCACGCTTTCTGCCGTAGACCACCACCTTTAAGGCAAGAACACGCGGATCGTCTTGCGATGCTGAGGGCAATTGATTGATCAACTGCAACGCAGCATCGGCCTCTCCACGCGCAGCCTGCGCGCTGGCGAGCACGAGCAAAGCGTCAAAATTACCCGGCTCGAGGCGGATCGTCTGCTCTGCTTCCCTGACCGCTCCGGCTGGATCCCCGGCCTTGAACAAAATCGCTGCACGGAGGGCACGATAGTCTGCGCGGCCCTTGTCCTCGGGGCTCGCGCTATCCAGCAGCTTCAGAGCGGCGTCATTGCCGTTATTGGCGAACAGGATTTTGGCCAATCGGAGTCGGGCATCGAAGTCTTTCGGATCAAGCTCGACGATGCGCCGCAACACCTGAAACAGGCCGCCGGTATCCTTCAGTCGCTCATCGATCGCAGCAAGTGCCCGCAGCGCGTCCAATCTATTGCTGTTGAACTTCAGGGAGGTCGAGAGCGCCACGCGCGCGTTCAGATCGTCGTTTTTCTCGACGAGCGCCAGGCCGCGTTCATAATAGTCCTGGGACCGCTTCTCGGGCGACCCGCAACCGGTCAGCATGGCCATGAGCAGGGCTACGACGACGCAGCCGACGCGCCGAGCGCCAAGTACGCGGACCATAGAATACACCCTCTGGCGGAAACCGACGTTACCGACTTACCTGAAAATTGGCCGGCGATGCGACTTGCTCGTCGTCCTCTCGCCGCAGAACACGGGTCTTCGCTACTGCATGGTGCGCGTCGGAGTCCAGTAGAAAACCAAAGCCGTGGAGCCTGACGGCGCGCTGAATTCGCCGGGAGCTATTGGCAAAAACCAGCCGGCCGCCTTTTTGCAGGATCGATTTCCGCACCATCAGCAGCAGACCCAGAAAACGCGCGTCGATCGACTTCAGCTGGGCTAAATCGATTGTCAGCTCTGTGGCCTGTCGGATCCCCTCGCGCAGCGAAGGCACAGCTTCTCCGACCGTTTCCGCAACACCGTCGCCGGCCAGCAATATGGTCGGCGCGCGATCGCTGGTCGGGCACATGGACACCGAAAGCCTACGCTGCTCCTTTGCCCCAAATCTCCGCAGCATGGGCGCCAAGGCAAGCGGCAAGGCACGGGACAACATCAGACGCAACAGAACGCTTCCGTCGTGCAGATAGCGACGCCAGAGATACGGCTCCTCCTTGATGCGCCAAAGCCACTCGAAGCCGGACTTTCGAACAATCAGAGGGGCGCGCTTGAGAAGGCCAGCCTGAAAATTGATAGCGGCGCCCAAATGAGAGCGAACGGGAATTCGCAAACGATGGTGGTTGGTCCGCAGCCACGACTGCCCTTTTTGCGCTCCCAGCGAGGCAACGAGAAAACGGGCTCCCGAGGCGTTGACCGCCTCGATGATCTCATCGCTACTCATCTCCTCGACGGAACCGAATCCCGGAAACAAAGATCCGACACAGGAAACCGCGCTCGACTGACCGTTCAGCACACGCCCGGCCGTCTCCGCCACTCCTTGGGGACCGCCAAACAAGAAGACCTTCACTGATCCTTGTGGGCCAGACTTCAGCCGGTCAAAAATGTCCGAGCCGGCAACACGCCCCTTGATCGGGATGCCCATCAGCCGGGATATCCAAACGATCGGGACGCCATCCACCGGACACAGGTCGCTCATCAGCAGCGACTCCCGAAATGCCGCGTCCGTTTGTGCTGTCACCAGAAAATTGAGATTCGGGGTCGAGATCAGATATGGCTCATCGCTACGGAGCGCGGAACCGATGCGACGCACAACCTCCTCGAGCCCGACCGCGTCAATCGGAATCCCCAGGATTCCGTAAACTTCGCGATCCAGATCGTCCAATGAGACGGAGCCGTCCTGTTCTGATGATGAGGGCTCGGCCTGCAAACCACTGCTTTCTATCAGTTGAATATGCTTGCGACAAAACGACAGCGAGCACCGCCGGTCAAGCAAAATCAAACACAAACACGCCCTTAAAAAGCCCAATTTGATCCCGAAGGGCTCGGCTTCGTGAGATTCTGGTCTGCAGAACTCACCCGTGCCCTCCGCCTCGGGTCGTCCTGACCCACGCCTTTTCGCGCGCAAAGGCCCGGACATATATCCCTGCTTTGGCTGCGAGATAGGGACCAATCGCACGAAGGCTGCTCCGGGTGATGAGGTCGCGACCGCGCGCGTTCCAGGCCATCAGGATCGCAGCCACGAGGGCGAATAGCGTTGCGCATCCCACGTAGACGCCCACCCAGCCGCCCCCAAGTACGGCAGCGGTTCCATTGACCATGGTGACCACCATCGTCAGAAGGATGAGGAGGACGGTCGGCGGCACAGCGACGTCGAGACTCAAAGCCAGGAGGTCGACATCACGCTCGATAAGGGCTCTGCCTATCATTGGGCAGACCCGCTTAATCAGGATCGCCAGATGACCATGCTCCCAGCGCTGCCGCTGCGACCGCGCAGCATCTTTGGTCAATGGGAACACGCTTGTGACATGGGCGGCAGGACAGAACAGGGGCGCCTGACCGGACGACGCCAGCAGGAGCCCGAGCTCGAGATCTTCCGTCAAATGCCCGGACGCAACCTTGACGCTTTCGAGGGCACGGCGCGGAAATGCCATGCCGCTTCCCATCAGCTGGCACGGAAGGCCGAATGCGTGCAGTCCCCGCGGCCGCAGGTCGTTCTTGATGCGCCAGGCGAACTCGGCAATCTGATGATTGACTGTAGCTCCTGCTGGAGCTGACATGAGATACCGGGCCTGAACTGGCCTCCGGGTCGCGGCGCAAACGCTGGCCAGCACATCGATCGCACGGCTGTCGACGCGGCAATCGGCATCGATGACGATGACGATATCTGGATCCTCCATCGCCAGGCCGCGCAGGCCAAAGTCGAGCGCGAACCCCTTGCCCCGGTTGCGGGTATCATTCCGGCGGATCACCTCGGCGCCATTGGCGAGCGCGACCTCTGCCGTGTCGTCATTGCAATTATCGGCTATGACAAGAAGGCGATCACCCGGTCGAAGCTGAGGACGGATATCGTTGATGGTCGGCGTGATGCCAAGACCCTCATTGTGAGCGGGAATGAGCACCACGACGCGGGGGCGCTCTCCCCTTACGGGCACATGCCACTTCTCGTGCAAACAGCCGGCCAGGATTTCGACGAACAACACGAGAACGGACAGCGCCAAGGCAATGGCCAGCACCTCGAATGGAATGAAAATCCAACTCATCGTTCGGTCCAAAGCATGCCCGCGCTGGCGGGATTGAAACAAGACATCATCGGCAGCGCTTGCCGCGATCCCTCCACGACGGCCGATCACCGCTTGTCGGAAACTCGACCAGCCGCTAAGGCAGAACGGCTGTTCTTAGAGCATGACCCGGAAAGGGGAAACGTGTTTCTCCGCCGGTATCGCGCTCAGAAACTTGAAAGATTTTAGGCGCGATGCTGGTGGGATCGTCTCACGATCTGTGCAGGGGGCCAAACCAATTGGACGGCCAAGACAGACCTGCCATTGCCGACTGGTCACGAGAACGACCGCTGAGGTTCTGGGACCCCGGTCGAAAATTGCTGCTCACTGTGCGCAGATATCAATATTGGCAGCGCCGCGGCGGACCCTTCGCTACCATCTGCTGCAAGGTTCTGGTTCTTCGCCATCGCTTCTGGAGCGTCGTTACAGGGGCTGATATCCCCCTCAATAGCCACATCGGAGGGGGCCTCCTGATTCCACACCCGAACGGGATCGTCATCCACCCCGACGCCCAGATCGGCGTAAATTGCCTTTTGTTTCAGCAGGTTACGATTGGCTCGATCGAAGGCGGCAGCGCCGTTCCCACGATCAGCGATCATGTCGACGTCGGTGCGGGAGCCAAGATCCTGGGACCTGTGAGCATCCACTCCCATGCGCGCATCGGAGCGAATGCCGTCATCACCAAGGACGTTGAGGCCGGTTCCACGGCATTTGGCTTCAACCAGAGCAAACGACCTGAGGGCGAGCGTCAACCGTGAGCGTCGCCACGAAAGCCGATTCAGACGGGAACGAAGCTGACTTCGTTCATTCCGACAATTGCGACGTCACCGTGGTTCTCGTCAACTACAACACCGAGCATCTTCTGGAACGCGTCTTTGTCGCCCTGTACGCGGCGCGACGAACGCTCGCGATGCAGACCATCGTCGTCGACAACGCCTCGCGGGACAATTCCGTCGCCGTCCTCAAGAGCGACTATCCGGCCATTGAGCTGATTGCCAATACGACCAATGTCGGATTTGGACGCGCCAACAACCAAGCGCTGCCACGCATCCGCGGCCGCTACGTTCTGCTGCTCAATACCGACGCCTTCGTTGCCGATGACACGCTGACGAAGACGATCTCCTATATGGATGGCCACCCTCGTTGCGGGGTGCTTGGCGTTCGCCTGGTCGGCGAGAGCGGCACGCTGCAACCATCCTGCCGTTATTTCCCAACGCCATTGAATACGTTTCTAGCAGAGAACGGACTTGGACGTTTCTTCCCTGCCGTACAAATGGTCGA